>DATLCW010000299.1:0-4281 GCA_035526195.1 Bryobacteraceae bacterium
GTCGAGCGAAATCAAGCTTCGCTGCTGCGGGGCGTCTCCCATTTCCGAAAACGTCAGAATGTCGTCCACCAGCGCCTTCAGCCGTCCCAAACTTGCGAGCGAATTCCGCATAATCTCACGTTCTTGCTCATCTAGTTTTTCCTCTGTACGCCCTGCGAGAAGTTGAGAAAGGTTCAGAGCGGTGTTCAAAGGTGAGCGCAGGTCATGAGCCGCGACATACGCAAATCGCTGCAAGTCCTCATTCGAACGCACCAGTTCCTCGTGGATTCGCTTGCGCTCAGTGACGTCCTCGATCGCCAGCAGCACCAAAAGTGAATCGTTCTCTTCCGTCCAGATCTTCCGGGCATTGATCAACATCACATGGCGGCCCAACTGCGGGAAATCGTGTGTGACCTCAAAATCCCGAACGTCCTTGCCCTCCTTTATCACGCCTTCCAGCAATATGCGCAGCGCGGGAATATTCCATTGCCCGTTTCCGAGGTCGTAAATGAATTGCCCTTCGGTGTCCTCGCGCGACACCCCGAACACGCCATAGAAGGCTCGACTGGCTGTCCGGATATGCAACGTGCCGTCGAGAACAAGCATCGGCTCTCGAGCCGTATCGATAATGCTCTGCGCGTACCCCAATGCTCCTTGCAACGTGGCCACGGTGTTCCTGTCCATTTGCGTCGCGCTTCGAGCATCTCCAAGATGTGCCTTGAAATCGTTCACTTGCCTCTCCGTTGCATTGCCGCCCTCGTTCACTCGTTCATAGGTGATGGTGCTCAGACTTCCCTACAGGACATAGGATTGCACGCAGCGAAATCGAATGCTTCTCCTCTCCCGCGCTACGCCGGGCGAAAAACCTTCCGTCGGCAGCCTCGCCGACCACCTCGCATTCTTTCTGTATGAGCCCACGAAACCGTCGCCTACGATCAGGTAATCAAACATAGGCGGACGCTTTGAACAGTTCTTCGGTTGCAATGCTCGTCACCGGTTTCTTTTGGCGCGCTTGCAGAACCTCGGCGATCAATGCATCCATGCCGCCCCAGGTCTTATCCCAGGAAAGCATTTGCAGGTACGCATCGGCGCGCTCCCGCCACTTAAAACTCATGCCATGCGCCAGCGCCTGTTCGGTGGCGGCAATAAATTCATCGGCATTGGCGGCAATGCGCGCGAGCCCCAGCGTTCCATACGGCCGCACGACATCGCGGATGGGGGTCGACACGACTGGTAAGCCTGCCGCCAGATACTCCGGAGTCTTGGTCGGGCTGATGAATCGCGTCGAGTCGTTCATCGCGAAAGGCAAGATGCCCACATCCCAACCGGCGAAGTAGCGCGGCAGATCGAGGTAATCCTTCATCCCTAGCCAATGGATGTTGCTTTCTTGCGGAAGCGTCGCGGGTTCGATCTTCACCACCGGCCCGATCATCACGATCCGCCATTCCGGACGGCGCCGGGCCACCTCTCCAATGAGGTCCAGATCCAGGCGCTCATCAATCACGCCCGCATAGCCTAGCCGCGGATGGGGCAGCGGCTGCTGGTCCGGCATGCTGTCTTCGAGTGAACGGGCGCGGGCGAAATGCGCCACATCCACACTGCTCGGGAACGCATAGGTTCGCGGATGCCGGTCGCGTTTTGCCTCAAACAGGCTTACGCCGCCGGTGAAGACAAGATCGGCGGCCTGCAGCAGCCTTTCTTCGTTGGCGCACATTCTCGCGGGAGCGCCGCGGAACAGCGAGAGCTCGTCCATGCAGTCGTAGACGGTGGCTTGGGGCGGCGGACATTCGGAGCAGAACTCCATCGCCATGGGGGTGTAGAACCAGGCGATGTGATCCCGCACCTGCCGGACATGCAGAAAGTCCGCCAGCAGCGACGGCATGACCGTCTCCGCCTCGGCGCGGGAGCTCTCCGGGATATGCGGGGTGATGATCTCCACGCCCGAGTGCGCGCAGGTTCGATCCTGAATCGTGGACCGGGTTCCGTCGAATACCGGCTCCTCGATATAGAACACCCGGCGCTGGCGGGCAAAGCGGCTCATCAGGTGCTGGGGCCGTTGAAACACGAAATTCCAGCGCAGATGAGAGAGACAGATCAGATCGGCTTGCGTGCTGGGAGTGCGGGAAATCGTTTTGTTCATGCAGACGTTCAGGGGAGCGGAAAACCGTCCCGATCCTTTTGTATGACTCAGTGGCGAGGGCGGCGACAAGCTTTGGTTTTTGTTATCAACTCCTGTGCTCCTTAGAAAACTATAAGCTTAACCATTACTAATAAAGACCTCGTAATTTCGACAGGTCACAACTACCAGCCTCTCTGGGCTACCGCCGCCGACCTTGGGTTTTCAGGTGAGGAAATACCGAGGTAGCAGGGATTACAAGCACGCCTTATTGATCGAAGGGAGGGCTGCTAACTGCAGCCGATTTTCCGAGGGAGGTTCTATGTATCACCACATCAAGCAATTGATGTATTCCGTCCATATCGGCACGCCCGATCCCTGCTTCGGGAATATGCTGCTAGAACAGTTCGGTGGCGCTAATGGGGAGCTCGCGGCTGCGATGCAGTATTCCATTCAAGGTCTGAATTGTGATGATCCCCAGCGAAAAGATCTGCTCATGGACATCGGCACTGAAGAGTTAAGTCACCTCGAAGTGGTGGGGGCCTTGGCCCGTATGCATCTCAAGCCCCTGAAGTCGAATCGCGATGCTGCGCAGGTCGACCCGCTGATAGCTATTGCGGGCGGCGGAGGGGTAAGTCTCCAAAACTCCATGGGGAGCCCTTGGACGGCCGACTATTTGAAAATTACCGGGGAACTCGATGTGGACCTGCGGAGCAACATCGCGGCCGAAGCACGCGCCAAAATTGTCTACGAGCGTCTTATTAATTTTACGGATGATGCCGGAACGATTGACGCTTTGCAATTTCTGATGAGCCGCGAGATTACCCACATGCAGGCTTTTACAGCTGCGCTGGAAAGCATGGGAAAACCAGTATTCTCGATTGGTTGCATTCCACCAACTCCTGTTTTGGTGGACCAATATTTCAATGATTCAACCGGCGTGGGTGACCGTGGCGAACCCGATGCCCGCGGGCCGTGGAACGAAGGAGGGTCGTGGGAGCTAATTAACGCCCCTGCCTTCCGAGAAGTGGTTTCCCACAAGGCGGGCACCCGAGCGCCAAATGGAATCGGCGCCACCGACGGCCGTGACGACGGAAAAGCGCTAAAAGCAATCCGTGAAAAGCCGAAAACGGTGGCGACTACCCTCGCCGCAGATAAAAAAACGAAATAATGGGAAAGGAATGTGTCATGCCACTGGTAAAAGATTTGCTTGTTGAAGAGTTGAGAGACCTCCTGCACGCCGAGAATCAACTTGTTGCCGCACTGCCGAAAATGATCGATGCGGCGAACCATCCAAAATTGAAAGAGGCGTTTGAAAAGCATCTTGCGCAAACCACCACGCAGGTGGAGCGGCTCAAGGAGACATTCGCGCTACTGGGCGAGGAGCCCCATCCTAGGCCTTGCCGGGCAATGAAAGGTCTCATCGAAGAAGGCCAGGAAGTGATGGAGGAAGGGAAAGAGATGGAAGAGATCGGTGCTGATCTCGCCTTAATCGGCGCAGCCCAGAAAGTGGAACACTACGAAATTTCCGGTTACGGCACCGCCAAGGCGCTTGCCAGACAGATCGGCGCTGTGGACGTCGCAGCACTGCTATCGCAAACTCTCGGGGAGGAGGAAAGTGCGGACTATCTTCTTACAACAATCGCCAAACCTCTCCTCCAACAAGCTTCCCTTGAAGAGATGAATACTCAAGCGCGGGTTGCTGTCCAAGGCAAACGATAGTATTTCGCGGCACTCATTATGCCCACAAAACGGACTGTAGCCGAGCCAAAGAACAAGCGGTATCTGCGCCGGGATGAAGCCGGAAATTCACCGAGGACCAGGTGAAGGCCGGCAAATCGCTCGCCGCCGACCGCCGTACAAAGTCTAAGACCGTTGCCCCTAAGGGGCAGGGCGATCGCGCGGCGACCGGCGGCCCGCTACGTAAAACTTGGCCGACATCGTGAAAAGTCTTGCGCGCGGACATGGCTGACATACGGATTGGTACTTCTGGGTGGCAATATAAGCACTGGGTAGGCCCGGTATACTCCGAACCTTCGCCCTCGAAGATGCTTTCCTGGTACCCGCAGCATTTTGACACGGTTGAAATCAACAGCAGTTTTTACCGACTTCCTTCGGATAATTCCGTCAGATCCTGGCGATTGTCCGTCCCGCCTAATTTCCGCTTCTCTGCCAAGGGAAGCCGG
>DATLCW010000308.1:0-10199 GCA_035526195.1 Bryobacteraceae bacterium
GCGGCTGTGTGGAGGCGAGATTGAACGTCGTGATCTCGGGCGGCTCAGGCTCGGGCAAAACCACCATGCTTAACACGCTCTCCCGATTCATACCGGAGGAAGAGCGGGTGATCACGATTGAGGATACGGCCGAGCTGCAAATGCAGCAATCGCATATCGTAAGATTGGAAACGCGGCCGATGAACATTGAAGGCGCTGGAGCCATCACCCAGCGCGACCTGGTGATCAACGCGCTCCGCATGCGGCCTGACCGCATCATCATCGGGGAGTGCCGGGGCGCGGAAGCTCTCGACATGATGCAGGCAATGAACACGGGCCACGACGGCTCCATGACCTCCTGTCACGCCAATTCGCCGCGCGATGCCTTCGCCCGGCTGGAGACGATGGTGATGATGGCAAGCGGCAATATACCGGATCGGGTGATCCGCCAGATGCTGGCATCGGCGGTGAATATCGTGCTGCACTGCGCCCGCTTGACCGATGGGACGCGTAAGATCACGTCCATTGCCGAAGTGCGGGAAGTGGAGGACGATCAGGTGCTGCTGGATGATATCTTCAACCTGGAGCGGACCGGCATCAGCCAACGAGGCAAGATTCAGGGCACGTTTCGAGCTACCGGCTTCAAGCCGCGCTGCATGACAAGGCTCAAGGCATACGGCATCCATCTGTCACCGTCAATTTTTCAGGAGGAAATGGCGCTAAAGGACTGAACGATGTCGCGGAACTAACCCATGATGCTCTTCCTAACCTTCCTCATCTTCAGTGCATTCCTGCTCGCCGCGGCCTATTACGTCTGGGTGCTGCCCGCCAATCACTCGCAGGAAGTACTGCAGAGGCGGATGCGCGAGCTGCGTACCCGTTCCAGTCCACGCCGGTCCGGCGCCGGCTCCGACATTGTCCGCCGCGAGCAGCGTGGCAGCCTGGCCTTCATCGGCGACATCGTAGCCTGGGTCGGCATTCTCCGGCGCATGCAGCAATTCATCGAGCAGGCAAATCTCAAATACCGTGCCGCCGATGTCCTGGGCGTTTCCATCGTCATCTTTATCGCGGTGTACTTTCTCTTCGGCCTGATGGGACTCCCGATGCCGGTCCTGCGCCTCATCATCGCCTTCTGTTTCGCCGCGTTACCCACCATGTACATTCAGCGAGTGCGTAAAAAACGGCTCTCCAAATTTGAGCAGCAGCTACCGGACGCCATCGATCTTTTCAACCGCTCGATGAAAGCGGGCCACAACATCGCCAGCGGCCTGGAGACTGTGGCGCAGGAGACCTTCGATCCCGCGCGCATGGAATTCAAAAAGGTGATCGAAGAGATGGCTCTCGGTTCGCCCATCGAAGACGCGCTCCACGGCCTGGGCCGCCGGGTACCGGTCATCGACCTCAAATTCTTCATCACCGGACTCATCCTGCAACGGCAAACAGGCGCCAACATGGTAGGCGTGCTTGATAACCTCTCGCTTCTGATTCGCGAACGGCTCAACCTGGCGGCGAAAATGGAATCCGCCACCGCCCAACAGCGATTCTCCGCCGGCCTGCTCTGCGCAATGCCCCTCGTCGTGGGAGCCGGTTTCTGGATTCTGAAACCGGAGTACATCCGGCTGCTGTACACCGATGAGACCGGCAGCAAGTGGCTTACCTACGCCATCGTTTCCGAGATCGTCGGAATCCTGGTGATCCGAAAAATCGCGAGTCCGAAGTTTTAGGAGTTTGCATGATACTCCCCATGCTCGTCTTCTTCGCCATGTTCGCCATCGTGGCGGCGCTGCTGTGGTCGGGCTATCAGTTATTCAGTGAACGCGAGGATCCGCTCGAGGACCGGCTGGATGAACTGCAGGCCAACGTGGTGGTGACCGCGGGCTCCATCCGTGCGCCGCGGCGGAGGCTTGGCGGCGGCTTTTCCAACAGTGTGCTGTACGTCGTCAGTCTGATTCCGGCAGGCGAGGATTGGATCGCTTCCACTGAAAAGGAACTGGCGCAGGCAGGAATCCGGCAGAAGAGCGCGATCGTCTTCTACGCGCTTTTTCAGGCTATGTTCTTCGCGGGGATGATGGCCGGCATGCTGTACTTGCAACGGGACAATCCGTTCGCTTCCAAGGTGGGAGGGCTGGCGGCGGCTTTCATCCTGGGCTATCTGCTGCCGCAGCAGGTCTTGCATCGGCTGGTGAAGCGCTACCGCCAGAAACTGCAGGACGCTTTGCCCGATACGATTGACCTGCTCGGTATCGTGCTGGGAACGGGATTAGCGCTCGACCAGGCGATGACGCGCGTGAGTGAAGAAATGCAATTCATTTATCCGGCGCTCGCCAATGAGTTCTACACAGTCGTGATGCAGGTGAAAGCAGGTCAGGAGCGATCCAAGGCATTTGCACAACTGGTGCGAAGGACGGGCGTTGAAGACATCAAATCGCTCGCTGCGATGATCATTCAGAGCGAGCGGTTCGGCACCAGCCTCTCCCAGGCGCTCAAGGTGTACGCTGATGCGTTACGGACGCGCCGCCGTCTCCGAGCCGAAGCAACCGTAGCCAAGGCGGGGATCAAAATGCTGTTTCCCATTGTGCTGTTCATTTTGCCCGCCCTGTTCGTGATCACGCTGGTGCCCGGTATGCTCAGCGTGCTGCGCGATCTGAAGGGCGGCATCGGGGCGAAGTAAGTTCCCGGCCGCCTTGGCTTTCCCTGGCTGGCTATACTGCAAGACGATGCGTCACCCTCTTTTCGTGGCAGCTCTTGCCGTTCTGCTGTGTTCCTGCGGCCCGGATTCGAAGCCCTCCCTGACGGAATCTCCGAAGAAGGCCCCGGCTCCCAAACCCGCCGACGAATCACGGCGCCTGCCTAAGACAAACCTGGTCCAAACGGAGCTGGTCGATAAGGAGCTGATGGGCAAAACGTTCATGCCCGGAGGCACTCTCGGCCGCTACAAAAAGGGCGGCGTGGAATACCAGATCTTCGTCGCGAAACTGCCCGCCGCCGGAGACGCCGCGCTGTTACTTCCCGACTGGCGCGCAGCGCTCACCGGCCCAAAGCTGATTCCCTCCTTCGGAGGATACTTCGGACAGGATGCGGGCCGCCCCTTATTCGTCTTCTCGAAAGGCGCATGGATTGCCGGAGTTGCCGGCCTACCGGAGAAGGAAGCGGATCTTCAAGCGCGCACGCTCGCCGCGTTGCTTCCCTGAAGCGGTTGCGATAAGCGCCGCCACTCACTCAATTGGAAACGGCCCGGCGTTGTCCACGCGCAATTCCTTCGCATTTCCATCTTCCAGGCGCAGCGCGTATTTCACCGCGCGAATCGGGTCCGAAACCCGCATGCGGAACTCCGTCTCTTCGTTGGGATCGAGCGTGCCGGAATCCACTTCGCCCCGCTTGGTTTGGAGCAACTGGCCGTCGGTGCCGAGAAAATCAATGAGCAACTGCAGCTTGTTGATTGGCTTGTCCCCACTGACCTTGAGGCGCCCGTCTAACATCACATCTCCCGCCACCCGATGGCAGGTGACTTCGATCATCGTTATTTCCGGGGGCTTGGGAGGCTTGCCTTTTTTCTGCAGTCCGAAGCACAATGAGGCAAGCATTAACAAGACGAGACAACGGCCCATGCTTAATCATGTGGCTTTTGCCAAAAGGGAGTCAACATGATTACGCGACGGAACTGGCTGGCGGGATCCGGAGTGTTGGCGGCGGCGGCGCCACAGGCGGCATCCGCGGACGCGAGAAACATTGTCATTTCGTCTTCCAACGGCCTGCGCGCCTGCGCCCGCGCCATGGAGATTCTCAAATCCAACGGCGACACGCTGGATGCGGTAATCGCCGGAGTCAATATCAATGAGGAGGATCCGGAAGACGATTCGGTCGGCTACGGCGGCCTGCCGAACGAGGATGGCGTAGTCGAATTGGATGCCTGCGTCATGCACGGGCCCACTCGCCGCGCGGGCTCCGTGGCTGGCATTCGCAATATAAAGACTCCCTCCAGGGTCGCGAAGCTGGTGATGGAACAAACCGATCACGTCATGCTGGTCGGGGCCGGCGCCTTGAAATTCGCCAAAGCCTGGGGCATGCGGGAGGAGAATCTGCTCACCGAGAAATCCCGGCTCGCCTGGATGGTTTGGAAGAAGAGCCTGCGCGATGCTTCCGGCCATAATAACTGGACCGACGGTCTGGACGCGCCGCCCAACTCAAAGCCCGGCGCCGCTTTGAAGCGGATGTTTCCCGGCGTGAGCGATCAACTGCTCGCCTATGCCTGGGACCGTGCCATGTATCCGCCCACCGGCACTATCAATTGTCTGGCGTTGAATTCCAAGGGCGAAATGAGTGGCACCACCACCACCAGCGGCCTTGCCTGGAAGCTGGCCGGCCGCGTAGGCGATTCTCCGATTATCGGCGCGGGCCTGTACGTCGATCAGGAAGTGGGCGGCGGCGGCTCCACGGGACGCGGAGAGGAGAACATCCGCGTTTGCGGCGCCCATAGTATCGTGGAGAACATGCGCCACGGGATGCCGCCCAAGGATGCGTGTCTCGACGTGCTCAAACGAATCGCGCGGAATTACGGCAAGGATCAGGCACGGCTCGCCAAATTCGATATCAGCTTCTATGCCCTGCGGAAAGACGGCGAATATGCCAGCGCCACACTATGGAGCGCCACCCGGGGCGGCCAAGCTCGCCCCCGCCAGTTTGCGGTCAATGACGGAACCAGCAGCCGGCTCGAGAGTTGCGCGTATCTCTACGAACGCAAGTAGCGCCGTTCTATTCGATCTGCTTTTCGCTCACGGGAGGCCGGTTCTGGCAGGCAATGCTATCTCCTACTCCGGAGGAGATTAGCGCACAGGCATTGTCGATAGCGGCCTTTCTGGCGCGGTCCGGAGTCTCGCCGCCCGCGGTGCGGCATGCCGTACGCCCGCTGAACTCCATGCAAACCTCCACCCGATGTTTGCGCATGCCGAGCGTCGAGTACACTACCATCGCGATGAACGCCACTACGGCCGCTCCGATCCACAGTCCTGTCTTCTTCAAGCCCTCTGCTCCTCGAAAAAATCTCCCATCTTGCGAAATTTGTCATAGCGCTGATCGATCAGTTGCCGCGGGCTCATCCCATTCAACTCGGCTAGCGCGGCGCGCACTTGAACTCTCAATAATTCCGCTGCCTGCGCCGCGTTTTCGTGCGCGCCTCCCGGGGGCTCCGGGACGATGCCGTCAATGATCCCGAGTTGAAGCAGATCGGGAGCGGTCAGCTTTAACGCATTCGCCGCCATCTCCGCCTTGCCGGCGTCGCGATAGATGATCGCAGCGCAGCTTTCCGGAGAAATCACGCTGTAAATGCTGTTCTCGAGCATATACACACGGTTCCCTACACCGATACCCAAAGCGCCTCCGCTGCCGCCTTCTCCGATCACTACCACGATCACCGGTACCCCTAGCCGCGACATTTCCCGCAGGTTCCAGGCAATGGCCTGAGCCTGTCCCCGCTCTTCCGCATCGATACCCGGATACGCGCCGGGAGTATCGAGCAGGGTGAGAATCGGACGCCCGAATTTCGCCGCCAGACTCATTACCCGCATCGCCTTCCGGTACCCTTCCGGTTTGGGCATGCCGAAGTTCCGGATGAGCTTCTGCTTGGTGTCGCGGCCTTTCTGTTGGCCAATCAACATGACGGGCTGATCCTCAAACATGCCCATGCCGCAGACAATGGCAGCATCGTCGCCGAATGCCCGGTCGCCATGCAACTCCTGAAAGACGGTAAAGAGATGGCCTACATAATCGAGCGTATGCGGACGCTTGGGATGGCGCGCGAGTTGAACCCGCTGCCACACCGCTCCCGGTGCTGCCGGGGCTGATCCTTGCGATTTGGATTCCACTGCTGTCTATTGTACAGTCTCATCGCGCGTGGAAAGAGCGTCAAGTGATAAGGTAAAAACATCGGCAAGCCCGGATATGTTGACGGTGCAGCACGAAAGAATACGGGCGGATATGGCACGGATCAGCGTCACCGGCAGAATGATGCTCGGCGCGGATAGCCTGCAGGTGGAACAACTGGTCACGGCGCTGCTCGCAGCGGGAGTGCGCGACTTCGTGTTCGACCTGGAGGGTTTGACGCACATCGACAGCACCGGCATCGGCCGATTCATCGCCAGCTACAACCACCTGACGCGGGAACCGGGAGCGACGATGCGGATGGCCGCCGCCGGCAAAGTGGTTCGGGCGGCGTTTCGGGTGACAAAGCTAGACACCATCTTTCCGTTTTTCGAAACGGTCGCGCAAG
Source organism: Bryobacteraceae bacterium (assembly GCA_035526195.1). Taxonomy (GTDB): domain Bacteria; phylum Acidobacteriota; class Terriglobia; order Bryobacterales; family Bryobacteraceae; genus CADEFT01. Next base: position 6,245 of record DATLCW010000308.1, read on the forward strand.
CGGAAACGGCGATTTTATGAAGTTTGCTGGTGGTGGAGATCGAACCTACATGCCCGTTGATGTCTGATGCGCTAGGTGATATACCAACCTTACGCCGGCCACCGCGTACGCTTGGCCGCGGGTCGGCACAACTGACACTATCCACTCTTCGAGGTACGGCTTCCGACCAGACTGGCGCCGCTCGTCGCACGTTCGTCGCCTATGCCTCGTGAGCTGAATCATACTGAAAGACTTACGCCAGCCGCTGCTCCTTAAAAAAGCACGCCCGTGGGAAGTTTTTGCGGAGGTCCGATATACTATATGCTCCGTTGCATGATTTCCAAGTCAACGTAACGGGTCTCAAGCCATCGCCATCCCATGTCGGCCGGCCGAAAACCAAACGGAGTCCAACACATGACCAAAAAGCTTCTGACCTTAGCCATTCTGGCCGCAATGATTGCACTCACCCAATCTTTAGACACGGGAATTCTCGGCACCGTAACCGACCCTGCCGGAGCAGTCATCACCAACGCGTCCATCACCGTCACCCAGCCCGCTACCGGGTACACCAAGACGATCCAAACCGGGGCGGATGGCAGCTACGAGGTGCGCTATCTCCGGGCCGGAGACTTTGTCGTCGAAATCAAAGCGCCGGGCTTCCGCTCCGAACGCCGCACCGGCATCACCCTCCAGCTGTCTCAGCTCGCCCGCATCGACTTCTCCCTGCAAGTCGGTCAGGTCCAGGAGACGGTCGAAGTCTCCGCGTCCGCGCCCATTCTTCAGACGGAGAACGCCACAATCGGCGAAGTGGTTGCCCGCGAGCGCGTAGTCAACCTTCCGCTCAACGGACGCAACTTCCTTCAGCTATCGACGCTCACGCCCGGAGTGGTCGTCCAGGAAGAATCCAATGGACAACGCACGCGCGTCATTTCCAACGGCACGCGCGACATCTGGATGCAGGTGAACATCAACGGAATCACAGCGGTCAACAACCGCGCGAACTTCATCAACTTTTATCCTTCGATTGATGCCATTCAGGAGTTCAAGGTACAAAGCTCGAACTACTCTGCCGAATACGGCGGCAACGCCGGAGCCAATATCAACATGCAGCTCCGCACCGGCACAAACCAATTCCATGGTTCTCTCTTCGAGTTCTTTCGCAACGAGAAACTCGATGCCCGCGGCTACTTCCGGCCCGAACCGCTGCCCAAAGATATCCTCCGCCGCAACCAGTTCGGCTTCGTCGTCGCCGGACCCATCCGGAAAGACAAGACGTTCTTCATGTTCGGCTACGAAGGCCAGCGTTCGAAGATCGAACGCGCAGGAACCTCCATCGTTCTTACGCCCGAGCAACGTCGGGGCGACTTCACCGGAGCGGCCGCCGTCATCGATCCTTTAACCGGTTCGCCGTTCCCTGGCAACGTTATTCCAGCGGGACGCCTCAATCCTGTCTCGGTGAACATCATCAACAACTACATGCCCCTGCCGAATGTTCCTGGAGCCACCAACTACGCGGGCGTCACCCAGGACGTCACTGACATCGACCAAGTCCTGGGGCGTGTAGACCACGCTCTCACGACCAAAGATCAGTTGTCATTCCATTACATCTATGCCGCGCGCTCTTTCCCCAACGCTGAGCTCAATCCGTTTTTCACTTACACCGCCAAGTTCCCCAACTCGAGCCTCGGCATTCAGCATATTCACACCTTCGGGCCGCGACTCCTCAACGAATTCCGGTTCGGTTACCACATGGGTAACATTGCGAAGCTAGGATCGCATACCGGAGGAGACTTCACCATCGAATCGCTCGGCATTAACGGACTTAAAGTAGGCGGCCCCGACGGGCGTCCCCTGCGGAAAGACGAACAAGGCTTCCCCGTTCTCGGCATCGAAGGCTACTTGAGTATGGGCGACAGCCAGGCATCTTCCAACTTCGACAATAGCAAGACCTTTCAATGGGTCGATAACTTGAGCATCATTCGCGGCTCGCATTCGATGAAAGTTGGCGGAGACGTCCGCTTCCACTCCGACGACGCGACCACCAATAACTGGCCCTTCTCGAACATGGCCTTCACCCGCGACATCACTGGTAACTCGGCAGCCGCTTTTATGCTTGGTCTGCCGCGCACCATTCTCACGCCGGAAGGCGTACCTATCTCCAAGGTGCGCCAGATGCGCTATGGCGTGTACTTCCAGGATGATTGGAGGGTTAGTCAAAATCTCACCCTCAACCTGGGCGTACGCTACGATCTGTTCGGTGTACCGAGTGAGATTAACAATGTCAGCCGCACTCTCCGTTGGGATTTGGGTCCGCAACCGGTGCTGTATCCCGAGCCTGGCCAACGCGCCGAGTTATGGCTCAACGAGTACAAGTACATCAGCCCTCGGGTCGGCTTCGCTTACCGATTGGGCAACAAAAGCGTCATTCGCGGGGGATACGGAATATTCTATACGGCGGCCCAGTTTGATAACATCAACATTCTCCAACTGAACCCCCCGGGCGGCGGTAGCCTCACCATAGTCAACCCCGCCATCAACCCGTTAGCGACAATTCAGAATCCGGTGCCGCGCGCTCTCTTCCCCAGTAACCCGATCTTCAACGTAGCCACCATCCCGCCAGACCGTAAGCGCCGCAATGCCGATGTGCAGAACTTCAACGCACAGGTTTCGCGTCAACTCACCACGAACGATGCCCTCGAAGTTGGCTGGGTCGCGAGCAAAGGCACCCACATGGACACGAGCCTCAACAACTACAACAATCCTTTGCCGAGCCTCCTTCCCTTCAGCCAGTCCCGTAGGCCCTACCCGCAGTTCAACCGCATCCGCATGGTCGTGGCGGACGGCAACTCAACCTACCATTCTCTGCAGAGCCGGTTCGAACACCGCTTCTCTCAGAGACTCAGCCTGACCGCCGCCTACACATGGAGTCACTTCATTGACGACACCGCCCAAACCATCAATCGCGGCGGCTGCGGCTGCCAGGACCCGCTGAATCGCGGCCGTAATGAACGCGCAGACTCCATCAACGACATCCGCCATCGGCTGGTTATCGGCTACATCTACGAACTCCCAGGGGGCGCGAGACTTAAGGGAATTGCGAAAGCAGTGCTCGGCGGATGGCAGACCGGCGGCATCATCACGATGCAGAGCGGCTCACCGTTCAATATCGTGCAGAGCGGCGACACTCAAAACGTCGAGTTTTCGGGCTGGTCCCGGCCGCATGTGATCGCCGGCCGCTCTCCCTTTTTGAGCAGCCGTGATCCGTTCCGCTGGTTTGACACTGCGGTATTTGATCGGAGCGTGGGGGTTTTCGGCACCTCGCCCCGCAATCCCGTCGTCGGCCCCGGTCTCCACACCTTCGACTTGTCCGCCTCCAAGTCGTTCCAGATGCCCTGGAGCGAAGCTCAATCGGTGATGTTCCGAACCGAGTTTTTCAATGCGTTCAACACCCCGCAGTTTGGCCAACCCGGTGGAACGATGGGCACCGGGGCCTTTGGACGTGTCACCGGCACCCGGTCCGACAATCGCCAGATTCAACTGGCGCTCAAGTATACGTTTTAATGCACGCCTAAGAGAGTGCTTATTGGCCCTCGCCGGTCTTGGTTCCCGGTGGTTTGGGCTCGCGATGCTGTCGCCGCAAACGGATGTTACCTTGCTAAGGAAACAGGATCGGCATGGCAAGGGCCCGCCTCCGCTCACCGGCTGGTTTCTAATCCATTCACCAGCTGAAACTGCAAACCACCACGGGCGCGGGCTGGGGAATTTTCGACCGGAATAATGAGGAATTTTCAACCGGTATTGACACGATGATGCGAAAGGCCGCCGGCGGCCCGGCGGCAGAGTGGTTCGTGCGGCGTTGGAAACCATCCCACCAGCGGAACCGGCGGTTTTATCAAGTTTGTTGGTGCTGGAGGTGGGGGTCGAACCCACATGCCCGTGAAGGGCGCGGGATTTTGAGTCCCGTGCGTCTGCCAGT
>DATLCW010000311.1:0-4247 GCA_035526195.1 Bryobacteraceae bacterium
CATCTTTACGCTCCGGGCGTGGAAGACTATTACAGCGTGGAGTGGAAGGTTGACGAAGCGCCGGCCTATAAGACGCACGAGATTACTTTCCCCAAATCGAAGATTCTTTATTTGAAGGCGATTCAGGAGAAGGTTCCGGTGTACGAAGGAAAGTTGCGGCTGATCCGCGACGTCACGTTTGGGAAACTGGCGGGCAAGGAATTGACGGTGGCCGGATCGCTCCGCTACCAGGCATGCAGTTCGACGCTGTGCTATCCGCCGGAGACGGTGGCGCTGCGCTGGAATTTTCCAGTAGAAGGCTTGGACAGCGAGCGGGCTCCGGCGGACATCAGGCGGAAGTGACGCTGTTGCGCATAGGGCAGACAAAACAGGAGAATAGAGAAGCTTTACCTAATTCAAGGGGTAAGAATGGCATACGATCCTAAAGGTGTGCGTTTCGTCTTGACCGCTCCCGATACGGAAAGTACGGAGCAGCAATTCAGCCCATGGAAGCAGATGGTTTACGCTTCCGTGCCGGCGCAATTCGCGCCGCGTTTCCTCTACAAGAAGAATCTGGAGCAGCCGCTTCATCCCGATGGCACGGCCATTGTGATGCCTTACGGCACGCGGGTGGCGGAGGCGATTCTCCTGCGCCATTTTCCGCCGGAAGATGTGGCGGTGTGCCATCCGGACCAGCTCCACTTGTTTGTGGGTCCCCATACCAAGGCTGTCGGGGTAAGCGCCCATAATCCGCTGGGGACGGCGTTCTCCGCTGGTGTTTACAGCAATATCTTCGGCAGCACGGCGCGACCCATCAATGCCTATGAGACGGAGCGGGTCTTTCTGCATCCGGCTTTGAAGAAGTACCGGCCAAAAGTAATTGTCGGCGGCGCGGGCTCCTGGCAGATCGAAAAAATGGACGCCTTCGCGCATCTGGGGGTCGATTGCGTGGTGATCGGCCGCAGTGAAGCCGAAATGCTCGACTTGTTTCGCGCCGCCGATGAGGGCAGAAGCCTGCCTAAAGTGGTGCGAACAGCCGAGCCGAAACTGGAACAACTGGTTATTCCGAACAAGCGCTCCACGTTCGGAATCGTGGAGATGACGCGTGGGTGCGGCCGCCAATGCGCTTTCTGTACGCCGACGCTGGAAACACGCGTGTCCGTGCCGCCGGAGCAATTGCTGGAGGCTGTAAAAGCGAATGTCCGCGATGGCGGACGGGTAATTTTCCCGGTTTCCGAGGACATTTTTATTTACGGCGCCAGCTCGCCATTCTACATCCCGAACGCCGATGCGTTAGTCAATTTCTATGAATCGGTCGCGAATGTAAAGGGAGTGGATTATGTGCCGCTTTCCCACGCAACGATCGCTCCGGCTCTGGTGAATCCGCACCTGATCAAGGAACTGTCGCGAATTCTGCTGCGCAAGAGCATCCTCCGCAACCCGGCCTCCACGGATCCCGATAAGACATTTGTGTCCCCGTTGATTGGGATCGAAACCGGTTCGGCGCGTCTGGCGGCGATGACGATGTCGGGTAAGTCGCTGCCATTTGACGTGAGCGACTGGCAGGACATCGTGGTGGAAGGCATAGAAATTCTAAACCGCAACAACTGGTTCCCCGTGTGCACCTTTATTGTCGGCCTGCCCAATGAAACTGACGACGATGTAAAGCAATCGTTGGATCTGCTGAAGCGGCTGCGCAAGAACAAGATCCTATACGTGCCCTCCATCTTCACGCCGCTCGATGAGACGAGGATGGCAAAAGGCCACGCCTTGAAGCCGCGCGAACTGACCAAGCTGCAATGGGAATTCATCCTCACCGCGTGGCGTCAGAGCCTGGATTTCGCGGTGGTGCGGAAACGGTCCAATCTGGCCTGGAAGCTCGGGATGTACGGGTTCTATTACGGGCGTGGGCGGTGGGTGCACGGGCCGCAGTTCAAATACCCCGCCCTGCGGTTTGCGGGAGTGGCGGAAGAGAAAATCGCACGCCACCTGTATCTGGATTGGAGCACGAATGGGGTACAGAAGGAAGTCCCGGCCCGGAAGCCGAGGTTGATCGCCAAACACGCCCACATGTCTGTGGACCAACTGGCGCGCTTACAGGATCACCAACCATTTAGCGTCTATGGGACGACGCGGACGGCGGAGCCGCCCCTGGTGAATATTGTGGGGCGGAGCCATGCTTCCGGAGGAGGAGATTAGCGAGCCGGGGTACGTGGGATCACCGCAAAGCCCTTTGCTTCCCACTTACGGGGAGCGCATTGCCCTCGAAATATGATAAGGTGTAGGAAGCATTTGATTGCCTCGCATCAACCCGGCCAAGATTCCAATCCTGCCTCGTGAAGCCCGCATCAAATCGTAAGGAGATCATTTGAAAAATATTTTTGTAGGCAACTTGGATTTCGGTGCGACCGAAGAGTCGATCCGTACCATGTTCGAAACACATGGAACTGTGGAACGCGTTAGTCTAGTGACTGACAGAGACACGGGCCGGTCCCGCGGCTTCGCATTTGTCGAAATGACGGATGCAGGCGAGGCAGATCGCGCTATCAACGCATTAAACGGCGCCACTCTCGGCGGCCGGGCTCTCAACGTCAACGAAGCCCGCCCCAAGACAGAGCGGAGCGGCGGTGGTGGTGGTGGCGGCGGTGGGCGTCAGCGTCGCGAACCCCGCTGGTAACAGAGCCCGAAAGGGCCTTGAAGGCAAACTTTTTTAGACCGGGCCGGCGCAATGCCGGCCCGTTAGTGCCTCTCTGGAGAATCTATTGGCATCCCGATCTCACACAACATTCAAAAAGCGGCAGAAAGAACAAGCCCGCATGGAAAAGCAGCAGGAGAAGGCGGCCAAACGCATACAGCGTAAACAGGATAAGCTGAATCCCACATCAGACGACGATTCCTCCGATGACGATTTGGCATTTGAGATGGACGATGATTCCCACCTGGATCGTATGCCCATCGACCTGGATAGCGATTCGGACAAGGGCCGCAATTCCACTGATGTTTCCCAGCCGGTTCATTCCAAAGAATAATCCGGCCGTCTGAAGCTCCCGCCTGTGTCAGGTTCCGTTCGTCACCAGTTTTTCAGCTCCTTGCCGCCAATTGCGGTTTTCTCTGTTGTGACTTCTTTGTTTGCGTGGAAACCTTCGTTTCCCTGCTCTCCCACGGGTCCTGCTACTGGCAGATGCTTTGACCGCTCGCTTTTTACCGGCATTACTTCGAGCAAAGGCCTGGCGTCTTGCAGCCTCTTCCGAGGCGGCTTCCTGACTGGCTACCAGCTTACTCACCCTCTCCGACAGCTCCGAAACCTCTTTTTGCAACTGCTGCATGGCGCCGCGGTTCGCTGCGTCACGGGTTTCAAGCTCCCGGGCGTGGATGCCGTTGCGTATGCCGAATCCGATTCCCAAGGTAGCGACGAGGATCGCGGCTCCTATCGGAAGAAAGTAGCTTTGATCGAGAAACCGGTCGCGCTCCGGAGTAGGCATGGTTTGTTGCATGGCTACCGCTTATTGAGTTAAGGAAGACTGTTGCGGCGCCTGCCGTTTCAAGGCCAGAATACGGGCATCTTCCGCAGTCTGGGCTGCCTGGCGGGCCGTCATCACGACCTGCTTGTGGACGGATTTCTGGCTGTGATACGTCTGCGCCTGCTGATAAAGCTGTTCCGCACGCTGCATGATGTCGGGCGCTGCCTGATCGGCGCCGGCGGATTTGGCAATTTGAAGCGCATTCTGCGCCTGGTAAAGTGCCAGCAGCGATTCATACTCGATCATGGTCACCTTGGGCGTATCCTGCACCCTGTCCCGGGAGCCTGTTTCGTAAGTGAAATGCTGCCTCGGCAGAAGCTCGTACTTGGCCTCAACGGTCTCAATGTTCCCCACCGTATCGGGGCGCACTATGTTTTCCATCACGACCACCCCGCTCGGTTGAGTTACCGAAAAATACGGCTCAGCAGTTACGATCATGGCGAACGATTGTAATTCGCTGGACACCTTTAAACGGCCCTTGTTTGCCGAGTTCAACACCAGCTCTCCGAGGTTCACCGGGCGTCCCTGAGGAGTTAGCGCCCAAAGCACATAGGTCAGATAGGTGGGTCCGAACCGCGCGGGAGAATCCAGATTGCTGAACTTCGCATCAATATCGGCGGCTCCGCGGCGGCTCTCTACGGTCGCTTCGCCGCGGGCTTCAGGATAGAGCACCGTGCCTCGGAAATCGATTTTGGTAGGCAGGTTGCGGTGTCCGTAGTTGACGGCTGGAGTGGTCCGGGATATTAC
>DATLCW010000314.1:0-5432 GCA_035526195.1 Bryobacteraceae bacterium
AAAAAGCTCGCTCATCCTCGGCCGCGCGTATCGCTTGCATCCTCTTTCGGAACATCTTTACGACTACCTGCGGATACCCGCCGTCAAACCTTGGATCGGTTTCCAAGCGGCCAAGATCCTTGTCGGCAAATCGAGCTTCCATCCTGTATCCATCATATACTGCCTATGGTTACCGCGTCAATGGTATAATTACGGAATCCGTAATTTTTGCTTGACTTAAGATGTCTATTCAAGCATAATGGTCAGTATGAACCGCCTCGATACAGTCCGCCGCGCTCAAGTAGTTCGCTGTTTGGTTGAGGGAAACTCGATCCGTTCGACGGTCCGCATCACGGGCGTTGCCAAGAACACGGTCGTAAAGCTCCTTGTGGAATTGGGCGCGGCTTGCACGAAGTATATGGACGACACGATGCGGAACCTCACCTGTCAGCGGATTCAGGTGGACGAAATCTGGCAATTCGTCGGTGCGAAGCAGAAGAACGTGAAGCCTCACCATTTCGAGGACGGCGGATATGCTGGCGATGTGTGGACCTGGACCGCAATCGATGCCGATTCTAAATTGGTACCTTGCTGGATGCTCGGCTCGCGTGCTCACGATTTCCTTAGCGACCTGAAAGGCCGTCTCGCGAATCGCGTGCAGTTGACCAGCGATGGATTAAAGGTCTACTTGACGGCGGTTGCGGCCGCATTCGGCGACGACGTTGACTTTGCTCAACTGGTAAAGGTCTACGGGAATTCACCCGAGGGAGAGAAGCGCTACAGCCCCGCCGTCTGCCTCTCCTGTGAGTCGCACGCAGTAACCGGAACGCCCGATCCCGCTCACATCAGCACGAGTTTTGTGGAGCGCCAGAATCTCACAATGCGCATGTCCATGCGGCGCTTCACCCGACTAACCAATGCCTTCTCAAAGAAGGTGGAGAACCACGCGGCGGCGATCGCGCTCTACTTCATGTATTACAACTTTGGTCGCGTTCACCAAACACTGAAGACGACACCGGCAATCAAGGCCGGAGTGGCGACTCATGTTTGGAGCGTTGACGAAATCGTTGCACTGCTCGACAATTCAAACTGACCCACTACCCACTTCCGCAAAGTTGTGCAAACCGCCGCGGATGTTGCGCATGTGGATCTGGTGAATCTTTCGACGGCCGCCGAGGTACTGCACGATAGGCAGGATTTCGGTGCGCGGGTTCTTCAAACCTTCGCCGGTCGTTCCCAGGCATAACTGGAAGCCGTTGTATGGGCTCTCGACCACGGCTTCGTAGCGTTTGATGGCTTCGAAGAGGGAGGGGGAATCCCAATTGTCGGCGCCCTGGTAGCCGAACGGAAGACCGGGCGGGTCGTAGGGATGGCAGGCCAGGCGCACGTCCTGTTGAGCGGCCACGGGCACGGCGGCGCGGAGGAAAGTGGTGATACGTTCCCAATAGCCGGCCGAATTGACGCGCCCGGACTTCCCCATGGGCAAATCCTTCCAGTTGTCCTCCAGCTTGAAGCCCGCGTACGTAGCGCCGCCTCGACCGGGCGTACGCAGATTGCGGCGGATGGGAATCACGGTCCAGTGATAGGTAATGATCCGGACGCCCACCTGGGACGCCTTGCCGATATTGCCTAGAATACTCTCCAGCCTTCGATCGCGCTCTGAACCGCTTTTTAGATTGATGTAGTCGGCGTCCATGCGAATTGCTTCGAAAACGACGCCATGCCTGTCGCAGTTGTCGCGCATGCGCTTCAGTTCATCGAGGTCCCAGGCGCCGTCCGCCGAGCGTCCCTTTACTTGCGCGGTGAGATGTTTGACGCCGTGCCGCAGATTGTACTCCAGGTTGGGCTTTGCTGTGATATCAGCTCCAGGGCCGCCGGCGACGCTGTGGTAGTCGCCACCGACATGCATGAGAAGATTTCTCCGCGATAGGGGCAGGTTCTGGGACGGCGCGGAAAGGGCGCCGGCAATTGTTCCGCCGAACGTTCTGCGTTTCATGCGATTCACTTGAGATCCTTCCTCAGATAATTGGCGATGTCTTCATGGGTGGCGAACCAAACACCCGGCCTGGACTTCATGTATACGATCAGCTTTTCGAGCCAAAGCGTGCGCGACCTGTGCCCGGTGACATGCGGGTGCATGGTGAGGACGTACAGCCCGCGCTCCCGCCAGGCGACGTCGAACTCGGCTCTGTAGATTTGATCCACCAACTCCGGCGATGGGAGAGAGCCGCTGGCGGCGCCGAAGTAGGGCGCATCGTCCAGAATGCGTTCGATGGGAAGTTCGATCACTCCGGAGGGCTCGCCTTCGATAGTAACCTCGTAGGCGCTGTCGCTGGCCATGAGACTGCTGTCGTAGAGAAACCCCGCCTCCTTCACCTGCTTCATGGTGAACGGGCTCATGGCCCATGATGGAGCGCGGTAGCCCGTGGGCTTTTTGCCGGTCGCTTTGGTCAATGCGTCGATGGACCGGGTGAGCAACTGCTGTTCCAGCGATGCATCGTTGAGCACTTGCAGATGCTCATGAATCCACCCATGCACGCCAATTTCATGGCGTTTACGGGCAAGGATCGATGGGATCATTTCCGGATTGAGCGCCGCACTTACGGCGGGAATGAAGAACGACGCCGGAACGTTCTGGCGGTCGAGCATACTCAGAATTCTTGGGAGGCCCTCGACGGCGCCGTACATTCCGCGGGAGAGATCTTCGGATCCGAGTTGGCCGCGCGAGAGAGCGATGGTGGCGTTATCAACGTCGAAGCTGAGTGCCACCGCCACCCGGGCGCCGTTGGGCCAGTGGTTCGGCTTGAGCCGCTTGCCCACTCCCAGTCGCGTGTACTGCGTTTTTAGTTCGTCAAGGCTCAGATGCAGACCTGGCATGGAGGCCGGAGGCGGCGACTGGGCGGACGCCCACACCACGGGGAGGGCCAATAATACAGCGGCGCCCAGGACGACATGCTTCATGAAACTCAAGATACCGCAGGCGGGAATTCGATGCCGTTCAGCCTCGCTGCCGGGCGTTGACCGTTTTATAGAAGACCAGCCTTACGGGGCCGAACAATCCCGCGCGGAAGGGATCGCGAACCAGGGTCCACTCGTCGCCGGCGGGAAAGCGATTGCCGTATTTGGTATATACCGCGGAGTAGTCGATGGGTCCTCGCCGAGCACTTTGTTGATCAGAAGATTGGTGACATCAATGCGCAGCCGGTTGACGCCGGAACGCACGGGGCGGGTTATATCCAGGCGATAGGGCCGCATCCAGGCGACCCCCGCGGCCTTGCCGTTGATGGTTACCTCAGCCGTCTCGCGGACGGAGCCCAGATCGAGCAGCACGCCTTCCGGCGCCTCGCGCAAATTGATCGGCGGAATCACTTGGACGCTTTGAACTCGCTTGCGGCGTCCAGCACCTGCCGGTTAAGCAGGTTTATATACGCATCCGCGCTGCTATCCAAACTCAAACCGGCATCGCGCACCACAGCGTCGCGGAGCAGCCCTCGGGCAACCAAAAGCCGTTTTTCACAATGGTGGAAGAGTTCCATATTCTGGAGACTGTAGACGATCTGCGGCAACATGTGGCGGAACAAATGTTCCGCGGCGGCGGGCTCGCCGCAAGTGAGGTTCAGGTAGAGCTGTTGAAACAAGTCGCACATCGCGAGACCGGGAATCGCACCGCGAATTCCGGCAGGCACCAGTTCCAACAAGTGCATGCCGCCCCAACCCTCGAGAACGGCGACGGAATCGGCGGTTGCTTCGCGAATCTGGGTCACCTTCAAACCCATCAACGGCTCTTCCAGTTTCAAGTAGCAAAAGTTGGGAGCGGCATCTTTCAGCCGCTTGGAGAACGCCGCGCCCACTGAGGGTCCGCCGGGATTGAAGTCTTGAACCAGGACCGGCAGCGTGACCGCGCGAACCACGCGAATCGCGTAGCGCAGTTGATCCTCCTCTCCCAGGGAGAACTGGCGGGGAAGGGCGATCGAGATCACGTCTGCTCCTAAGCACTCATTGCGGCGGGCTATGTCCGCCGCAATTTTGCTCGAAGGGTGGTTGGACTGGGCGACAATCCGGATCCGTCCCGCGGCGTGGCGCACGGCGGTTTCGATTAGTGCCGGCCGCTCAGCTTCGGACAGTTTGTAGAACTCGCTGCCGTACGCCGGGAGGCAAGCCGCGGGGCATCCGGATTGTACAGCGAAATCGATCAATCCGCGTAGCGACGTAAGGTCCAGTTCCTCGTCGCGATCAAAGGGCGTAGGAACCACGGGAATGATGCCGCGGATCTCGGATGACGGTTGCATCGTATGGTAAAGCTTAACCCGGATGCAAATCAGTTCGCTCGAAGCGCCGTCCGCGGGCGCAGGGGCGATTTCTTGGCAAGCCGCTGCACGTTTACGGCAAAGATATTGTCGCAACACGCTCAACCTGGGACGCAAAGCATCGTATTCATCAGTGCGGTGGATATCGCAATGCGTAATATCAGGGGGAGATGAAACCTCGAGTTGATCCGGACGAGGATGACACGCTGTTCTCGAGCGCCGGGAGGCGGTAAGCTCCTGGTGTTTAGAGCGGTTAGAGCGGTCCCGGATAGTAGCTGTTGTTGCATGGGCGCGGTTTTTGCCACACGGCTACGTTGCTGTAGCTGTAGAGCGCTTTGTGGTTGAATACGAGAATCTCCTCCCGCTCATCGCCCCAGCAATCAAAGTGCTGGATGTAATCGTCCCGGTAGACGTCGCGCCCACCCGGGCCCCCTCCGGGTTTGGTGATGGGAAGGGGAAACGGGAAAACCGCCACCGTTCGGCCGTAGCCGTCAAGAAGAACTGGAGGATCGAAGCCACGGCTATAGAGACCTACTCACGGTTCGGGGCCGGCGGTCCAGCGGTCGACGCGCACACTTCCCATCCACCAGAAACCGCTTCCTGCTGGATGGCATCGAGCGTTTTTTTTCCTGTTCTGGTAATTGTTCTGGTTCCATGGGCCGTGATTGGCAGATCTGCGCGTTGACCTCAACGAACTCCCGGTGCAGGGCTTGCAGGTTGCGGAACTCGGCAATCTCGCGCTCGGCTTTGCGCATAGCCGCGAGGTTGGGCAAGGATTCGGTGACGGTCTTGCCTTGCACCTTGTAGGTGAGACGAGGATTCGGACCGTGACCCGGGTCATTGGGCTTGTGGCAGTGGCAAGTGGGCTTGCCGCAGCGACCCGTGGTGGAAGTGATCGAACCAGAACGTAGGTCGCCCAGAGCGGCGATCTGACCGGAGATTTGGGCACGGCGCTGTTGAAGCGATTCCAGAGGGCTGGGTGGGGTGTGCGACATAGAAGTGGAAACCTAACCCGGCGTAGCCGGAACCAAAGAGGTCCGGGTATGATGCCGGAATGGGCATCGAGCTACTGACGGAGCGACTCTCAGATCAGATCGCCGGAGTGCTGAGCTGTTGGGATCGGGTGTTGATCTTCGGCACGCTGCC
>DATLCW010000315.1:0-13325 GCA_035526195.1 Bryobacteraceae bacterium
TCGGCTGCGATGAAGCGATCGACTATAAGGCGACGCGCTTTGAAGATCAGATCCGCGATGTGGACGTGGTGCTCGACCCCGTAGGCGGTGATTCCCAGCGGCGTTCCTTCTTAGTGCTCAAGAAAGGCGGGATTCTGGTGGCGCTGACGGAAGAGCCGCCGCAGGATCTCGCCCGGAAGCTAGGGGTGCGCGCGACCATGATCGGCGTCAAGCCCGATGGCGCACGACTCGCCGAAATTGGAAAGTTGATCAGCGACGGCAAACTCCGGCCCGTGATTCAGGCGCTTTTCCCTCTGGCGCAGGCTAAAAAGGCGCTGGGACTCAGCCACAGCGGGCACGCCGGAGGAAAGATTGTGCTGACCATTTGAACCGCATATTCAATGGCCGCACGCGGGCGCCGCGGGGTGGTGCAGGCGCCGGAAGATGCCGGGGTAATCCCGGTGTTCACTCCGTCCATGTTCGTGTGGTTCAGCGCTTTAAGGAATCACTTGCAGGATCAGGCACTTCAGATAGTGCGTCTCGGGCACGGTTAAGAGAATCGGATGATCCGCCGATTGGGTCCGGCGCTCCAGCACGCGCACTGTTTTGTGGGCGTCGAGTGCGGCCTGGGCGATCAACTCCAGCAACATCGCTTCACTCACGTGGTGGGAGCAGGAACAAGTCACCAGCACACCGCCGGCATCCAGAAGCTTCAGCGCCCGGAGGTTGATTTCCTTGTAGCCGCGCAACGCGCCTTCCACATTCGACCGCGATTTGGCAAACGCCGGCGGATCGAGCACAATGGTCTGGAACTTTCGCCCCGCCGCCGCGTGCCCCGCCAGCAGATCAAACGCGTTGGCTTCGAGAAACTGCACGTTATCGATCCGGTTGGCTTTGCGGTTCTCTTCCGCAGTTTGTAACGCGGCGCCCGAGGAATCGGCCGCTTCCACGCCCGCGCAGTGCCCGGCCATGTGTAGCGCAAACCCACCCGTGCAGGTGAAGCAATCCAGCGCCCGGCCATGCGCCCAGCGCGCGGCGGCCACGTAGTTCTCCCGCTGATCCAGAAAAATACCGGTCTTCTGGCCGCCGAGCAGATCCACCTGCAGCCGTAGCCCATTCATGGTGATGACCACCTCGTCCGGCACCGTTCCGTGCAGCACTTTGGTTTCGAGTGGCAGCGATTCGCGGGTCCGCACGGCCACATCGTTTCGAGCAACAATCAAACGCGGTTCGCACAAAGCCTTCAGGCAATCGACGATGGTGGACGACAGTCCATCCATGCCCTGGTCGAGGGTCTGCATGGCGAGGCAGTCGCCATAGCGATCCACCACCAGTCCCGGAAGCTGGTCCGCTTCGCCAAACACCAGCCGGTAGGCATCCGTTCCTTGTACGGCCTTCCGGCGGAAGTCCGCCGCGGCACGAAGGCGCTCCGCGAGAAAGGTCTGCCCCACCTCTTCCGCCCGCGGGGACAACATGCGTAGCGTGATCTGAGAAGTGGAGCTGTAATGAGCCGTCCCTAAGAGGCGCTTCGCCGGATCCACTACGCGCACGGCGTCCCCGGGCGCCGCGCCGTCACGGTCGTCCACGTCGCTCGAAAATATCCAGGGATGGCCGGATGCGATTCTGCCTGCTGCTTTGCGATTGACTCGGACTTCTTTCACTGCGCCATCCGCAGGCGCAACCTGGCAATGCGCTCCTCCGTCGGGGGATGGGTAGAGAACAACTTCATCAACGCCTGGCCGGTAAACGGCTTGATGATGAACATGTGGGAAACCGCCGGCGAGACATCCATCGGAATGCGCTTGGACCATGATTCCAGTTTCTGGAGGGCGGCGATCATCGCTCCCGGGTCCCCGGTATATTTGGCCGCCGCTCCATCGGCGCCAAACTCACGGGTGCGTGAAATCGCCATCTGGATCAGCAGCGCGGCGATCGGAGCCACAATCATCATGACCAACCCGCCGGCCATGCCGCCGCCTTCTTCTTCCTCATCGCGGCGCCCACCGAAGAAGAACGCCATCCGGCCGAGGAAAGTAATCGCCGCACCGAGAGTGGCCGCGATCGAGCTGATAAGAATGTCCCGGTTCAGGACATGTCCCAATTCATGGGCAATCACCGCTTCCAGCTCGCGGTCGTTCATCAGTTCCAGAATTCCCATGGTCACAGCTACGGAAGAGTGCGCCGGATTGCGGCCGGTGGCAAAGGCATTGGGAGCTTCTTCCGGAAGAACCCAGAGGCGCGGCATGGGCAACCCCATCTTCTGGCACAGATTCCGTGTCAGAGGGGCGATGCGCGCATACACGTCCGGATGCTCGGTTGCGGTCACAGGCTGGGCGCCGGTGGACATCAGCGCGATCTTCTCGGAGAAAAAGTAGCTGAAGAAGTTCAACCCGACCGCCAGCAGCAGGCCCATCGTTAACCCGCTCTTTCCGCCGACGGCTTGCCCTCCGACGAGCAAAACACCACTCATCAAGCCCAATAGGAGAACGGTTTTTACGCTGTTCATTTAACACCCCTACTTATATTCTACGGCGCAAAGACCGTTTTCGTTCCGCCCGCCGTACCTGTTGTTCATTGAGGCCGAAGTAATGAGCCACCTCATGCCACACCGTTTCGGCTACCAGCTGCTGCAAATGCTCATCATCGCGAGCCATACGCTCATGCGGCCCTTGATAGATGGTAATCGTATCTGGCATCGCGAAGGATTCCGTCACGCTGCGGACCGTGAGCGGGCGGCCCTGATACAGCCCCAGCAGATCCGGCTCGGGTGGCTCCTGCTCCACCAGGAACGCCACGTTCTTCAGCCTGCGCCGGAAATGGCCGGGAATCCTGCCAATTCCTTTCTCCACCACGGCATCAAACTCTTTAGAAGTCATCCGGAACCGTCTCTGATTCTATAGATGCGCGAACCGTTGCGGCGAAGCGCGGTGAAGGTCTCGAAAGTTGGGATTACCTTTCACGAGCACCTCCTCGGGGGGAACCTGGGCTGAGTTCGCGATCGCCCGTGAACCCGCTCTGCTAAGCCGTGCGGATGCCTGCCGCCCGGTCCAGTTTGAGCTCTTCGATTTCCTTCTCGCGCATACGAAACTTCTGCAGTTTGCCGGTCACTGTCATCGGGAAAGTCTCCACCACGCGTACGTGCGCGGGAACTTTGTAATAGGCGATCCGCTCGCGGCAGTATGCACGGATGTCCTCTCCGCTCGCGGTCTCTCCGGCTTTCAAGCGGACCCAGGCGCATACGATCTCGCCGAACTTCTCATCCGGCAAGCCGAATACGGAAACTTCGGAAACCGCGGGATGGGTGTAGAGAAACTCTTCGATCTCCCGCGGATAGATATTCTCGCCTCCACGGATGATCATGTCCCTGGCACGGCCGCGAATCCCGAAATAGCCGTCTTCCCGCATGACCGCCAGATCTCCGGTGTGCAGCCAACCTTCCGGATCGATCGCCTGCGCCGTGGCTTCGGCGTTGCCATCGTAGCCTTTCATGACCAGATAGCCGCGGGTGCACAGTTCCCCAACCTCCCCCACCGGGAGCGTCTCGCCTGTGGAGGTGGAAACGATCTTCACTTCTGTACAGGGCATCGCCTGGCCCACGGTGCCAACGCGGTTCTCGATGCGGTCATCCACATGCGATTGCGTGATCACGGGAGAGCTTTCCGTCTGGCCATAAGCGATCGTCATTTCGCCGCAATGCATCTCCGCGATTACGCGCCGCATCACCTCAATCGGACAGGGAGCCCCGGCCATGATGCCCGTACGCAGGCTCGACAGGTCGAAGCGGCTGAACTCGGGATGCTGCAATTCCGCAATGAACATGGTCGGCACGCCGTAAAGCGCGGTGGCCCGCTCCTCGTCCACGGCTTGCAAGGTGGCCAGAGCGTTGAATGCGGGCGCGGGAATGATCAGCGTGGAACCAGTGAGAAAGCAAAGCAGCGAACTCATGACACATCCGAAACAGTGGTAGAGGGGCACCGGCATGCAGAGCTTGTCATGATCCGTCATGCGGAGGCGTTGGGCAATGAGCGAGGCGTTGTTCACCAGGTTCCGATGGGTCAGGAGTACGCCTTTCGGAGAGCCGGTGGTGCCCGACGTGTACTGGATGTTCGCCACATCTTCCGGCATCCTGGCGGGCGGAGGATAATCGCTGCCGGCGCCAATAAACTGCTCCCAGGAACCGGACGCGAAATAAATGGCGTGTTGAAGTTCCCCTGACGTTTCTTCCAGAATCCCGCGGTAGTTCGAGTGCGTGTCCGATTCCCGCAGGAACAGCACCTTCATCCGCGATGTCTCGAGCACATACCGCAGCTCATACGAGCGGTAGGCGGGATTGACGTTGACCATCACCACGCCCGTACGCGCACAGGCAAGTTGCAGCAGCAGCCATTCGAGGCAGTTGGTGGACCATACACCTGCGCGATCGCCGGGCCTCATCCCGAGCCCGCTAAGTCCGCGGGCAACCTGCTCCACTTGGGCATCGAGCTCGCGCCAGGTAAGGCGAATGTCCTGGTGCCGGACGACCACTGCCGGACGATCGGGATGCAATACGGCTGTTTTACGGAAGCCCTGGTCGATCGTCACATCAAGCAGCGGCGCCTCTTCTCCTTTCGCGTAGCTGAGCATCACTGGCAGTATAGAAGAAAGCGAGACACGCATGCTGCCCATTTCCGCGCTTCCCGGCACTACCATCCTGGACCTGACACGCTTGCTTCCTGGCCCCATGGCCACGCAATGGCTGGCGGATATGGGGGCTACCGTAATCAAAGTGGAAGAGCCCGGCGCCGGGGATTCCATGCGATCCATGCCTCCAGAAGGTTTGTTCGAGCAGATCAACCGCGGCAAGAAAAGCGTGGCCGTGGATTTGAAATCCACGGAAGGTCTGGCGGCGTTCCTGCGGCTCTCAGAGAAAGCGGATGTGTTGATCGAAGGCTTCCGCCCTGGTGTGATGAACCGGTTGGGCTGTGGCTGGAATGTGTTGCGGCAGCGGAATCCGCGTCTGGTGTACGTCGCGTTGACCGGGTACGGCTCTGAGAGTCCTTATAAGGACCTCGCAGGGCATGACATCAACTACCTGGCGATGGCTGGAGTGCTGGATCTGATCGGCCCGGCGAAGGGTGCTCCGGTGATTCCTGGAGTGCAGATCGCAGATCTCGCGGGAGGTTCGATGTACGCCGTAATTGGAGTTTTGAGTGCATTGCTGGCGCGGCAGCGGACCGGAGAGGGATGTTTCGTGGACATTAGCATGACTCACGGGTCGGCAAAGCTGCTTCCGATTCCACTGGCACAGCTCAGGAGCGGAGAGCCTCCGCGGCGCGGCAACGAAATATTGAGCGGCCGGTACGCCTGCTACAACCTGTATCGTACAGCCGACGGCCGCTACGTGGCGGTGGGCGCGCTGGAACCGAAGTTTTGGGCGGCGCTATGCCGGGCCTTAGGCTGCGAGCAGTTTATAGAAGATCAGTTTGCCGAAGGCGCGCGCCGTGAGGAAATTCTGAATGCCGTAGGGGCACACTTTGTAAGCAGGGGGGCGGAGGAATGGTTCACAACCTTGCGGCATCTGGATACCTGTGTGACGCCGGTACGCACGGTCGCGGAGGCGGCTGCCGATCTTGGATTGGTGGCGAAAGGCGGCGTTGCGCCCCGGCTCGGAGAGCACAGCGGGGAACTGCTCAAGTAGAACGAGCTTTTGACAGGCAGCGGCGCTGCAGGTCAGCCGTGGTCTGACCTATAATGCAGGAGATTGATCCCAGATCCCATTTTCCGGTCAGACCACGTCTTCCCGCTTCGCGCTTGCCCATGTATACTGAACCAATCCGGCCCGCTCGCTTTAAGGAGTAATCTTCCATGAGAACGCCGCTTCGCATCGTTACCGTCCTGTGCGCCCTTTCCCTGGCTGTTGCTCAAACCACCAGCACCACGGTTCTGGGCACCACCACCGATTCCTCCTCAGCCGCTGTGCCTGGCGTGGAGATTTCTGTCACGCATCTCGCCACCAACCAGACGCGGACGGTGATTTCCAACGAACTCGGCTATTACGCCATTCCTGGTCTGGAACCGGGAGCCTACCGCATCGCCGCCCGCAAGCAGGGCTTCAAGCGGCAGGTCCGCGCGAATGTGCTGCTGCAAGTGAACCAGAAATTGACAGTCGACTTTCCGTTAGAAGTGGGCGAGGTGGTCGAGAGTGTGGAAGTTACCGCGGAAGTAGCCGCCCTCGACTCCGCCAGCGCCTCCCTCGGCACCGTGGTTGACCAGCGCAAGATTGTCGATCTTCCCCTGAACGGCCGCAATTACGCGCAGCTTGCATGGCTCGTGCCGGGCGTCACTCCAGGGCAGCGCCACTCCAACGACACCGTAAATTTCAGCAATCCCTTCCAGATCTCCGCCAATGGACAGCGGCAGTTCAATACCGAAGTCACCATGGACGGACTTAGCATCAATAACGCGCTCCTCAATCAATCGAACCTCCGTCCATCCATCGATGCCGTGCAGGAGTTTCGCGTCCAAACGGGCAACTACTCGGCCGAGTTTGGCTTCCTCTCCGGAGCCCAGGTCAATCTGGTATTGAAGTCCGGCACCAACTCGCTGCACGGAACGCTGTTCGAATTCCTGCGCAATGACAAACTCGATGCCCGCGACTTCTTCGCCGCCCCCGGGCAGCCCCGGCCCCCTTTCAAACAGAATCAGTTCGGCGTTACCGGCGGCGGTCCCGTCCGCAAGGACAAAACATTCTTTTTCGCATCTTATGAAGGCTTCCGGCGCCGCAAAAATTTAGTGGGCAGCGCCGTGGTTCCCACGCTGGCCCAGCGGAGCGGCGATTTTTCCAGCCTCACGACGCCGCTGCGCGATCCCGACAATCCGGGGCAGTTCTTCACGGACAATAAAATTTCCGCCAGCCGGCTATCCCCGGAAGCTCAGAAAGTGCTCCGGTTTATGCCGCTCCCAAACGTTGCCGGCTCCTTGAACTTTGTCGGCGCAACCATCTCCCAAGCCAACCAGGATCAGGGCTTCATCCGCGTGGACCACTCGATTTCCGAGCGCGACCGGCTGTTCTTCCGCTACGGCATCGGCCAGCAGCATGTGCCGGAAATTCAATTAAATCCGAACTTCTCCATCGTGCAGGACATCCGCGATCAAAACGGAGTGATCTCCCATTCCCACCTGTTCGGATCTTCGACGCTGAGTGAATTGCGGCTGGGCTACAATCGCGCCAACGACGTATTCCTCGGTCCGGACCGCTCGAGCTTCAGCCCGTTGGCCGACCTTGGCATCTCGGGCGTGGCGGAAGATCCGCGGCTCAAGGGAGTTCCGTCCATTTCCATTCCCGGCTTGCTCGGCATCGCCGAGCATTTCCTGGTGCCGCTCACGCAAATGGATTGGACCTACACCGTTTCCGAGAACCTCACTCACACCTTCGGCCGACACTCCGTTAAGACGGGGTTTGATATTCGCAAATCGCGCATGAACCGGTTTTTTCAACAAGCCAATCGCGGCGGCTTTAACTTTACGGGCGTGCTGACGGGCAATGCCATTGCCGATTTTCAACTGGGCCGCCCGGCCGACACCAGCCGCGCCGTGGGCCCCGGCATCTTCAACGCCATCCGCCAGGTACGCCAGGGTTACTACGTGCAGGATGATTGGCGCGTTACGTCAAAGCTTACCCTGAATCTCGGCCTCCGCTATGAGTTAATCGGCGTGCCGGACGATGTGCACGGGAACCTGCGCACATTCGACTTCAAAACGAATAAGCTCATTCCCGAGTTCGGCGTTACACAAGGCATGTACAAGAGCGACCATAACAACCTGGCGCCGCGTTTTGGCTTCGCCTATTCGCCGTTTAAGCTTGGTGGAAAACAGACTGTGCTTCGCGGAGGCTACGGCATCTATTACAACGCGTCGCCGCTTCAAATTTACACCGTGCTCGGCAACAACCCTCCCGCCAGCCTCACCGAAGCATTCAACATTGCCGGCGGCCAGCGTCTTACTCTGGCGAACGGCTTCCCCGGCTCCGGCGCCGCACCCGCGTTCCCGGCGCTTCTCGCGATCTCGGATGACTTCCGCCCGGGATATGTGCAGTCCTGGGCGTTCACCGTGCAGCAGGAAGTTTGGAGAAGCAGCGTGTTCGAGATTGGCTACGTGGGCTCGAAGAGCACCGGCCTCGATCAAACCGTCGCCCTGAATATGCCAACTCCGGGACCGGGCAACAATCAACTGCGCCGGCCGATTCCCACTGTCGGCGCCATCCGCTTTTTCTCCAGCGACTCGAACGCCACTTATCACGGGCTCCAGACGCGGTTCGAACGGCGCTTGAATACCGGCCTTACGCTGCTCGCCGCTTACACCTTCTCAAAAACAATTGACGATAATTTTATCGGGACTTCCACGCCGCTCAACACGGCTCGCTGGGCGCAGGATCCCACCAATCGAAAGGCGGAAAAGAGCCGGTCGAGCTTTGATGTTCCGCACCGCCTTTCGGTCACTTATTTGTATGAGCCTTATCGCGCCAAGACTGCCGGCGGGTCCCGCGCCTTGGGAGAGCTTGTCCGTAACTGGCAGGTCTCCGGGACAACCACAGCCCAAAGCGGGCTGGGCTGGACGGCTAACGTTTCCGGCGACCCGGCGAATCTCGGCGCCTTCGGAACCAACATTCGCGCCAACCGGGTGGGCCCCAGCCGTCCCGACGGATTCGAGCCCGATCCGTTCCTGTGGGTCAGCCGCGCGGCATTCTCGCTGCCGGACCGCGCCACCGATGCCAAGTGCGTTGCCGCCCCGGCCTCCTGCAACTATTATGGAAATCTCGGCCGGCTCACGGAACCGGGTCCTGGTATATTCAATTGGGACGTGGGCATTGCGCGCAATTTCGCCGTCCGCGAGAACCACCGGCTCGAGTTCCGGTTCGAAATGTTCAACATGCTGAACCGGCCTCACTTCGATACTCCGAACCGTAATGTCGATACCGCCATTTTCGGCAGAATCACCGGAACCAATCCGCAGATTCCCAATCGCGATCTGCAGTTCGCTCTCAAGTACGTCTTTTAAGGGGACCGTATGATCACACGGCGGAACACGTTTAAGACTCTCGCCGCAGCGAATCTCGGGTCCGCCGGTGCGGCGTATTCCCAAGCGACGCGCGGCCTGCCGCCGCTGAAGATCACCGCCGTGAAAGTCATCGTGACCTGTCCGCCCTTTCCGGGCTTCAACCTGAAAGCGTATCAGCGGCTGGTGGTGACGAAGGTGCAGACTTCAGAACCTGGCCTGTATGGCGTCGGCTGCGCCACATTTACCTTTCGTCCGGAAGCGGTCGTGGCCGCGATCGAGCAATCCATCGCACCGTTTGTAATTGGCAAAGATCCGGATTGCATCGAGGATCTCTGGGCCGCCATGAACGCCAGTTCCCTCTGGCGAAGCGGCCCGGTGCTTCACAACTCCATCAGCGGGATCGACATGGCGCTCTGGGATATCAAAGGCAAGCGCGCCGGGATGCCTGTTTATCAGTTGTTGGGCGGCAAGATGCGGTCGGCGGCGCAATGTTATGCGCATGCCGCGGGCAGAGACGCGGCGGAATGTTCGGAAAGCGTGAAGCGCCTGATGGCGGAAGGCTTTCAGCACATTCGCATCGAGCTTTCCAACACCACCGTACCGGCC
This sequence comes from Bryobacteraceae bacterium, assembly GCA_035526195.1. GTDB lineage: Bacteria > Acidobacteriota > Terriglobia > Bryobacterales > Bryobacteraceae > CADEFT01. Next base: position 9,622 of record DATLCW010000315.1, read on the forward strand.
GATGCCAACACCTTGAGTGATGCGGCCCAAGGTCTCCCAACCACCGCGATGCAGGACGGTTCGCGCTACATTCTGCAAACCCCGAAGCTCTTTGAACACGTTCGCAAGACTTGCGGCGAAGAAGTGGAACTGCTGCACGACATTCATGGGGAACTGCATCCGGTGGAATGCATAGCGATGATCAAACGCATTGAGCCCTACCGCCCGTATTTCATCGAAGACCCCTTTTATCCGGAAGAAATCGACTTCATGCCGAGGCTCCGGCAAGCGACTGTGGCGCCCATCGCCATCGGCGAGAAGTTCGTCAACAATCACGAATATGTCGGCCTGATCAAAGACCGGCTCATCGATTTCATTCGCGTGCACCAGTCCTACATCGGCGGGATTACGCGTGCCCGGCGCCTCGCTGTACTCTGCGAATGGCATGGCGTGCGCACCGCCTGGCATGCGCCGCGCGACACCTCTCCCATCGGCCATGCCGCCAACCTGCACCTGGACCTCGCCATTCCGAATTTCGGAGTGCAGGAACGCATCGTGTTTGGCGATGTGGTGGAAGAAGTGTTTCCCGGCTCGCCTAAAATTCGTAAGGGAATGATGTACGCCAATGAGGGCCCGGGATTGGGCATCGACATCCATGAAAAACTTGCCGCGAAGTTTCCCCTGCCAGGCGATCCTGGGAACTTTGGGCCGAAACGCCGCCGAGAAGGCGGAGTGGTGGGGAACTGATGCGCCGCCGCGAGTGGCTGTCCCTGCCTTCCGCCGCCATGGCACAGACCTACGCGCAGGCCACGCGCGCCCAGAAGCCGGTCAAGATAACCAACGTCCGGGTGATTCACACCAATCCGCCTTATGCCGATGGATCGATTTCGTCCATGCAGCGACTGGTCATTGCAAAAGTCGAGACCAGCGAACCCGGTCTTTATGGACTGGGCTGCGCCTCGTTTGTGTTCCGTCCGGGAGCAGTAGCTGCGTTCCTCGAAAAGTATCTGAAGCCATTCGTGATTGGCAAGGATCCCGATCATATTGAGGATCTGTATCATTCGATGAACGTCAGCGGTCTGTGGCGCGGCGGTCCGATTGAGAACTACGCCGTCAGTGGCATCGACATGGCATTGTGGGACATCAAAGCCAAGCGCGCCGGCATGCCGGTCTACCAGTTGATAGGCGGCAGGACCCGCGGGGCCGTTCTTTGTTACGGCGATGCCGGGGGAAACACAGGATCCGAAATGGCCGACAGTGTCGCCATGGCCGTCTCCCGCGGCTTCCGTCACATTCGGCTCAACTACCGGCCCAATACCGTCAGCGCGACGCCCGGAGTGCAGGGGATGGCACTAGGTATGTCGTTGGGCTCCCCTCCGGTGATCGATCCCGACGAATGGGCGCGGGAGATTCCGCGCATTTTTGAGCACGTGCGGAAAGCCGCCGGTGAAAAGATTGAGCTGATGCAGCACCTGCACGGGCAACTGCCGCCCATTCAGACCATCCAGATGATCAAGCGGATCGAGCCCTTCCGGCCTTATTTTTTCGAAGATCCTTTTTACCCCGAGGACGTGGGCTACCTGAAAGTGCTTCGGCCCCAGACAAGCGTTCCCATCGCGCTCGGCGAGAAGTTCGTAAACCGCAACGAGTACGCCGGTCTCATTACGGACCGTTTAATTGATTTCATCCGCATTCATATCACGGCGATCGGAGGCTTTACGATGGCATGGAAAGTCGCCACGCTCGGTGAGTGGTTTAATGTCCGCACCGCCTGGCACGCGCCGGGCGATCTTTCCCCGGTTGGGCACGCCGCGAATGGCCACCTGGACCTCGCGTCTCCCAACTTCGGGATTCAGGAAGGAGCCTTTCTCGCCGGCGATGCGCTGCGGGAAGTCTTTCCGGGAACGCCCGTGGTTCGCGACGGCTATTTGTTTATCAATGAAGCTCCGGGCTTCGGCGTCGATCTCAACGAGAAAGCTGCCGCCCGCTACCCTTCGTCACTTTCGGATGGTAACTTCGGCCCGAAGCGGTTCGTCAACGGTTCGATCGTCAGCAACTGACGCGGCGCGGCCGTGGACCCGCGAACCATCAGATCCACCGGAACCACGTAGGCGTTGTTCTCTACCGTCTCCCCATTCAGCTTGCGAAAGAGGGCCTTTGCCGCCAGCCTGCCTACCTGTTGCAGATCCACCCGCACCGTGGTCAATGGCGGGGATGTCTTGATTCCAAGGTCGTCAAACCCGATCACGCTAATGTCTTCAGGGACCCGGTAGCCGGATATTTTCAGTTGCTGCATCACTCCAAGCGCTACAAAGTCGTTCACTACAATCAGCGAAGTGGGTACGCTGCGTTCCGCGATCATGCGCTGCATGGCATCGAAACCGGCTACCATGCCCGGCTGCAGATCGAGCCCGGAAAGAAATTCCACCTGCCGCGGATCATAAGGAATTCCATACTCTTCCAGCTTCTGCCAATACGCGCGGTAGCGCTCTGACCCGGGGAAGCCCACAAAACCAAAACTGCGGTGACCGAGTCCATGAAGGTGTGTCATCGCCGCGCGCGTTCCGGCCGCATAGTCAATGCGTACCGCGAGATGGTCTGCATTGTCCTCGGCGATCAGCAAATCCACCAACACATAAGGGATTGCGTTTTCCCGGAAGGAGTCCAGCACATGCCTCGATATCCCGCCGACCACCACGCATCCCGAAGGCAGTGTGGCAATGCTATCCGCCTTGCTTCCCGAGGCATCGCCGAACGACTGGAAATAGAGGCGCAGCCCCGCTCTCCGGCACTCGGCTTCGACACCCGCGAGAATCCTGTTGTATCCCGTCTGCACAAAATGGAACACGCCTTCACTGATCGCAAAGCAGATTCCTTCCTGTTTCGTATGCGCCGGTGTAACAGAGACCGGACGCTCCGCGGAAACGAACGTACCTTTACCGACCGTACGGAATAGAATGCCCGCCTCAATCAACTCCGTAATGGATTCCCGAACCGATGCCCGGGAAATGCCGTAACGACCCGCAAGATCCCTTTCCGACGGAATCCTCGCGCCCGATTCAAACCGTCCTTCGCTGATCTCCCGCCGGAGAATCTGACTGAGTTGCAGGCGTATGGAGGTGGGACTATCTGTTTCAATCGTGCTCTTGACCATCTTATCTACGGGCGAACAAAGGTCCCGTCTATCTTTCTATCGGCGGGATAGTACTGGTTCATGCGCGCGTTGGGCGTGGAACTCAATAGCTTTGCGGCGAGTTTCTCGTCGATATCGATCCCTAGTCCCGGCTTCGTGGTGGGGTATAAGTACCCGCGTTCGACAAGCGGAGTCCCCGGAAACGCCTCCACCTCCTGCGGCTGGAAATGATTCTCCTCCTGGATGCCGAAATTGACGATTGCCGTGTCGATGTGCATCGAGACCGCGAGGCTCACCGGATCGTTGTCGGCGCCTTCCTGGAAGGCGGTGCGCACCCCATACAACTCCGCCATGGCGGCTATCTTGCGGGCCGGAGTGATGCCCCCGACCTTGGCCACTCGAAAGCGGATGAAATCGACCAGCCGCTCCGAAATGAGCGGAATGTATTCCGAGGGACTGGTCAGCTTCTCATGCGCTGCCTGCGGCGTCACCGTGCTCTGCCGCATCATTCGATACCAGGGCAGCTGCTCCAGGTTCAGAACATCCTCGAGGAAAAACAGACGCGAGGGCTCGAGCAGTTTGGCCAACTGAA
>DATLCW010000317.1:0-5324 GCA_035526195.1 Bryobacteraceae bacterium
TGATTGAAACCGAGTTCGCAACCAATGTCGCCACCAGTGAAGAGATGCGCGACCTGCTTCTAAAACTGCCCTCGAAAGCCATCGGGATCAATTGGGATCCGCAGAATTCGCTGGTGCTCGAGCCCGACGTATTCCCGCAGGGTTATCGCAAGCTGCCGCGAGAGAGAATTCTGAATGTGCAGATCAAGGCGGAAGGCTTGTTTGGAAAGAACAAGCTCGACTGGGCATCGATTCTCCGGACGCTGGATGCCGACGGCTATCAAGGCATGTTCGGCCTGGAAACGCACCACGGGGGAGGGCCTGAAAACCACGCGATGTCCCACAAGTGCATGGATGAGTTGGTGCGGCTCTGTTCGTGAGCGTTACGGCAAATGGAATTCCTGCCCGATTCTTTGTAGCGCCACCCGTTCCGGCCGGCTGGCGGCCGCGTTCAGAAAACGCTCCAAAGGCTCATGCGGAGGCTCCTGGCTGAGGCGGAACGTGCTGTGATGTACGGGCATCAAATACTCCGCCCCGGCATCATTCCCCATTCGCCAGGCTTGCTCGGGTGTGCAGTGCGCACGAATCCACGGATTGTACGCGCCCACTGGCATGATCGCCAGATCGATCCCCTCGCGGTGCTTCATGCGGCGGAACGTGTCCGTCAGAGCCGTGTCACCGGCGAACAGTACTCGCCGGCTGTTCACTTGAAGAAGATAGCCGTTATAGCCGCGCCAGGTGTCGGTGCGCACCCTTGCCCCCCAGTGGTTCACCTGAAACGCCTCCACCTGTGCCGGACCGGCGTGGGTCCTCTCCCCCCAACCAAGTTCCGTCACTTTCCCGTAGCGGCTCACGCGCACCAGATCCGAGAGGCGCGATGCCATCACGACCTGCGTCCGTTTGTTCTCGAGTTTCCGCAGCGACGGAATGTCCAGGTGGTCCATGTGGGCGTGAGATACCAGCACGAGGTCGATCGGCGGAAGGTCGCGCATCGGCAGCGCCGGCGCCACCATCCGCTTCAATCCCACGGTAAACAGCAGCAGGTCAATCCCGGCCCGGTCGCTGAACATCGGATCGGTAAGAATCGTATACCCCTCGATCTTCAGCAGCACTGTGCTGTGACCCAACCATGCGGCATGTACTCCCCGATCCGGCCATTGGCGCGGATCGGGAATCAGTGGAGTGGGCAAAATCGGGAGTTTCATTTCAAGTGCGTATTGCTGGAAAAACATCGGGAACTTGCGGAGCGCGAAATAACCCAGCAATCCCGCCGAGGCGAAGGTTGCACCGCTTCCCAGGATGACCCGCCGCGCCCATTTATTGCGTTCAGGCATAGTTTGTCAGTAACCGAAACGTTCCTCGGCCCACGGATCCCCATGTATGTGATAGCCATTGCGCTCCCAGAAACCGGGGCGGTCCTGCCGCAGAAATTCCAGCCCCGCCAGCCATTTGGCGCTTTTCCACGCATAGAGCCGCGGCACGATCAGCCGCGCCGGCCCGCCATGCTCGTCAGTCAACGGCTCGCCGTCGTGTGTCAGGGCCACCAGTGAGTCTTCGGACAAAAAGTCGGTGATGGGGAGATTCGTGGTCCAGCCCTGGTCATATCCGTAGGCGAGGACGTACTTACACTCAGGCTTCACACCACCCGCAAACTCGACCAGCGCCCGGGTGGACACACCTTCCCACACATTGCCGAGCCGCGACCATCGCGTTACGCAATGAAAATCGGAAAATACTTTCACCCGTGGCAGCTTGAGGAAGTCCTCCCAGCTAAAGCTGACCTCTCTGCCAATTAGCCCCACCACTTGAAAACGCCATTTGGCGAGATCGACGCGCGGCGGCCCGCTGGCATCGAGCACGGGCCATTTCTTCGTACGCGATTGGCCGGGGGGAATGCGGTCGCCGCGCCGCGTATCGGGGCTGATGAGGTTTTTGGCGGAATCGAGACCGTACATCGTCACCACCTTCTTCGTAAAATTGCGATTCCACAGCTTCTTATGGGACCGGGCCGGCTTCTGCGCCGGCAGAATTAGCGTGTGTGCCCTTCAGCAGAGGCACTTCTATAAGATATCGCCTGGATGGCTGCGGTTGCAGTGAGAGTTTCCGCCCTCCGGGCCACTACCCTATATGGCGGCAGGGTTCGGAAGTAATCCCGGAATTCCACTTCTCTGGCTGTTCGCAGCGGCTGTGGGCAATTTGAATGCCGAACCAGCGGGCGTGAGGGGCAGGGCGCAGTATATTGGCGGTACGGTGGAGGGGATCGCCAACGGCGCGGCGGGTATGATGAAGACTACCGACAAAGAATACCTGATCTTTTTCACCAAAAGCGCTACGCTGAAGGTGCTCTATGACAGGGTCAACCTGCTGGAATATGGCCAACAGGTAAGCCGACGGTATGCTCTGGCCGTCCTTGTTTCGCCGGTGTTCCTTTTCAGTAAGGCGCGCAGGCATTTTCTGACGGTCGGATACACTTCCGATGACGGCAAGCAGCAGGCGATGGTGTTCGTGGTGGGCAAAAACGAGATCCGGACGATCCTGGCCACACTGGAAGCACGTACCGGGCGCCGGGTGGAATTCCAGGACGAAGAGTCGCGAAGGGTGGGACGATGAGATTCATCTTGTTCCTGCTGGTGAACGGACTCGGGGCTCAGGATCGCCCCGCGCCCGCAACACCCGCCAAACAGTTCGAAGAGCAGCGCCTCCAACAGTTGTTAGGTGTAAAACGCGTGTACGTGGACCGGTTGATCGGTTCGGGAGCCGACCAGATCCGGGACATGCTGATGACCAGCCTGCAAAGCGCGAGCCTGTTCATCATCACGGAAAATGAGCAGAAAGCGGACGCCATCTTGCGCGGAAGCGCCGTCGACGTCATCTACACCGATACCTTTCAATCTTCAGAAGGGATACACGTGCGCGGATCGGGTAATCAGGGCCGCGGGGCGGGAAGAACAAGGCAGTCCAGTTCCAGTGGATTGACCCTGGGGGAGAACGAATCCACCCGAACCTCCGAGCGCCGGCATGAAGCGAGCGCCGCCCTTCGTCTGGTGAATAAGGAAGGCGATCTATTATGGTCTACTACGCAGGAGAGCCTCGGCGCGAAATTTCGCAGCGCCTCCGCCGATGTGGCGGATAAGGTCATGAAGCAGCTTACGCTCGATTATGAGAGCGCCCGGAGAAGAAAGCCCTGATATTTTGAGCGTCAACCGATGGGCGTTAAAAACGGATGTCCCTGGTTGCTCACTCCGTCGAAAGCACCCGACAAATCGCATCGAAGAGCGGTACGGGAGACCTAGATCCTTACCCTCGCCTGACCGCGACCCCTCTGCCCGTCATACCTCATTGCAGATCGCGCCCTATTGCTTGAGCTTCCACAGGATCTGGCGGAGGATTCCTAGCCAGACCACCGCATCCTGCTGGCTGAGATTGAGGCGCTTGATCAACGCCCGTAAACGCCGCTCGGCTCCCGCCACCGCCGTATGATCGTAGTATCCGCTGAGCCGCAGCACTTCTTCCAGGCGCTCCCGCAGGATCTCGACTTGGGCGGCAGCGGCCCGTTTCTTCGTGAGCGGCGGCGCCGCTAGCGGGGACCGTGTGATCTCGTAGAGGCAGATCGCCACCGCCTGCCCCAGATTCATCGAACGGTGTCCGGGGCGGGATGGGATCTGCATCAGCCAATCGCAATGGCTGATATCGTCGTTCGAAAGCCCGTACTTCTCCGAGCCGAAGAGAAGCGCAATCGGCCCCGGCTGGCGTTTGATGAGGCGCACGCCGGCTTCCAACCGGCGCAAGGGAAGTTCCAACTCGCGATGATCGCCGCCAGTGGTGCCCACCACCAGAACACAGCCGGCGATCGCTTCGGCGACCGTGTCATAGACTGTGGCGGCTTCCATAATCGCACCGGCCCCCACTGCCGATTTGGCTTCCCGAAAGGCAACATCGTAGGGCTTCACCAGACGCAGCGAGCTTAGGCCGAAGTTGCTCATCGCGCGGGCCGCGGCCCCGATATTCAGCGGGTTACGCGGGTGGACGAGTATGACCGCAATCCGCTTCACTGCCGGTTAGGCGCTCCGGAAGCCACGGGCGCGGCCATGCCGGTAAGTACGCTGCGGCTGGACCACATACGGCGTTTGGCTTGCAAGGAATCAGAATGCATGTCGTACACGCAAGCGGTCACTCCAGCGCTCCTGCGGCCCGGTAAACCAGCAATTTCGCCCGAATCGACCGCAAACGTGCCGCCATCCGCGGGTTTCACGGCGCCAAGGTATTTCTTCAGACCCCGCCAAATTAGGGCTGGAGGTGTGTCCATCACCAATTCAGTGTGGCATACGGACTCAGATGAACGTCCTTTCATTCTAGGGACTGGAAAAGGGCCCAGGACTCAACCATAAAAAATGACGGAATTATTCTACCCTTTTCCGCATCTATAAGTGTGAGGGCATTCATTCAGAATGCGATTAAGAAAGAGGAGGGGGCCATGAGGAGCATTAAAGAACGTTTAGAACAGAGCGTCGGGACACTGGAAACGCTCGGGCGCAAACGCGACGATATGAGATCGCCGGCCCTCGGAGTGGATACCGAGTGGTCGTTGATCGAACGTGAGTTGCGCGAACTCGAAGAGAACATTTTGCAGGATCCCGGTCCATTGGACAAGTTCCTGGTGCGCATTAAGCGCGGCGAGTGACGATCGCCGGCGACGGAGAGCGGCCGCGGCATAGCTACGGCCGCTTTTTCCCCAAATCAGGTCGTGTAACCCGGCGAAGAATATTCAACTTTCGCGCCGCCTCCCGCAGCGTTATTTTGTTTTGGAGGCTTTACGGAATACATTCTTTAGGCCGCGGATCGCCCGGTCTACTTCCCGCTCTGTAATCACGTAGGGCGGCAGCATTCTAAGTACAGTGTCGTGAGTAACATTCACCAGCAGGCCCTCCGCCATCGCATCGACAACGAATTGCTTGCAGGGAAAGTCCATCTCGACCCCAATCATCAAACCCTGGCCTCGTACTTCTTTTATAAAAGAGAATTTTTTGCTGAGCTCCTCGAGCTGGACGCGGAAGTAAGCGCCTACTCTGCGGATGTTGGGCATGAGTTCGTCCAGCAGATCGAGGCATTCTATCGCCACGCGGCAGGCCAGCGCGCCCCCGCCAAACGTGGATCCATGCATACCCGCCGACAGCGCCGCCGCCGCCCGCTCATTCGTCATGATTACGCCCATCGGTAGCCCCGCGCCCAACGGCTTGGCCGCTACCATCACATCGGGCAGCACCACCGGATCGTGCAACTGGTAGGCGAAGTAGGTGCCCGGCCGACCCACCCCGCATTGGATTTCATCGAGCAGCAGCAGCGCG
>DATLCW010000034.1:0-36269 GCA_035526195.1 Bryobacteraceae bacterium
GCATCCACCTTTACGCCGCATCCACCTTTACGCCGCATCCACCTTCCGCCGCATCCACCTTCCGCCGCATCCACCTTCCGCCGCATCCACCTTCCGCCGCATCCACCTTCCGCCGCGTCTGCTTCCGCCGCGTCCGCCTTCCGCCGCATCCGCCTTCCGAGCCGCGCGCGTGAGCAAGCGGTCTCCGATCCCTACGTTAACCCTTCCAGCGCCTTACGTCCCGTGGGGAACCCATCAATGCCCGCTCCCACAATCTCGTTCGCAATCGTTAAATACAAATCGCCAAGCGTTCCCGCGGCCTTCGTATGCATCCCGGTCTTCAACTTCTTCGTATGACCGGCCACAATCGAGATCAGCCCGTTGTTCTTATGCGGATTCGCCTCGGCATGCTCATGCACATACAACAAACAGGTGTGATCCAGCAGCGTTCCATCCCCCTCGGGGATCGATTTTAATTTCGCAAGAAGATAGGAGAACTCTTCCACGTGCCACTTACAGATATCCCGCATAATCCGCTGCCCTTGCGGCGACTCGGCATTGGAATGCGTGTAATCGTGATGCCGCAGCGTGGTGTAGCCCAGCCAGGGCAGCCGTACCAGGCTCTGGCACTTCGTAAGCATGTAGCTTGCGACATTGGTCTGCCGCGAAGCCAGCGCGTGCACCAGCAGGTCCGATTGAATCTTGGCAATCCGTGGATAATCCTTCACATCCCCGCCCGCATCGGGCTCGCTGACCTTCGCATATTCCGGGGGCAGGCTGGCAATCGACCGCTCCACATCGCGCACCGCCGCCAGATGCTCTTCCACCCGCTGTTTGTCGCTCTTGCTCAGCGAAGGCTGGATATCTTTAAAGTCGTCACGCACCGCATCGAGCACGCTCTGTTTCCGCTCCATCCAGCTCTGTTCCCTCACCCCGAAAATCCGATCGAACAGATTGTGCGGGATCAGCTCCGGCGGCAGCGCCCGCTCATACCCGGCCCAACTGAGGTCGCGTTGAATACTCTCCCCATGCGATTCCTGGCACACCCCAACCTGCAGCGAACGGAATCTCGTATCGGTGCCGATCTTCGCCGCAATCATCTGGTCGATGGATGGCCCGCCCGAGCCGCGTCCCGTGAACGACGTACCCGAAACCAGCCCGCTCATCGAGCGATGATGATCGTTCCCCGGTCCCGGCATCCGTGCCGCCGGATTGTCCAAACCGCTCAGAATATGGATGTCGTCGCGGAATGGCACCAGCGGCGTCAGGCACGGAGTCATCGTATAGTTCTTCCCGGTCTCCGCCGGAATCCAAAACCGTTCCGGAATTCCGTTCCCGTTGAACCACATCACAAAGCGCGATGGGATCGCCTTCGCCGGAGCCTTGCTGTCGCCGGGCGCGGCATAGGCCGTCCCCGAAGAATTGAACATCGCCTCCAATGGCGGCAGGCCAATCCGGATCAGCCCTCCCGCAATCGTCGCCCCCCTCAGAAACCTGCGTCTGGAAATCTGTTTTTTCGAAGCCATTTAGCTTGCTCCTTGTCCACTCGCGAGTGCCGTCGCAAAGTACACCATCAGCTCTTTCCAGCGGAAGCCGGAATCGCGAAACGCCGCCAGCCCGCGGGCAATCACCGGCTTATCCGCGTCCGTCTCGTGCCTTCCATACACATACCGGAAAAGCTGCTTCACCATACATTCCTGGCATACGGGGCTCTCCGCGAGAATGCGGCCCAGCTCCTTCGGCGAGGAAAATTGAGAGTTCGGAATTCCGTTAATCGAAGCGCTTGGGTCGATATCCAACTGCAGCCGTATCGGCTTCATTTTGCGATCCGGCGGCATCACCAGAACCACTTGCTTTTCTTGAAACTGGCCGATCGCGTCGAACTTCTCCAAACCAAACCCGATCGGATCCATCAGCACATGGCACCCGGCACAGGATCTGTTGATCAGATGCTCCTGCAGCCGCTGCCGGTTGGTCTGCGGTTTATCGACCGTCACCGGCGGCAATGTGCTGTTGATTCCCGGCGGTGGGTCGGGAACCTGCTGGCACAAAAACTGATCGCGGACGAACAGCCCGCGGATGGTCGGGGAGGTGTCGCCGGGCTTACTGGTCATCGCCAGAAAAGCCGCTTGCCCCAACAGCCCGGCCCGCTGAGAATCCGCCGGCAGCTTGACTTTCTCAAACTCTCCGGATGGTGCGGGCAATCCGTAGAGCGCTGCCAGATCGGAGTTCACAAAGGCATAATCGGCGCGGAACAGATCCATGAAGTGTTTCTCGCCCCACACCAGATCGGACACCAGACGCCGCGTCTCCTCCGTCATGGCGGCCGCCAGCTGGAGATTGAATTGCGGATACAAATTGCGATCCTTCACCGTATTCAACACCTGGTCGAAACGCAGCCATTGCGAAGTAAACTCATCGAGAGCCTGCTTCGCCTTCCCATCCTTCAACAGTCGCGTTGCCTGACGGCGCACACCCGCCTCACTCCCCAACTCTCCAGCCGCCGCCGCCCGAAACAACTCCGCGTCCGGCATCGTATCCCACAAAAAGAAAGAGAGGTCGCTCGCCGCTTTATATCCGCCGTTCTCCATGCGGAACAGAAACTTCGGCGATTGCAGCATCGCCTCCACCACCAACTGCGCGCCTTGCAGAAACGCCCCGGAGCGTGCGCCTTCCTTCATAAGCAGGACGGTATACCGCTTCGCCTCCGCCTCGCTCAGCGGACGCCGGAACGCCTTTCTCCCAAATGTGCGAACGAACGTATCCGCACACACCGCATCGCTTCCCCGCTTCGGTTTGCATGGAATCAAACCATTCAAATCTTCCCCGCCCGCAAACGCGTTCTTCGCCAGCTTCTCCGCCGACAGGTTATAGGCCTCCGCCAGGATCGGCGAAATCTCCTGCGCCCGGCTCTGATTCTTAAAGCCGTGCAGAAAGTTCTCCGGTGGAAATTGATCGGCTGGCCTCGTCTGGTCCCCCAGCAAATCCCGCACCGTGTTGTTGTACTGGCTGTGCGTGATTCGCCGCAGCTGACTCGATGTCGGCCCGGCCTCCGGAGCCGCGCGGCACACGCACAAGCAGGCAAGGAAAGCAATGCTGAGACGCATGGTCATGGAGTCGCCACCCAGTCAATTCGGCAATTAGGGCGGGCGCGCTGGAAGCGCGACAGACCTTCTGCGGTAACTTTCGTACCAGTCAAGTATACCAAATCCAGGTTGGGAGCCTTGACGAGCGCATCCAGTGCCGCGTCCGTGAGCCCCGTCTCGGATACGTCCAGAATCGCCAACTCCTTCATACCAGCTAAAGTGGCCGCCGCCCCGTTGTCTATACCCTTTACGTTCCACAAGCTCAGCCGCTTCAGTTTCGGGAGTGCCGCCACTTCCTCTACTCCCCGGTTCGTAATCCGCGTGCCGCTCAAATCCAACACTTCCAGATTGGTGAGCTTCCTCACATGTCCCGCCCCCAGGTCGCTCACCTTAATCCCCCTAAGATTCAGCGACTTCAACTGCGCCAGCTTGGCAATCGCTTCCAGATCGAAATCCGTCAGCGCGATCGCCCAGATCCCGGTGTTCCGTTTCTGGTTCCCGCTCAAGTTCAAAGTCGTGAGCTTCGGCAGCAGCTTCAGCACATGCAGAGCGCCGCCGGTGAGCTGGTTGCCGCCCAGTTGCAGCTCCTCCAGGTTGCGCAACGCCCCGAACCATTCCATCCCGCTATTGGTCACTTGCGTAAAGCTGACATCCAGGGCTCGCAAACTCGTGAGGCTGGCGATGTAGCGCAGCGCCGTGTCGGTAATATCCGTACCCCTGAGATTCAGCCGCTCGATGTGTTTCCAACTTCGAAGGTGGGCCAGACCCGCATCTGTGATCCGCTCCACCGCATATAAGTTCAGCTCGGTCACATTCGGCAGCGCCGCCAGTCTTTCCAGACTGGCATCGGTAATCAGCGACAGCGAAAGATCCAGCTTCTTCAAGTCGTGAAGCATCAGCAACTGCTTCACTTCCAGATCGGTGATCCATTGAAACCCAAGATTCACTCCGGTGATGCGCGCCGCTGGTCCGGTCTCTACCGTGCCTCCGCGCTCCATCACCCATTGCTTCGGCTCGCTGGCCATGGCGGTCCACGCCGTCAAAAACAACAGTGCGATTCTCATCTCAACTCCCTCGCCGCGTAGGTAGATTCGAGCCGCGATCCCACACCACCTTGCAGCCCGGAAGTGCTTTCTTCAAATCATCAATCGCCTTCTCCGACGCGAGCGTGTGATACACATTCAAACTCTTTAATTGTTGAAACGCCTTCAGCGATTCCATCCCCGCGTCCGTGATCGCCGCGCTATCCAAAGTAAGCAGCGAAAGCTTCGTCAGCCCGGCCAGAGCCGGCAGCCCATGATCGCTGACCGTCGTGTAATCGAGCTTCAGACTTCTCAAGTTGCCGAGTTTTCCGATCACGCCCATCGACCGGTCCGTCGTTCGCGTCCGCATCAGCTCCAGCCGCGTCAGGTTGGGCAGAGACTGCAGCGCTTCCAAACCTTTATCGGTAAAGCGCACATAATTGAGCAGCAGCTCCGTCAGAGTCGGGAACGCTTGCAGGTTGTCGAGTCCCGCATCGCCGATGTCCGTGCCTGTAAGATCCAGCCGGTTCAAACTCGACAAGGGTTGAAACGTCCTCAAGTCTTTATCCGCGATGTCGGAATATTTAAGATCCAGATGCCGCAGCTTGCGCAGATTCGCGACCGCCGCAACTCCCTGTTCGGTGAAAGTGTTTCCCGTACAGTCCAGCTCCTCGAGGTTGCTCAACTTTGCAAGACCGGCTCCGCCAATCAGCGTGTAGCCGATGCTGAGCTTCTTTAATTGATTGCATTGCGCCAACGCTTCCAGTCCCGCATCCGATACCGTGGTGTTACTCAGATCCACTTCCATCAAGGCGCAGCGGTCGAGCCCGAGATTGCGCAATCCCAAGTCCCCCACCTGGGTCGCCCGCAGGTCCAGCTTCCGCAACGACGCCAGCCCTCTTAGATTTATAAGATCGGCGTCGGTCGCGGGCTTCGATGCCAGCGATACTTCTCGAATCTCTCCGTGCTCCACCACCACCGACCCGCCAAACGCACGCACCCATGCGGCGATGGAGTCCACGCTCTTCCCCGCGGCAGCGCGTTCCGTTCGCGTCCGCACCGGGGCTACGGTGGCGTCCAAAAACTCGGCACGCAATCCGAAAGTCGCCGATTCGAGCGCCGTCACCCCCCCTCGATTGACCGCCGTATAGCGGACATCGATCTGCCGCAGATTCTTGAATGCCTTCAGCTTCTCCAGTCCGGCATTGGTGATCTTCGTTCGATATAGATTCAGCTCTTCCAGTTGCGTCATCCCGGCCAGTTGATCCAGTCCCGCATCGGTCACCGCCGCTCCCAGCAGGTTGAGCTTCCGCAGCTTCGTCAAGCCCTTCAGGTGTACCAGGCCGGCGTCGGTGATCCGCGCGGCATACAGGTCAAGCTCCTTCAGCTCGCGCAAGTCGCGGATGTACTGCAGTCCTTCATCGCTGATCAGCGCATCGTGCGCATAGAGCTTCTCCAGATGCGGCATGTGCTGCAGGCTCCGCATGCCCTCATCGTCAAGCCGTGTGTTGGTCAGGTCCAGACTGCGCATCTCCGTAAAAGCCGCCAGCGTCCGGCCCTTCACTCTCGTCTGCGCCAGCCGCAGCTCCCTCAAGTGCACCAGCGGAGCCAGGTTGGCGAGAGCCGCATCTTCGATCGGGATTTCCGACTGCACCGGCAGACTCAGTACGAAGCGCTCCAAGCTCGTCAGGCCTTTGAGTAGCTTCAGACTGTTTGCCGTCAGATTGACCGGCAGGCTATGCCACGTGCGGCCCGAAAGGTAAAGCTCTTTGAGGTGCGGGAGGTCGCCGATGCGTTGCAATTCAAGCGGACCCACCAGCGCGCCGGATAGATTGATGGTCCGCAGCTGGAAGTCGCCTTGCGGCAGCTTCGTGATGTCCCAGATCGGGGCGGGCTCAGTGGTGACAACCACGCTCCCCCCCACGTGCAGCACCCACAACGCAGCCGCCCGGTCTACATCCGCCGCCGGGATGGACCGGCATGCGAGTCCTGCCAACAACAGACAAATCCACGTCGATGCCCGCATCTTAAGTGGCCTCCACTCGAATCCCATTTTACGTTACTCGCGCACGATGTGCATCGGCCACGTCGTGGATGGATCGATTGGCCTTCACCAAACCTCTGAAACTTACGGACCCCAGGGTCTATCGCAAAAACCCGGTCAGAACTGGATACGGAAGTTGTACTGCATCTCCCGCCCTTGCGTCCCTGCCGCCATGGCCGTTACCCGGCCGAACGACGAGCTGGTCACGCTGAGATTGGGATCCGCGCCGGAGAAGGTGTTTGCCAGGTTCCATCTTGAGTTCCAGCCTGACGCGCTCGGTGATCCGGAAGAACTTGGCGACGTTGAAGTCGACATTCTTGTATCCCGGTCCCTGGACGCCCGGATAAGACTTCGGATTCTGACGCACCTCGAAGTTCGCGTTCGAGTTGAACCGGAAGGCAGCCGGGTCAAACATCAAGCCCCATTTGTCGGGGTTGTCGATGGCCGGGTTGCCGATGAGATCCATCTGGCCGAAGCGCAGACGATTGCCGGCGTAGTACCAAAAGATGCCGCTCGTCGTCCAGCCGCCCAGAACGGCTTCGGCCACCGGATGCATTTGCGCAAGGAAGCGCCGACCCTTGCCGAATGGGAACTCGTAGGTGCTGGCGACCGTCAGCCTTTGCCGCGGTCGCGTGCCGTCTTCCCATCGGAACTGGTTGGTGAACTCCTCCTCCTTATTGAAGAACTCCTGCGACCGCTCCTGGTTGTAATTGTAGGCAAGCAGGAAGTTGAATCCATTAGCGAACGGGCGCTGAACACGGAGCTGCGGGGAATGGTACCGCTCCCCGACGCCCTCGGTGTTGTATTGAACAACTGACGAATAGTGAGGGTACGGGCGAAGCAGGCTCTGCAGCGATACCGTTCTCTGGTTGCGGAGCGTGCCGCGCATCTTGTCGGCAGGCAGCGATTGGAAAAAGGGATTGGCCACCTGCTGGCTCAACGCCGCGCGTTGGCTGTTGATGATCTGGGGGTTTGTCTGATTGAGGTTCAGGTTGTAGTTGCGGTCGCGACCGTAATTGTGGAAATAGGTGGCCTCCACAAGCACTCGCGCCACCGTCTCCCGCTGCAGCGTGACGTTGAATCGATCATTGACCGCCGTGATCAGATTCCGCTTGTCCCACACGGCGTCTGCGCCCATCAGGGTATATCGGCCGTCCCCTTTGCCCACCACGGGGATCACGGGATTGGTGCCGGCCGGGAATGGATCGCTGAGGAACTGTTGCGGAACCCCTTCCACGGCGGGCACCGGCGGAGTATTCGCTCCGAAGCCCGGAACCGGAGTGCTTCCCAGCACATCGCTATTGCGTTGCAGCGTGGCGGGAGTGTTGAAGCGGGCAAAGCCGGCCCGCAGCGACGTCCGGTCGTTCAAGCGCATGGCAACGCTGACGCGCGGCAACAGGATCATCTTGCGCGGATCCCACATGCCACGGTTGCCTTCGTCCGTGAATAGCCATGCACCATTCCATTGGTAGGGCCGATCCATCAGGGCGCTCGCCTGGGCGGGGATGACCGGCTGGCCGGCGCCCTGGAACTCTGGAATGGGGCTCGAGATGTCCAGACCGCGAGAATAGCGATCCGGCTGGAACGTGGATGCGCCGAACGTTCCGCCACGGTCATAGATTGCCGATTCGTACTCGTACCGTAGCCCCAGGTTCAGCGTGAAGTTCTTGCTGAGTTTGAAATCATCCTGAACGAATGTGGAATAGTAGCGCGAGGTGTCCTTCTTGAACGGCACATGACGGGCCCAGGAATCGCCTGGATTCATCGCTCCCAGAAGGAAACTCGCCCACGCGTCCCCACTCAGCCGGGTATTCGGATTGATGAAGGTGTTGGCCGTCTCGTCGTCGCGGAACGAGAACCGGAAGGTCTCAGGCCGAATCGCGTCAACCCGCAGGATGCGGAATTCGAAACCCGCCTTCAGGAAGTGGCGTCCCGCATTGTGGGAGACCTTGACCGCGTCGTAATACGCCTGGGGGTGTTGGAACCACCAACTGGGCTTGCCGTACTGGCCGCCGGGGCTGCCTCCATTGACCAGGATCCCCGGATATTAAAAGGGCGCGCCGAAGTCGAGATACCGCGTGTAGAAGTCGGTCGCCCTGGGGAAGAACTCCTTGTAGTTGGCGAGGGTGGCGTACTGCTCCGGCGCATCGTAGTCGTCGTTGTTCGAAATGTAGTTGCCACGGAAATTGAGAACAGTCCTCGGACCGATCGTCCAGACCAGGTCGCCGGACACGTTCAGCGCATGCATCGCTCCCCCATTGGGATTGGGGAACAGGCGGGATTTGTTCGGTGTGAAGTTCTGGTCTTCCAGTTTCGTGCGGAACCGGCTGACGCGGACGAACGACCGCAGATTGTCCTTGATATTGAAGTCGGTGCGATTGCTGAGGTTGTGATAGAACAATTGCCGCACGTAGGAGGCTCCAAAATTGTTCAACCCGGTGATGTCGGTCCCGGCCCGGTTGGGCCCCCACATCTCGGCCAGGAACTTGCTGGCCGAGGGGTCGATACGCGCTTTTGGTACGACATTCCCGGCGAATGCCTGCCGCGTGGCCTGGGCCCCCTGCAATTGGGACGTCAACGGATCATAAATCGTGCGCAGCCCACCATTGATGTTGAGCGACTGGGAGAAGTCACCATCCCGCTCTTGCGGCGTCATCATTCTGCGCTGCTCGAACTGCGGATCCCGCTGCCGCCACTGCTCGTAGGCGAAGAAATTGAAGATGCGGTTCTTCTTCCATGGATTTCCCACGGTGCCGCCCCAAATGTGGTTTCGCACCAGGTTCGGCGCCCGGTTGAGCGGGTTGGACACGGCGTTCAACGCCGGGTTGCGGCCGAAATAATAAGTTGTTCCGTGAATCTCGTTGGTGCCCGACTTGGCGGAGACGTTCAAGATGCCACCGGAACTGTGACCGTACTCCGCGTCCACGCTGTTCTGCTGGACCGTGACCTCCGTCGTGTTGTCCATGGTCGGGGCGTAGGAGCTTTTCGGTCCAAGCATCACGGGCATGCCGTCCACTAGAACATCGCCGCTGGTGTTCTGGGAGCCGCCCACTTCCACCGAACTGGCCGCCCACATGAAGAACGGATTCTTCTGGGCCGTGTAACGGCTGACGACCGCAGGATTCAATAGCGCGAGGGTAAACGGGTTGCGCGCCACGATCGGCAGGTTCTTGACCATGGTGTTGTCTATTGTGAGTTCCAGGGACGTGGTGTTGAACTTCACTGCCACTGGCGACTCGGATACGGTTACCGTGTCGGCAACCCCACCGAGCCGCAGGGTGGGCGTCCACGGTGATGTCGGCGCGGTTTTGCACCAGGATGTTCTCCTGCAGGAACCGGTTGAAACCCGCCAGTTCCACGGTCAGCGAGTAGGTTCCGGGTTCCACGAGGTCAAACAGGTAGTGGCCTGTGGTATCGGTGGCGCGCGTGGATGCGACGCCGGTATTGTTGTTCCTCAGAGTGACCGCGGCGCCTACAACAACCGCCTGCGACGGATCGCCGCCAGTGCCTTGGATCCTGCCACGATATTCCTGCGCGTTGGCGCCGCCTGCACAAAGCAGCAGCGCGATCAGCAGCACCCACATCGACGGAAATGCATGTCTCGTCATGATTCAACCTCCTGCGCCCGGACTTTGGCAAACGATCGTATACCAGCGGTCTCCGGAGCGCTGAGAAAATACTCTCTGCCCCAGAGGGGCGGAGCCAGCAGGTCTTATTGAAATTGCGCGCGCGTTCCCTCAGATCCGCCCAAACCCTTCAGGCGAAGATTCAGCTCGAGTAGTCCGTTAAAGAGCATTCCGGCGCGGACGGCGTGTTCTAGCAGTCTTCCCGTTTTGCCCGGGAGTTCACGCCGCGGCGCATCGAGGGAAGGTGCTCGCGCTCCCAGCGTCAGGATCTTTTCCACAATCGGGTGGAACTCATCCGGTCCGCCGGTGGAACGTACCGGGCTCGGGTTCTTAGCTCGGCCGGGACCAACTTCATCGGTCGGACGCGGAGCTTCGTCAAATATTTGTAATCCAGATTGGCGCTTCAGCGGACCGGGCTGACAGGGGTGGTCATCAATTCCAATGAATTGCATCCGTTGTGCTGCGGCCTGGAACGACGGTGCACATCCCGGCCCACCTCTTTGGATATACTCGACAGGACCATACAATCGATGCCTGTCGACCTCACGCGTAGAAATGTGTTGCTCGGCGCTACGGCGCTCGCGCGCCCGGCCGATCCCACGCCGTTGAAACCGAACGTCGTACTTGTGCTGATGGATAATCTCGGCTGGGGCGAACTGGGCGTCTACGGCGGCGGCATCCTGCGGGGGGCCGCCACCCCCCGGCTGGACCGCTTGGCGGGCGAAGGTTTGCGTCTGCTCAACTTCAACGTCGAGGCGCAATGCACGCCCAGCCGCGCGGCGCTGCTGACGGGCCGCTACGCGATTCGCACCGGCAACGGCTCCGTCCCGCTCGAAAGCCCTCTCTACGGCCTTACGCAGTGGGAATACACCATGGCCGAGATGTTCTCCGATGCCGGCTACGCCACCGCCATGTTCGGCAAATGGCATCTCGGTCAGACGGAAGGCCGATTCCCCACTGACCACGGCTTCGACGAGTGGTATGGAATTCCCAACTCGAGCAACGACAGCTTCTGGCCGGACAATCCGCGCTTCCGTGCCGGCTCGCATCCGTTCGTCCAGCTAACTCACATCCTCGAGTCGCGGCGCGGCGGGAAGCCAACGAAAGTTCGTGTCTATGATTTGGAAGCGCGCGCCGCCATTGACGGCGAACTCACGGAACGCTCCATCCAGTTTATGCGCCGGCAGACTCGCGACCGCAAGCCGTTCTTCCTCTACCTTCCCTACACCCAGCCCCACATGCCCGTCACCGCCGCGCCCGGCTTCCGCGGCAAGACCGGAAACGGAGACTTCGCCGACGTCCTCGCCCAGATGGACGCCTATTGCGGACGTTTGCTTGATGAGGTGGATCGCCTCGGCATCCGCGAGAACACCATTTTCATCTTCACCTCTGACAACGGGCCGGAAGCGACCATGCCTTATCACGGCTTCTCCGGGCCATGGCGCGGAACCTACTTCACCGCCTTCGAGGGTTCCTTGCGCACTCCCTTCCTCATCCGCTGGCCCGGAAAAATCCCCGCCGGCGCCGTGAGCAACGAGATCGTTCATGAGATGGACCTGTTGCCGACGCTGGCCCGCGTGGCCGGCGGAAAACTGCCCCGGGATCGCGTCATCGACGGTGTGGATCAGCTTGACTTCTTCCGCGGGAAGCCGGAGTCGAATCGCGAATCCGTCATCGTCTATCTGGCCAACGAAATCTGCGGCGTCAAGTGGCGCAACTGGAAGATGATGACGAGGCAGACGGCGCGTGGCTTTGGCGAGCCCTTGCAGCAATACTCGTTCCCGCTCTGGTACGACCTCCACACCGACCCCAAGGAAGAGAATCCGCTCGACCCGCGTTTTGTCGAGAACCTTTGGGTTCGTTGGCCCGCCGGTCAAGCGCTCGCCGATCACCGGGCCTCGCTCAAAAAAGAGCCGCCCATCCCTCCGGGCACCCCGGATCCCTATGTCCCGCGCCATGCGGGCGGGGAGTAACGATTACCATGGAGCACGAAAAGGAGCCCCAATGATGAACCGCCGCCAGATGATCGCCGGAGGACTTGGGGCTGCCGCCGCCCGGCAAGCGGGAGCGCAACCCGGCAAGAAAAATGTCGCCGCCGTCGTAACGATGTACACCAACGATGGACGGCTCAATACCCACGCCAATGTGATTATCGGAAGACTGCTGAACGGGTACTCTCCCAATGGAGTCTTTACCGCGCCGCGCACGCGCCTGGTTTCGATGTACACCGATCAATTCCCACCCGCCGACCTGAGCCGCGGTCTCGCTGAAAAACATGGCTTCAAGATGTTTCCCACCATTCGCGAGGCGCTGACGCTGGGCGGGAACGATCTGGCCGTAGACGCCGTCTGCTTTGTCGGTGAGCACGGCGACTATCCCACGAACGACCGCGGCCAGAAACTTTACCCGCGCTACGAGTTGATGGAGCGCATCGTTGAGGTGTTCCGGCGGACGGGGAAGTCCGTTCCCGTCTTCAGCGACAAGCACTTTTCCTATTCCTGGCTCAAAGCGAAACAGATGTACGAATGGACGCGCGAATTGAAGTTTCCGTTGATGGCCGGCTCGTCCATTTCCCTCACCGTGCGGACGCCCGGCGTGGAGATCCCCTACGGCGCGGAAATGGATCATGCGGTCGTGCTCGGCTACGGCGGTCTCGATGCCTATGGGTTTCATACGCTCGAATCGCTGCAATGTATGGTCGAGCGCCGCAAAGGCGGCGAAACGGGGATTCGCGCCGTGGAGTGGCTGGAGGGGGACGCGGTCTGGAGCTGGCGCGACGGCGGCGGCCGCTGGAGTGTTCCGCTGCTCGAAGCAGCACTGGCCCGCAATCCGTCGGTCAAACCGGGCCGTATCGAGGACAACGTCAAAAAGCCGGTCGCGTTTTTGCTCGAGTATCGCGACAGTCTCAAGGCCGTCGCCTACATGATTGACGGCCATGCGAGCGGCTGGACGTTTGCCGGCAAGGTGAAAGGAACGTCCGAGCCCGTGGCCACCCATTTCGGCCAACCCAGGAAATCGTCCCGGGCCCGGCCCCTGGCCCACTTCGACGGCCTCGTGCACTGCATGGAGGAGCTTTTTATCACCGGCAAGCCGCTCTATCCGGTGGAACGGACCCTGCTCACGACCTGCGCGCTCTCCATTCTCTTCGAGTCGCGGGCGTGGAAGAAGCGCATCGAGACGCCGGAGTTGAAGATCGCCTACGGTGCGCCGCGCGATGCATACCATCAACGATCATGACCAGACAGGGAGTAGCAGCATGAGAAGCTTTTGGATACTGATTCTGGCGGCAGTCCAGGGGATCGGGTCTATGGCCTGGAGCCAGCAGCACAAGCCGCGCATCGCCGTGGGAGGCTTGTCGGCGGAGTCGAACTCCCTGTATCCGCGCATCACGCCAATGCGCGAGTCCGCACCGGTTTCCCGCGAGGTTTGGCTCGCCGAGGCGGCCAAAGCAAATACCGTACCCAGCGGCATCGTGGCGGCCGCGGGAAAACTCGGTCTCGACGTATATCCCGTCCTTCGCGCCGGAGCCAGTTTCCTGGGCTCCGTCGAGAAGAGTTCCTTCGACGAGAAACTTAATGAACTGGTTCGCCAGATCAAGACCGCGAACCCTCCGTTCGATGGCGTGATTCTGACCCAGCATGGAGCCATGGTTGTGGACGGCTATCCGCAGGGGGATGCCGAAGTGGTGCGCAGAGTCCGCCAGGCGATGGGGCGGCCTTTCCCCATTGTCGTCACGCACGATTTCCATTCGAACGTCTGCCGGCAGATCGTCGATGATTCCGATGTCCTCATTACCTATAAAGAAAACCCGCACCTCGATCCCAAGGAACGCGGCATGCAGGCGGCCACCATCCTCGCGGGCATGATTCGAGGTACGGTCAAACCCGTCCAGGTGTTGGCGAAGCCGCCGATGATCGTGAACATCGTCTTCCAGGACACCTTCCATGCGCCCTACAAACCGATTGTCGATGAGAGCCGCCGGCTGGAGAAAACCAATCCGAAGATTCTCGCCGTCAGCGTGCCCGGAGGCTATCAATGGGGCGATGTGCCGGATATGGGTCCGGGCGTGATTGTCGTCACCGATAACGACCGTGCGCTGGCGGAGCGCGAGGCCAAGCGTCTCAGCGCCATGCTCTGGGCGATGCGGGAGCGGCTTGTCTTTCGCGTACCCGACGCGGCTGCGGCCGTAAAGGACGCGATCGCGAGCACTCGGTTTCCGGTCGCGCTAATGGATACCGGCGATAACATCGGCGGCGGTTCGGCCGGCGATGGAACCACGCTCCTCGCGGAATTAATGCGCCAGAAAGCCGAAGGCTGGGTGGTGGTCATTTCCGACAAGGAAGCGAACCAGGCGGCGTTCCAGGCGGGGGTCGGCGAGCCTTTCGATCAGCGGGTCGGCGGCAAAACCGACCGCATGCACGGAGATCCGGTGCGGGTCGTGGGCCGTGTGAAGTCGCTCAACCTCGGCCGTTACGTCGAGACCGAGGTCCGTCACGGCGGCGGCCGCTATAGCGATATGGGGCTCACGTCGGTGATTGAGGTGGAAGGGTCCACTCCGGATCTTCCCAACCTGCTGCTGCTTACTAACCGGCCCACGAGCCCTAACAGTCTGCATCAACTCATCAGCAACGGGGTATATCCGCAGCGTCAGAAGATATTGGTCGCCAAGGGCACGACAGCGCCGCGCGCCGCTTACGAGCCGGTCTCCGCCCGTATCGTCGAAGTGAACACGCCAGGAGCCACCGACGTCAACCCGGCGCGATTCACTTACAAGAATGTCCGGCGTCCGCTATTCGGCCTGGAATAATACCCATTGAGGTTCTCTTCGCGTTCCAGAACGTTCCTCAGTGCGTTGGTCTCTACCGTCATCCGGGCGTTCCCGGCTATAGTATCCCCATGATGCTTACCCGAAGGGCTTTGATTGCCGCAGCCGCCAGCGCGCCTATCGTTCTTGGCGGGACGGATAAATCCGGCTCACGCCGTCCCGTGATCGGGGCGGGCGAACACACCTATGAAGTCTTCCACGACTGGGGCGAAACGCCGGCCCGCATCTCCTATGGCAACACCCATGGCGTGGTGCAGGATTCACAGGGCAGGGTGTATATCGCCCACACCGTGCACGCCACCAGCAAAAGCCATGACACTCTCCTTGTCTTTGACGAGAAAGGCAAATTCATTCGAAGTTGGGGAAGTGAGTTTGAGGGTGGCGCACACGGTCTGCACATCCAAAAAGAAGGTTCGGAGGAGTTCCTTTACCTCGTCGACACGGGGAAGGGTCGAGGGCCGAACATAGATCCGGCGCACACCTGGATGGTCAAGATGACCCTCAAAGGGAAGGAAGTCTTCCGGATCGGATATCCCCGCCAATCGGATCTTTACAAAACGGATAAAGACGGCAAGCCACTCACCAAATTCAGTCCGACCAATATTGCACTGGCACCCAATGGCGATATTTACGTGGCCGACGGCTACGGCTCCAGCACGATCAGCCAGTATGATGCGAAAGGCGGCTACATCCGGACGTTTGGCGGCTCCGGCAAAGGCCCGGGTCAACTGGAAAAGCCCCATGGATTGATCGTGGACACCAGAGGATCCACCCCGGTTCTGCTGGTCGCGGATCGCTCGAATAATCGGCTGCAGACGTTTTCGCTCGATGGACGGCACTTGAGTTTTGGCGGCGGCGTCAACCGGCCGTGTCACTTCGCCGAGCGGAACGGAGTGCTGCTCATTCCCGACCTGGCGGCGCGGGTGACGCTGATGGATCGCGAGAACCGCGTCATCCTGCATCTTGGCGAGGACACGTCCGGCACGTGGGAGGAACTCCGCAAACAAAGCCGCGACCGGTTCATCCCGGGAAAGTTCGTTTCGCCGCACGGCGCCTGCTTCGATCGCGATGGCAACATCTTTGTCGTCGAATGGGTGGAAGTGGGGCGCGTAACGAAATTACGCAAAATCGCCTGATAAGGGTCAGGATCACCGGCCAGCGACGTGGAATGTGGCGGTCATTTCGTCTTTGGTGCCGATCGCTCCGAGGGCGGCACTGGGCGGTTTCATGCCGTAGACTGTCATTTTGAATCTGGTCTTGCCGTCCAGCATCATGCCCTCGGGCGTCAGCGCCGTTTCGAGCATGACGGGCTTGCTGATGCCGCGGATCGTGAGCATTCCCTCCACCTGGAACGTATCCTGGCCCCGGGGGGTTACCCTGGTTGAGAGGAAGCGGATTTCCGGATGCCGTTTCACGTCGAGCATTTCGCCGAGGGCCGTGTCCGTAATCTTCTTGAGGTCCTTGGGGCTGACCCACGTATCCTTGCAGAGGAGACTGGCGGCGTCAATGGTGAGGCCGGCTTGGGAGTTGGCGGGCGCCTGCGCATCGTAGCTAAGCCTTCCTGAGAAGCGCGTGAAGACAAACAGGTGTTTTTTACCCTTCATCAGCCCGGTCTTTTCCACTTCGAGAGAGATATGACTTCCGGCGCCAGGCTCAATTTTGTAATTCACCGGCTGCCCGAAGGCATGGGCTGCGGCCAACAGCAGTACGAGACAGAACATACCAGGTAATTATGACGCGGGCGAGCGCCCCGCGGGAGGGATGCAACGGGTATGAGAGGATTGCTTCATGGAACGAAAGAACGCATCGGATTTTCCCCAGGAGCTGCTGAATCTTTTTGACCGCTACGTCCACGGCGACATCGGACGGCGCGAATTTCTGGAGGGTTCAAAGAAGTTCGCCACCGGCGGCGTTACCGCGGCTGCCCTGTTTGAAAGCCTGCGTCCTAATTACGCCTGGGCGCAGCAGGTCCCAAAGGATGACAGCCGCATCAAAACGGAGTATGTTACGGTAGACTCCCCGGAAGGTAACGGAAATATTCGCGGCTATCTGGTACGTCCCGCTAAAGCCGCGCCCAAGCTGCCGTGCGTGCTGGTAATCCATGAGAACCGCGGCTTGAACCCATATATTGAAGACGTGGCGCGGCGTCTGGGCACGGAGAACTTTATTGCCTTTGCTCCCGATGGATTGACCAGCGTTGGCGGTTATCCGGGCGACGATGAGAAGGGCGCACAAGCATTCGGCAAAGTGGACCGGCCCCGGATGACAGAGGATTTTCAAGCCTCGGCGCGATGGTTGAAAGCGCGCGCGGACAGCACTGGTAAGGTGGGCGTGGTTGGGTTCTGCTTCGGCGGAGGAATTTCCAATACGCTGGCCGTGCGAATGGGAAGCGACCTGCAGGCGGCGGTTCCGTTTTACGGCGGTCAGGCTCCGGCCGCGGATGTGCCAAAAATCAAGGCGTTGCTTCTGTTGCACTATGCGTCTTTAGATACGCGCATCAATGCCGGCTGGCCGGCGTATGAAGAAGCATTGAAGGCGAACAAAGTGACGTACACGGCACATTTTTATGAAGGCGCCAACCATGGTTTCCATAACGACACGACACCACGGTATGACGAGGCGGCGGCCAAACTGGCGTGGCGGCGAACGCTTGAGTTCTTTCACAAATACCTGCGAGGGTGACAAAGCTTAGAAGGAACGGCGCCGTCGCGTCCTGCACTTGTGACCGCGCGAAGACACGGCGGGGCGCTACCCGCTCATCAACATGTTTCTGGCGCCCGGCGGCGGTCCTGAAATAAGGCCGGTGATTAGTAAAGCTCCCAAGGCGGCCGTGAAAAGCCGGGCGCCATTTCCCGGCCGAAGCGCAACGGGGGCCGCCCGTTCTCAAAGGCGCCGATGTCGGGCGCCGCTCCACTGAAATCATCGTTAAAGCCCGGCAGGATCGCGCCGGTGTCGATTGCCGGATTCTTCGCCTGGACTAACGGGTCTGTAATGGCGACGGTCTTTCCGTTGCGGGTGGACTCGACCCGGCCCCACTGAATCCGGTTCATCGTCGGGGCGAGAAACCATTCCAGGCCACCGCCTGGTAGAAACATGGAACGCACAAAGCCTCCGCCGAGATAGCTGCCCGTGAGGTCATTTTTAAAATCGTTCAGCGGCTCGCCGCGCTCCCGCGGATAGGCGTTCCCGCGGGAATAGAAAATATTGTTGCGGCTGACGGCGTTGTGCAGTTCGTGGCTGCTGAATACATCCAGCCCTCCCTTGGGCTGCAGCGCCGTGTTGTGAAAAATGAACCGGTATCCAAGGCCGGTGCTGACGCGCTCCCCGTTGATCGTCATGTAATTCATGCCGGTCTTGATCATCATGCCGCCGGAAGGGTCCTGGTGGGAGATGCGGCTCTCCCCGAGGACATTGCGGAAAATGTACAACGGGCCCAGGGATGTGGATGCGGTGGCGATGTGCGCAAAGGTGTGGTGGATGTAGTTGCTCCAGATCCGCACGTTCCGGTTGGCGCCTTCGCTCTCGATCGCATCATCCCAGCAGTGGGAGACGATGTTCCCGTAGATATCGGAATCGCGATTGGGGCTGCCCTTGAAACTGTAGTTGCTTGCGCCGCCAATGCCGTCATTGAATCCATGATCGTCGCTGGAGCGGATGGTGTTGTAACGGATTACGTTTCCGCCGCGGGAATCGATCAGCGAAATTCCTTGCGGCCCGGATGGATGGCCGCTCTCCCAGTCATTGGCGCCGCTGCGGGGGAACTCGATCAGGTTACGTTGGATCACCAGGTGGCCGGCATCGTTTTGCGCATAGATGCCGGAGTCAGACCCGCCGGTAACTCCCCACACACGCGCGCCGCCGAGACGCCCCCATCCCGTGATATGGCTGTCCTCGACCACGACATGTTGAACTCCTTCGCGGATGAGGATGCCGTGAATGCCGGCGTTCTTCAAGTCCAGTCCACGAAGAATTACATAGTCTGCTTCTACCGTGATGTTGTAGTCCGACAGATTGAATACGTCACTGATGAACTTCGTGCCCGGGGCGGGTGTGACCAGATGCCAGCCCTCCGCCGTGCCACCCTCGGTGATGCGCAAAGTCTGATCGGAAGCGGCGGGCAGATGAGTGGTCTTTCCTATGGGAAAATTCTCGCTCCGTGTGCGGCCCTGAAATTCGACTGGCTGCCCGTCGCAATCGATTCGAAGGTGGTAGACAGTGTCCGGCGCGAGGTTTACCAGGGATCCCCGGTACTGACGCTCCCGTGGATCGTAGACGAGCGGGTAGCCTTCCCGCCAGTCTTTAGATGCTGTCCGGTATCGTACCTGGCATGGCTGCTGTGCCTTGTCGCGGTTGTAATAAAGGCCTAGCGATTCGAAGGTGGGAATTGCGAATGCCTTGGCCTCGGCAGCGGTGGAAGGGATCCACTGTCCGGCAGCCAGGAAGATGGAGAATGCCAAAACGGGTTTCACGAAGAGCTCCTAAACGGAGTATAACGTTCCAACCCGCCATTCCCTGCTTCCCGAATCACCGGGCTAACGAATCCAGTTCTTGCGTTTCGCTCCCGCGATACCCGCCAGGCCCAGCGCGAATAATGCGTAGGTTGACGGTTCGGGCACAGTGGAATCCGAGGTCGTGACCAGGGTTCCGACGCCGGTGGCTGATGGAGGGCAGTCGGTTCCGGTGGGGCACGACAGACTTAGATACCTCACGTAGGTGTTGTCAAGCGTAAGTTGTGTGATACTGCCGGTGAAATAGAGCGAGGCGGTATTGCCGGTGGAAGTGGCGCCTTTGGCGACACCGCCGTTCCCGCCACCGGGGCAACTCTGCGTGGTGAAGCAGAAATCCACGGTTCCGATTGAGTTTGGGAAAGTAGGAGCCATCACGATGTTCTCAAAGACGCCATTAACGCCGTTATCGGCCGTGTCAACGAGATCCGGAGTAGTGTTGAAGCCCACGCCGGTGATGCGGCTCGACACAACGGGACTGGAGGATGTGTTCGCCACATCGAAGCTGAACTCAACCAGGGTTTCGCCCGCGTGGCTTCCGGTTCCGGTGTTAAACGAGAAACCATACAGATGTAATTGCGCGCTTAGGCCGTTGACGAGTTGCACGGGAACTCCGCCTGAGCCATCGAAATTGATCAGGACGTTTGACGCGCTGGTCAGGGTTATCGGGGCTGCCGCGGCGAGACCGGTGAAAACACATAACCCGGCCATCAGGATAGCGGGGAAATGAAGTCTTAGGGTGTTCATAGGTGGACCAAAAACAGTTTGCAGGCCGGGGATGTTTTTGGAACGGGAATTCCGGCTCAGTACCGCACGAGTTAGTACTCTATCGCGGGAGAGCGACGCAGCCGCTCTCGTACCACAGCGAGATGGTACCTGTTGCGTCGCTACAGCTTCAGAAACCACATGTTCGAACTGGACACGAGGCTCCAACCCGCGCTGCGATAGAGAGCATTGCCTTTCTCATTGTCGGTGAGACATTCGAGCCGCGCATGCTCCATTCCCTGTTGGCGGAAGTGATCCAGCATGCCTTGCAACATCTGCCGTCCGTACCCTTTCCCTTGTTGCGCGATATCCACCCCCAACAAATCGATGAATCCGGTGCGGGTGTCCTCATCCGCGGTGCCGGTCGCCACGGCTACGACAGCGTCTCCAGCCTGGCCCACGAGGATGATCTGCGAGGCGAAGACTTTATCGAGTCGCAGGTTCCAGCGGTCCCGCCAGTCGCGGCCATTAAGAGGACCGAACTCAGCGTCCAGCTTTTTGAACCAGGTGATGGGTTCGAAACTGTCGATGATCATCTCCTTCAGGGCAGGGAATTCTTCCGTGCGGCCGAGTCGGAATTGCAAATTGCTCATGGGAGGATTGTGGCTGCTTTGGGCGAATTTTGGCAACCCACGGTATTTTCCTCCGATAACGCGCCGCGTCGTCGGATAACTATCGCCGGCACCTACAAAAGCCTTTCATCCCAAGCCACGCCAGCAGCGCGAATACAGACATCGCCGACACCACGGCGCCGGCGCGCAGAGCCATGGATTGATAGCGGAACTCGACCACATGCCGGCCGGGCGGCACCTGGATACCCTGAAAGGTCGTCCGGACGCGCTCGATGGAGACGCGGCCGCCATCCACGTAAGCGCGCCAGCCGGGAAAGTATTGCTCCAGGTGATGGAACCCGCCACCTCGATCCGACCGCACTTCGAAGACGCGCTGCCCCGCCGTCCAGGTGATGCGCCGCGCCATTCCGGCGTCGAAGCGGTAAGCGGGGCGGGGCGCGAGATACTCGAATACCGAATAGAAGCCCGTGGCCGGCTCCATGAGACGGAACCGGGGATGGGCGAGAAGCTTCTCCCGGGCGGCCGTCCGCTCGGCGGTAAGCACGTATCGCACCGCGAAATCATCCATCATTTGCGGGTTATTCCAGAGAAACCGGAACTCCCGGGGCGTCTCAAACGGAGTGTAGCGCTCCACGGCGGCTCGATATTGGGCCGGCAGGAAAGGATCGAAGCCGGCGGGCGTCGACAATCCGGCGAAGCGCAATTCGGTGCCATGGGGACCCTCATCGCTGACGATGCGGTAATCCACATCGCGAAGCAGTTGCGCGTAAACGGACCGGTCTATTCCCACAAAGTCCGCTCCGCCGGTACGAACATCGGCCGCGAGCTGTTTGTCGACGTTTCCGTCCGCGGCATTGAAGCGTCTACTTGTGCCATAGACTTTCAGCTCCATCCAAACGGTGAAAAGGGTTGCGGCCACCACGATTCCGCGTTTCGGCGCCCGCAAGAGCGCATATAGGATTGACGCGGTGACTGCGGCTTCCGCCACCGTCCACCACCCGGTTGCGAAATGTCCGCCGCTTTTCCAAACCATCCACAGGCGGACGCTCCAGGCTGCGGCGGCGGCGACGCAGGGCCAAACAAAACGGTGCGGCGGCTGTGAGACGATCCCATCCACACCGGCAGCCGCCAGCATGACACCGGAAAGCGAGACGGCGGCGAGAAAATTCCAGTCGCGGCACGCCTCAGCGATCACTGGCAGGCTGAGCATGACGGAGCTGAGCAGATAACCGGGATTGAGGATCACCAGAAGGCTGACGCCAAGGATTGCCAGTGCGGGCCACACAGGACGCCATTGTCTTCGGGCGATCAACCAGCCTATCCCGATGAGCGCTGGCGCGCCCAGGTAGAGATACGTCTCCGGAGGCGGCGCAAACCGCGCCGCGCCGCGGGATTGATCGTAATAGTTGGGCAGTAAGAACTGCAGATAGAAGAACGCGCCGCCGGCAAGCCCGACGCCGCCGTACATCTGTTCTTTAAACTTCATCAGCGCGGCTTCGAGGATGGGTGCAAGCTGCACCATCGCCAACAGCAGCGAAAATGCGAGTGCCGCTGTGGACCGCATCGCCATGCGCCATCCATCAAGGGCCAAGGCGTAGACGACGCAGCAGACGCAAAGCACAAACCACGTGGGCGGATATCCGGCCAACAGGCACAGAGCGGACGCCGCCGCTGTCTTCCACAACGGGCGCCAGCGTTTTTGCCGCACCGCCTGGCTGACGCCCCATAACCCCAGCGGATACCAGGTATGGGCGCAGATCGCGCCTAGATGCTGAATTTCGGAAACGCGATAACCCGCAAAGGTGAAGATCGCGGCCCCCAACAGCGCCGCCGTTTGCGTCCGCATTTCCTCACGTAGCCAAAGCCATGCGATCAGGAATGCAATCCAGTAGTGGAAAAGCTCCATGGCTTCAATGGTCCAGTAGCGCACGCCGGTGCGATGACGGTTGACGAAGTAAACGATCCAGTTTGGCGGATAGAACAGCGCGGCCTGCGGGTTGCCCACGAAGCTGATGCCTGAGTAGACGCCGGCATCCCACTCCGGCAGCCGCCGTTCATGCAGCGCGCGCTGGGCATAGGTGTAGAGAGGGTAATGATAGCCTTCGATGTCGCCAAAAAGATGGATGGTCTTCCACGGAGGCAGATATTCGTAGAAGAAAAGATAGGTGGCGAGGAAGGAGAGCAGAGCGACGCGGAGCCGCACCGTCAGGGCCTTTCCGCCGGCCCCGATGGCGGGGTCTCCTCGGGCGGCGAAAGCGGCTCCTTATCCTCGGGGAGCGGTAGTAGTACCGGCAGCGAACGATACGCGGGTGGCTCCAGGCGCAGGTAGTAGCGTGGAAATTGGGCCAGACTCATGCCGAAGAGCAGATGTACAATGAGCATCGCGGCGGGCGCAAAATAATCCCCGATGGGAATGAGCCGCCGCCAGAAGAACTCATACACCATGAGCGAAAGAATGACGCCGAAAGCGAGCCCCGTGAGGGAAATTCTCGCCCCATGGTGAGGGCGGGGAAGCACCCATCCAATGAAAATTCCGAGAAGGCCGCAGGCGAACAGGTGAACCGCGAGTCCGCTCCAGGTTAGAGAAGAGAAATTGAATCCCCACGCCGCGTTTCGTCGAAAGGACGCGGAAAACAGATTCACGAGTGCCCAGGGCGCCCGGAAGTTCCAATAGGACAGGACGAGAAACCATCCGAGAATGGCCAGCCCGCCCAGAATGCCCACCTCGAGACCCGCGAGCAGCCGCGGCAAGAGATTGCGGCGCGCTTCCATCAAAACAGCCTATACTAGCACAGGTAATGGTGTTTCCCGTTCAAAAACGGCTGCCGCTTACGGCGCGGTGGCGCCGGCTTAACTTGCCGCCAGCATGCCACGCCGCGTAGTGATCACAGGGATTGGCGCCGTCAGCCCGAACGGTACCGGGCGGGAGCTCTTCTGGAGCGCCACGAGAAGTGGAGTGAGCGGCGTGAAACGGATTTCGCGCTTTGACGCCTCTCCTTTGGCCGTTCAGATCGCCGGCGAGATTCAGGACTTTCCGGAAGAGGCATGGGTTGCGCCGAAAGACCGGCCGCACGTTTCCCGCTGCGTTCCCCTTGCCGTCGCCGCCGCCCAGGAAGCGCTTACCGACGCCGGACTCGAGACGGCAAGGATGACACGCGAGCAATTGCGGGGAATTGGAGTGATCGTGGGCTCCGGCGGCGGTGCGCAGGAATTTACCGAAGAGCAATACCGTCTGTACTATCAGGGCCTGCATAAACAATGCAGCGTGTACGTGATTCCGAGTTCGACGGCCGGAACGTTGGCCAGTGAAGTGTCTATGCGCTTCGGTCTGCGGGGCTTCAGCCATGTGATCACCACCGGCTGCACCTCGTCCACCGATGCCCTCGGCTATGCCTACCGGAACATCGGGAATGGCGTCATCGACACGCTGGTGGTGGGCGGCGTGGACGCGCCCATTACCATGCTCGTGCTGCGCGGCTTCCTGCTGATGCGCATTCTCGGCAGCCGCTGGAATCATGAGCCGGCGCGGGCTTCCAGGCCCTTTAGCGCGGATCGCGACGGATTCGTACTCGGGGAAGGCTCCTGGTTTTTCGTGGTGGAGGAGATGGAGCGCGCCAGGGCGCGGGGGGCGCCTATCTACGGAGAGATTGCCGGCTACGGGTCAACTTGTGAAGCGTTTCACCGCGTGCGGCTGGAAGAGTGCGGAGAGGAGCCGGCGCGGGCCATCCAGTTGGCGCTGAAAGAGGGCGGCGTGCCTGCCGAGGCCGTGCAGTATGTCAGCTATCACGGCACGTCCACCGCGTTGAATGACCGCATCGAGACGCTGGCGATCAAACTCGCGTTTGGAGCGCATGCTTCGAGGCTTGCGGGATCCTCGCTGAAGAGCCTCATCGGACATCCCCAGGGAGCCTGCGGCGCCGCGGGCGTGGCAGCCACGTTGCTTGCGATGCGCGACTCGGTGGCTCCTCCTACGATCAACGTCGATGTGCCCGACCCCGAATGCGACCTGGATTATGTGCCGTCCACAGCACGGGCGTTGGAGATCGAATATGCGGTGGCGAATTGTATTGCGTTCGGTAGCAAAAATTCCGCGCTGTTACTGAGGAGAATTTAGAAAATAGAGAACGAACTTTTTACCGCTCCCGCCTTTGCAAGGTATTCAGCCCGCCTGCATTGCCGCCAGCCTGCACCGGCTTCTTGAGTTCCTCTTCAATAATGGGCTTGAGCTGAGCAAGCTCCATCGTTCCGCGATAGTGGCGGCCGTTGATGAAAAACGTGGGCGTCCCCTGGACTCCGGCGCCAACACCCTCCTGCACTTCCTGGGATACTTTCCTGCGGTATTTGGACGAGTTCAGTTCCGCGCTGAATCGCGTCACATCGAGCCCGATTTCTTTAGCCCACTCGTCGAGCTTTGCTTTGGAAATCGCTCCCGGCTGGGCAAACATTTTGTCATGCATCTGCCAGAACTTTCCTTGGGCGTGCGCGGCCAGGGCGGCTTCGGCGGCAAGGGCGGCCTTGGAATGCTCTTCTAACGGGAACTGTTTGAAAATCAGCCGTACATCCCTGGGGAACGCATCCAGGACGGCGTACGCTTTTTTGGCCGCTGTCTGGCAGTAGGGACATTGAAAGTCAGAGAACTCGACGATCGTGACACGGGCGTTGGCGGGGCCTTTTGAAGGAGCGCCCTCGAGCGCCAGCGCCACCGGTTCCCCAAGCAGGTTCGCCCGCCGCGATTTGGCCAGTTCCGAGTCTTTCAGCGCGACCCGGATCTGGGCCGGCGTTTTGCCTTCTTTAAGTTGTTGCGCGGCGATGGAGGCCAGCGTGCGGCTGTCGGCGCAGGCGGGATCTTTGACGCGGCACTCGGCAAGCTTCATCCCGCAACCGCAAATGCAGCCTTCCTCGCGCAGGATCTTGAGTAACACGGTTTTCTGCGCCGCTGTCAGCGCGGATGTATCCAGCGCTGGCAGGTCGGTCGCTTTTTGCCAGTCCGGCCCCGGCGGCGCCGCGGGTTTTGGCTCTTGGGCGCTGAGAAGCGAGGCGGCCAGAAGTAGAAGAATCATCTGACCTATTATCCTATGGATCTGCGATATCATGAGATCATCGCCGTGAATGTTGCACCTTTTCTTTATCTGCTGGCCGCCGGGGCCTACGCTGCGCCCGTGGAATTCAATCGCGATATACGCCCGATCCTCTCTGACCGTTGCTTTATCTGCCATGGCCCGGATGCGGGAACCCGAAAGATCAAGCTGCGCCTCGATTCCGAAGCAGCGATGCTTGCCGACCTGGGAGGTCATAAGGCTGTCACGCCAGGGGACGCCGAAGCAAGCGAGTTAGTGAAGCGCATCACGGCGGACAAGCCCGCGTTGCGAATGCCGCCGCCATACTCCGGGCTCAAACTGAATGCCCGTGAGATTGAACTGCTCCGTCAATGGGTGAGGGAAGGCGCCAAATGGCAGAAGCACTGGTCGTTGATCCCGCCTGCGCGCCCGGATCTGCCCGCTGTCCAGAACAAGCAGTGGCCCCTCAATCCGATTGATCGCTTTGTGCTGGCGCGGCTGGAACGCGAGGGGATGCAACCTTCGAAAGAAGCGGATCGGGCAACGCTCATCCGCCGCGTTTCGCTCGATCTTACAGGCATACCGCCCACCCCGGCAGAAGTGGATGCCTTCATCAACGACCCGGCGTCTGATGCGTATGAGAAGGTGGTCGACCGCTTCCTCACTTCTCATCGCTACGGAGAGCGCATGGCCGCGCGGTGGCTGGATGCCGCCCGCTACGCGGACACGAACGGCTATCAGTCTGACGGCGAACGGATGATGTGGCGCTGGCGCGACTGGGTGATTCAGGCCTTCAATAAGAACAAACCTTTTGACGAATTCACCGTGGAGCAACTTGCCGGCGACCTGCTTCCCGGCTCTACCACCAACCAGAAAATTGCTACGGCGTTCAATCGCAATCATCGCGGGAACGGCGAAGGCGGCATTGTTCCCGAAGAGTACATGGTGGAATACGCGGCGGACCGGATGGAGACAATGTCCACGGTCTGGCTGGGCTCAACGATCGGTTGCGCGCGCTGCCACAATCACAAGTACGATCCCTTTACGCAGAAGGATTATTACCAGCTGTTCGCCTACTTCAACAACATTGCCGACCGCGGCCGCTACTTCAAGTACGGCAACACCCCGCCGTTTATGCCCGCGCCAACGCCCGAGGAGCAGGCGAAGCTTGACGCCATGGATCGCAAGCTCAGTGATGCGGAGAAGCGCTATCAGGATCTTGACGCCCGCATTGAGTCGTCCCTGCGCGACTGGGTGAACGCGCTTCCAAACGCCAAACCGGCCGATTGGGCCGTATCGCGCGGTTTAGTGGCGGCGATCCCGCAACAGACATTTGACGGCTCCAAGTATTATGATGCCGGCAAGCTCCGGGCGTTCGGCTATCTCGATTCCTTCAGTATCTCCGCGTGGATCAATCCCGCCGCCCCGACCGGTGCAATTGTCACAAAGGGGAAGGACGTCGCCGAGGAAGCGGGAATCGGCCTCGTGATGCAGAACGGCAAGCTGCAGTTGAACCTCGTGCTTCGCTGGCTGGATGATTCCCTGCGCGTGGAAACGCGAGACGCAATTCCGCTGAATAAATGGCAACACGTGGTGGCCACCTACGATAGTTCCCGTCTGGCCTCAGGCATCAGGATCTATGTCGATGGCCGGGAGATGCCGCTCAAGATCCTGGTCGACGAGTTGAACCAGGACTTCCGCACCGCCGAACCGTGGCGCATTGGCGGCGGCTTCGGGAAAGATTTTCTGTTTCGAGGCTCGATGGACGAAGTGCGTATCTATGGCCGCAAGTTGAACGCGGAAGAGGCGGGAATGCTCGGGATCCGCGACAGTTTGAACCAGCTTGCGTCGCGCCCGGCTCGCTCCAAGGCGGAGCAATCCAAGCTTCGTTTCGCCTTCTTGGAAGAGCACGCCGACGCCGAAATCCGGCAGGCATGGAAAGAGCGCAACGATCTCCGTGAACAGCGCGAAAGGCTGATCGCCAGCTTCCCCACCGTCATGGTGATGGAGGAGATGCCGAAAGTGCGCGATACGTTCCTGCTGGTTCGCGGCGCCTACGATAAGCCCGGCGAGCGCGTCACACCCAACGTGCCCGCCGTGTTGCCGCGGGTTGCGGACGGCATGCCGAACAACCGCTTAGCGCTCGCCCGCTGGATGGTGGATCCCGCCAATCCACTTACTTCCCGGGTGATTGTGAACCGCTTCTGGCAAACCTACTTCGGCACCGGTCTCGTAAAGACTGTCGAGGATTTCGGATCCCAGGGCGAATGGCCCAGCCATCCCGATCTGCTCGATTGGCTCGCCGTCCAATTCTCCACTTCCGGCTGGGACGTGAAGGCCATCCAGAAGATGATCGTGATGAGCGCGACCTATCGCCAGACTTCGCGTGCCGCCCCGGATCTCCAGCAGAAAGACCCCGAGAACCGCCTCCTTGCCCGCGGGCCGCGAATGCGGCTGCCGGCCGAGACCGTGCGCGATCAGGCGCTCGCCATCTCCGGCCTGCTGGTGGAGCGCACCGGAGGTCCTTCCGTGAAGCCGTACCAACCGGCGGGCTTGTGGAAAGAACTGACCGGCGGGGCCGACTATGAACGGGACAAGGGACCCGCGCTCTACCGCCGCAGCCTCTACACCTTCTGGAAGCGCACTTCTCCTCCGCCGGCGATGATGAACTTCGACGCCGCTGGCCGCGAGACCTGCATTGTGCGGGAAAATCGGACCAATACGCCGCTGCAGGCCTTGAACCTGATGAACGACGTCACCTATCTGGAAGCGTCCCGCAAAATGGCCGAACGGATGATGCTGGAAGGCGGCGCGACGCCGGCCGATCGCCTAGCTTACGGCTTTAAGCTGGCCACCTCCCGGAATCCCCGGGGAAAAGAGACGGAAGTGCTGCTCGATAGTTTCCGTCATCAGCTCGACTTGTATCAGACCGATCGCGGCGCGGCGGCGAAGCTCCTCAGTCAGGGTGACTCTCCTAGCGACAGCAAGCTGAACGCGAGCGAATTGGCGGCTTATGCCACGGTTGCCAGTCTGATTCTCAACCTGGACGAGACGATCACCAAACAATAGGAGGGTTGCGATGCCATTCACTCGACGCCAGTTCTTGAGCCGCACCAGCGGCGCGCTGGGTGTTGCCGCGCTCGCCAATCTTCTGCAGGCGGAGGACGGCTCCCTCGCGGGCATTCCCCATCACAAGCCCACCGCCAAGCGCGTCATCTACCTCTTCATGTCCGGCGGACCGTCGCAGCTGGATCTCTTCGACCACAAGCCGATGCTTGAAAAGCTGCGTGGGTCGGACTTGCCGGATTCCATCCGCCAGGGGCAGCGTCTCACTGGCATGACCTCGACGCAGGCCAGCTTCCCGGTCGCCCAATCCCTTTTTCAATTCAAGCAACATGGCCAGAGCGGCGCCTGGGCGAGCGAACTCGTTCCCCATACGGCGAGCATCGCCGATAAGCTGTGTTTCATCCGCTCGATGCATACCGAGGCCATCAACCACGATCCCGCGGTGACGTTCTTTCAGACCGGGTTTCAATTGGCGGGGCGTCCCAGCATCGGTTCGTGGCTCGCCTACGGTCTGGGCAGCGAGAACAAGGATCTGCCGGCGTTCGTGGTAATGATTTCCTCCACCGGTAAAGGCGATCAGCCGCTGTACGATCGTCTTTGGGGCAGTGGCTTCCTCCCGACGCGCTACCAGGGCGTCAAGTTCCGCTCCGGCGGAGAGCCCGTGCTGTACCTTTCCAATCCCGAAGGAATGTCCGCGACCGGACGGCGGCGCTATCTCGACGATCTGGCCAAGATGAACCAGATGCAGTTGGAGGAATTCGGCGATCCGGAAATCAACACGCGCATCGCCCAGTACGAGATGGCGTACCGGATGCAGTCCTCGGTGCCGGAGTTGACCGATCTTTCCAAGGAATCCGAAAAAACCTTTGAGCTCTACGGCCCCGATTCCCGCAAGCCAAACACGTTCGCGCGCAACTGCCTGCTGGCGCGCCGTCTGGCGGAACGCGGCGTGCGCTTTATCCAGCTCTTTCACCGCGGCTGGGACCATCACACCAACCTCCCCGAGAACATCGGGAACGCTTCCAGGGACACGGACCAGGCGGCTGCGGCGCTGGTGCAGGATCTCGCCGCGCGCGGACTTCTGGAAGACACGCTCGTCGTATGGGGCGGCGAATTCGGGCGCACCGTATACTGCCAGGGCAAACTCACCCCGAAGGATTACGGGCGCGATCATCATCCGCGATGTTTCACGGTCTGGATGGCCGGGGGCGGGGTCAAGCCGGCTTTCACTTACGGCGCGACGGATGACTTCAGCTACAACATCTCAGAGAATCCGGTCCATGTCCACGACCTGCAGGCGACCATTCTGCACACTTTAGGAATCGACCACACCAGGCTGACGTACAAGTTCCAGGGCCGCCACTTCCGGTTGACGGATATCCACGGCAGCGTCGTGAAACCGGTGCTTGCCTAGTCTTTCGCGAACAGCTTATCCACTTCCACGCGGAATCCCGGAAGCAGCGGCGTGGTCAGTTCGGCATTGCCGCGCAGAACCGTTTTCATTTTGAATCCGCCGGTCTTCGCCGCCCGGTGCACTTCCACCGTTCTCGTCTCATGATCGAGAATCCAGTATTCCAGGACTCCATTTTCACTGTACAGCCGCCGCTTTACTTTCCGATCGCGGTATTCGTTCTTTTGGCCGGGGGATAGGGCCTCGACAACGATTTCCGGCGCGGCTGTCAGGCGTTGCCCGACAATTACTTTCTTTCGCTCGTTGGAGAAATAGATAACATCGGGTATGACGCCGTTGAAGTCGTCAAAAATTACTCCCAGTCCAAACATCACCTCGCCAACTGGATTGGAGGTCAGATGCAATTTGAGCGCATGGACCAATTCGAGAAGGCAAAACTGGTGATGATAAGAGGGAGAAGTTGACACGTATAGATCCCCGTCGATGACCTCGTAGCGGTTGCCGTCCTCCGGCATGCACTCCAGATCATTCACCGTCAACATGATCTCAGGATGGGCCTTCATACAGTCCTCATCGTAGCATTACATTTCCTCAATCCCGCCTGGCGAATGCCCGGCTGCCGACATGAGCATACTTGCCACGGCCCTCCTCTGTCACGGTAAAGCAGACCGTGCCAAAGCAATTTCCGGAAGTAGGCTGAAGCACCGTCGAGCGCCCTTCGTTTTGCATCACGAGCTGGCTGCCTTCCAATCGAAACACCACCACGTTCGTGTATTGAGTATAAACACCGGCTAACTTAACGAGAGACAATCTCGCGGGAGCGTTCTTCGTCGCAGAGGCTTCCAGACCGGTCATCAATGCAAATGCCTTCTCCGCCGCGCTCGCGGCATCGCCGCCGCTCACGTTTACCAGTGTCACCACGCCGGCGCGCTTATCGGGAGCCCAGATGAAGTGGCTGGTGTAGCCCTGACGCGATCCGCCATGAGAATACACGTTCACCCCATGGATCGCACGGATGCTCACGCCGTATCCATAATGACCACCATTCGGCACCGCCACCTGAGGAGTTGTCAACGCCTGAATGACGGAGGCCGGCAATACCCGGCGGTCCATCACGGCCACCGCCCACTTCGCAAAATCCTCCCCGTTGGTGAACATCGAGCCCGCCGGCCAATAGCCCGAATGGTCCGCCGCGGGACGTCCGATGCTCACCGCACTCCCCTCGCGCACATGGCCTTGCGCCAGCGGATAGGTCATCGCCATGGTCGGGCGGAACGTCGTCCGCGTCATGCCGAGCGGCTGAAAGAGCAACCCCTCCATGGCCGTGGCGAACGGCTGCATTGTGATCACTTCGATCAGCCGTCCCGCAATCGCATACCCGAGATTGCTGTAGGAATAAACCTCTCCGGGTTTGGTGAACAGAACATCGGGTTGCAGGGCGCGGACGTTGGCCGCCAGCGCCGTATCGTCATGGGCTCCGAACATTAAAGTACGATCCATGAGGCCGGCGCTGTGGCTCAGAAGCTGATGCGGCGTGAGCTTTGCCAGAGCAGGGTGGATGTCGCGCACATATTTCTCCACCGGATCCCGCAGGGACAGTTTGCCCTGCTCCACCAGGCGCAACACGGCGGCCGAGGTAAACATTTTCGTCGTCGAGCCCACGCGGAACAAATGTTGCGGCGTGAGCGGCTCCTTGGTCTCGACATTGGCCACACCGAAGCCTTTTGCGTAAGTGACCTGGCCATCCTGCACCGTCACGATCACCAGACCGGGGAGGTCCTTGCGGGTGAGCTCGCCGTTTCCGATCGCGTCGATAGAGCCCGAATCAATCGCACTCGCCAACGGCAGCGCCATCAGACCCACAAGCAGGATTCTCATTCCTTCATTCCTCGTTACCTGTAGAGTGTAACCCTACCCCGTAGCACGCGCCAGTTTTACAGGGTATGCTGTGAATCGGATATCTCCGTGTGGCAACCAGTCATCTCCTCCGTCCTGGCGCTGACGGCTTCCATGGCGTTCGCCGCCGCTCCGTCGAAGCCGAACTTCAGTAAACATGTCGCACCGATTCTGAACCATCGCTGCGTGGAATGCCATCGCGCCGGCGAAGCCGCGCCCATGGCATTCACTTCTTATAAAGAGGTGCGTCCTTGGGCGAAAGCCATCAAGGCGGCGGTGCTGGCCAGGAAGATGCCGCCGTGGTTGGCCGATCCGGCTTACGGCAGGTTTCACAATGACCGGCGTCTGAGCCGGGACGAGTTGGACACGATCGCGAACTGGGTGGATGCAGGCGCGCCGGAAGGAAAGGCCAAAGATCTGCCGCCCGCGCCGAAGTTCGAAACCGGCTGGAACATCGGCAAACCCGATGCTGTGTTCGACATCGGAACGGATTTCGAAGTCCCGGCCACTGGCACGGTAGCGTACCGGTATTTCATCATCGATCCCGGCTTTAAGGAGGATGTTTGGGTGCAGGCAGCCGAAGCGCGCGCCGATAAACGCAGCGTGGTTCACCACATGATCGTATTTGTAAATGATCCGAAGGAGCCGCAGCGCGCCGCCGAAGGAGGAAATCTGCTGGTGGGTTGGGCGCCCGGCGACCCGCCCATGAACCTGGAACCTGGCACCGCGAAGCTGGTTCGAGCCGGCGCCACATTCCGCTTCCAGATGCACTACACCCCCAACGG
Source organism: Bryobacteraceae bacterium (assembly GCA_035526195.1). Lineage (GTDB taxonomy): Bacteria > Acidobacteriota > Terriglobia > Bryobacterales > Bryobacteraceae > CADEFT01. The sequence continues at coordinate 32,640 of DATLCW010000034.1, forward strand.
GACCGGAGTCACCGATCGCAGCTACGTCGGCTTGAAGTTCGCCAGGCAGCCTACGAAATATCGCGAGCTAACCGGCCGCGCCATCAACCTATCGTTCAAAATTCCGCCCAACGCCGAGGCGCATCCGGTTGCCGCCACCCACGTGTTCAAGGAAGACGTCCGTCTCACCGGCCTCATGCCGCACATGCATCTGCGCGGTAAGGATTTCGAATACACGCTCATTTACCCCGATGGGCGCCGGGAGATCCTGCTGAAAGTCCCAAAATATGATTTCAGCTGGCAGCTCGCTTACCAGCTTGCGGAACCGATTCATATCCCCAGGGGTTCGAAGATGGAATGCCTGGCGCACTTCGACAATTCACCGAACAATAAGCACAACCCCGACCCTACCAAGGAGGTGAAGTGGGGCGATCAGACCTGGGAAGAGATGATGATCGGCTGGTTCGACTACACTGTTGATTGGAAACAGTCTCATGCAACAGTATTCGGTGGCGGCCAGTAGTTTTCTATTTCTTCTTTTGACAGGCAATGGGTGGTGCCGTGAGCTGGTGAAAATCCCAGCCTCTGCGAAAGATATCACCGACAGCGAAACCGGCATTCAGCGGACGGTCTCGGTGGGTGAGTTCCTCATCTCGCCCACGGAAGTCACGCAAGCCGAATATGAATCCATCGCCGGCTCCAATCCCTCGTTTTATAAGAGTCCCAATCGCCCGGTAGAGAACATCTCGTGGTGGGATGCGATTCGTTACTGCAATCTGCGCAGCCTGAAAGAGAATTTGCAGCCCTGTTATGACCTGGCCACCGGCCGCTGTGACCGGACTCGCAATGGATACCGTCTGCCCACCGGCGGAGAATGGGAGTCCGCTTCGCTTGGCGTGGATCCTAAGCAGGCGAATCTGGGCACGTCCTCTACCAAGGACACAGCGGCCCTAATGAAACGGATCGGCACCGGCACTCGCGATGTGGCGAGCTTCGCTCCAAGCCGCTACGGCCTTTACGACATGCTCGGCAACGTATGGGAGTGGACGGACGATGCCAACAAGACCATTCGTGGCGGCTCGTTCCTCAGTACGGTATCGGGATGGGCGCGCGGTTACCGCTCCTCGATGCCGCCCGAGCACAAGGGCCGGTACACGGGATTCCGCGTGGTTCGCACGCTCAGCGCGGCGCCGCGGCTGGCCACGGATGCCAGTTGGTTCGCACCTTACAATCAACCTCCCAAGGGGTTCGAGAGTAGTACCGGAAACCTTACGCCGCTGGGTGACGTCCGCGCCCTGAAGGCCAAGTGGCAAAAGATCGTCGGAGCCCCGATGATAAAGCCCCTACCTCCGCAGGTTCGACAGGTAGAGACCATCCACGACCCGAGCTACACGGGCGAGCTGATGTACTTGCAGACGGAGCCGGATTCCTGGGAGAGGATTCTCGTGCTGCGTCCCAAAGAGCCCGTGCGCGTCCCCACGCCGGTGGTCATCGTGCCCTACTACGATGTCGATGTGCCGGCCGGCCGCAACCTCGGCGGGCGCACCTTCGCACCCGGCGCGGTGCGGGCCTACGCACAGCTTGCGGCCCAGCGCGGCTACATCGCCATCGCCATTCGCTGGTTTGGAGAGAGTTACGGCGAGCGTTACGATGAAGCCGTCGCCAACCTGAAGTTGCGCCACCCAAACACCACGGGCCTGGGCAAGTGGGTGTGGGACGCCCAGCGGCTGCTGGACTACGTGTACACGCTCCCGGATGTGGACCGCGATCGCATCGGCATCATCGGCCACTCGCTGGGCGCGAAAATGGCGCTCTATGCGGCCGCTTTGGACGATCGCATCAAAGCGGTGGTTTTTTCCGAGGGCGGCATCGGCTTCCGCATGTCCAACTACGAGGACTTCTGGTATCTGGGCGAGGCGATGCGCTCTCTGGAGCCAGGCACCGATCAGCACGAGTTGCTGGCTCTGCTGGCGCCGCGGCCTTTCCTCCTGATCGGCGGTGATGAATACGACAAGGCGGAAAGCTGGCACTACATCAACGCTGCCCGCGCCGTTTATAAGCTGCACGGCAAGCCGGAAAACATCGGATACTTCAATCACCACAGCGGCCACACGCCGACACTGGAGGCGGTAACGCACGGGATGCGATGGCTGGATCATTTCCTCGCGCCCTAAACATGCGCTGTTGGGCGCAGTTCTTCACGCGCAATCCATCTCCCGAATCATTCTCGCTCCCATCAGCACTCCCGTCGCTGGTGTTGGTCTTCCTCTGGTTCCTACCGGCTCCGAGCGAACATTTCCGGCTTCGATCCAGTAGACCGCCCGATTCGCCTGACCCGAGGCCCGCTCAAAGTGACCCTCCGCCTCAGTCTTGCCCCCACGCGTCCCCGGCGAGCCGCTTCGAATCAGGATGCCGTCACCGGGAATCGCCGGTTCCTGGAGGCTCTGCCCGCATCCTCCGCCGCAATCGAGCGGGGTCCAATGATTGAACTGGACGGGCGCCGTGGAGGGCATGAATCCCTCTATTTGTTCGAACGAACGGCTGCGTTCCGGAGTAGCCGCAGACTTCGAAGCTGGTCCCAATTATGACGGCGGAAAAGACATTCCCTCCACCTCCTCCGCCTGGCTGATACGTTGACCTTTCGGAACCGGTTTTGCGGCGCAAAAAGATTTTGCCGATGGTGTGCCACCCATATTTGGGTGCGCGGATCATCGACGTTACAGACGAATCGATTCCGAAGATTCCCCACCAAGGCGAGGACAGCCGATTGAGCGTTGCCGTCGCTGCCCATCTTCTGGAAAAGCAATTCCAACGATTGGCTCGCATACACGGAGATCTCACGAGCGGCGGGCACGAGCCGAGAGCCGGCCGAGAGCCGGCGGACACGAGCCGAGCCCGAGAGCCCGAGAGCCCATCTATTTAAAATGTTAAAGGGAATTGGTCGGGGCGAGTGGATTCGAACCACCGGCCTCCTGGTCCCGAATTGTATGTACGGAACGTGACCAAGGCTCACCAACTGTGATCAAGTTATTGTTTATATAGAGGTTGTGCAATCGCCACTCATAGGGTAGTCGACCATAGCAGTTCGTCATATCCGGTAATCCGAAGGGGGTTGCGTCACAATCCACGTCACAATCGGGAGGCTTTGCACCGTTACTTTCTGACGACGAAGGACAGGTATTACAGGTGAACAACCTCAATCGAACCAGCGACCTGCTATTACGAACCGTCAGCTTATGCAGAATCAATGTTTTACCACGATCCACTACCAGCTGATACCGACTGCTACTGTTGCAGCGATTTCAGAATGTAACCAAAGGCGGCACTGAGAACCGTGTCAATCGGTAGCACTCGGTCTATGGTGAGCTTTCGGCAAGGACGCGTGTAAGTTGATCCGGTCGTGCTATCTGGTTGGAGTTTGCGGATAGCACCACGGCATCCACTCCGCCGGCGAAGCCGCCACCGCCGCAGGATTTCGCAGCATCGCCACCATGTAGTCGAACGAGTTCACTATAGTGGTCCCAGGAATTCAGACCAGGCAATAAGCTAAAATTCCGGCGGAGTGGTTGACAAGGAAAAGTCGATGACGACGACGAGAAAACAGCATAGTGCACAGTTCAAAGCACGGGTCGCGATTGAGGCGGTCCGTGG
>DATLCW010000035.1:0-3444 GCA_035526195.1 Bryobacteraceae bacterium
CCACGGACCGCCTCAATCGCGACCCGTGCTTTGAACTGTGCACTATGCTGTTTTCTCGTCGTCGTCATCGACTTTTCCTTGTCAACCACTCCGCCGGAATTTTAGCTTATTGCCTGGTCTGAATTCCTGGGACCACTATAGCCAGCCTGCAATCCGAGCAGACTTAACACATTTCTGCCGTTCAGCGGCAGGTCATTGATGCGCCGGGTCTCTACAACCTGTGTCAGAGTGGACGTGGTGGTTTCAAGAAGGGCCTGGGCGCTCTCGACCTGAACTTGAGTTTGAACCCCGGCGACATCCAGCTCAAAATTCGCGGTCAGACGTTGATCGATCTGCAGCCGGATGGCGCTCTTCACTTTTGTCCGAAATCCCGCGTACGCTACGGAAACCCGATACTCCCCAACCGGTAAGCTAGGGAATAAGTAGATCCCGGCTTCATTCGCGGTTGTGGGCAGGCGCAAGCCAGTGGCAGAATTTTCAGCCGTAACCTCCGCACCGACGATCACGCTGCCTTGCGAGTCCTGGACCACCCCAGTCAACGATCCGGTAGACTGCGCCATTAAGCAAATTGCAGTGGCAAATGCGAGAAACCAAACTTTTAATTTTGTCATTTTACTCCCATGATGCGATCTACCCGACCAGTTTCTAACACCGGAAAAACTGCGCCGAACCGCCGCTCTGTCTATGGCAGGCCCCACTCCGCGGCACCTCTGGCAACAAGCACGGAGACATCCTGGTCCAGTAAATAACCAGATGCCACGAGCCTTCTCGCCGCGGCCTCCACTTTTTTCAGATAGTCTTCCTTCGATCGGTAGCGTTCCTCGACGGAAGGCCTAGGGTCTTTGTTCTTCAGACGCTCCGCCTTCGTGCGAGCGAATGGGATGAAGGAGCCAGCCATATTGAAGAGCTCATCGGCCCCGCCGATTTCGGGTACGCGCAGGTTCCATCCGGTGAACGTGCCGAGAGGAACCTGGGTATCCGGCATGTGTATCCCCGAAATCTCATTTCCGTCCGCGTCCACTTGGGGAACCAGCGTTGGAAACGTCCCGCCGATCAACGGCGGCTCAATACTCACGATCCCTTTAGAACGAAACTCGGGGCCGTAGTTGGTGCGATAGGCTTTCTGCATTCGCGTCGGCACATCGACGCCGGGAATACGAGGGAATCGCAGCTTGTCCAGGGTCGTGAGCTCTTTCGACGCCAGCAGCGGATACTTTGATGGCGGCGGTTCTTTCCCAAAGGCAACCCACTGGTCCATCGCAGTCAAGAGCGCGCGCATCGACATTGTGAAGGGATTGGGATTGAGGAGGTTGCGAGTCCACTCCCGCTTCGGCGGGAAGGCGGCGGGTCCATGTTGTGTGCCGGCAAACAGGTAGATGCGGGTATTGGGCCCGGGTGCAAGGTCGTTCTTTCCATCGAGCGACGTATGGATGAGCGATGCGGAGCGTCCCCAGTATTCGTACGATGAATTGATGTAAAAAATCTTCGGCGCCACGCCCGCCTTCGTGGCCCGTGTGAGCAGGCCGTCCGTAAGGCCGGTCTCCGGGTCGGTCTGTTCCGCGTCGGTGAACGGAAAGATATCGGTGGGATAGAACAGGCTCATGAACGGAAGACCGCCGCGTGAGGGCTGTGCGAAGCGGTGATTGAAACTACCCCGCCCGCCGCCGGCCACGACAGGCAGCACGCCGTCGAACGCCTTGCGATTCTTCTCGTCGGCATTGAATCCGTAATAGAGAAAGGTGCGCAGGAAGCGCCCGCTTTGCGACCCGCCCCATGCGTAGGCTCGCTTAATGAACCTGTGCTGATCAGACAGCACCGGGACACTGGTTTCCGTTCCGTACTTGAGGAAGGAAATGATGTCGCGCACCGCCGCCGGGCCGAGGCCCACAAGCGCCGGGTCCTGCGCCCGATAGACAACTTCATAGATACGCCCCGGCTCGAAACCGGCCGCCATCGACACCTGCCCGCCTTCGACGATTTTCCAGGCGTGGCGCGGCACTACGCGCCGCGGACCATCGCGCGTCTCCCGAACGGTCAGCATCATGGTTTTGTCGTCCGGATCCATGACCCGATAGGGAACGTGATTTGGGTCGGCGAGTGAAAATGTGAAGACTTTCGAATCCGGCACGAATTCGGATCGCACCGGACCGGTGATGGGCTGCTCTCCGTCGCGCGCGACGGGCGCGTAGAGTTTGACGCCGCTAACAGTCGAAACATCGAACTGCCAGCCAAGCCAGAGTAGCGAGTATCCGCGTTCGAGCAAAAAGCCGTCGCCGAAATGATCCGCCGATTGCGGATCTGGAGACCGCACGGCGCGGTTAAAGTTGGCCAGGATGCCCTTGCCGCCTCGATTGGACACCTCGTAGAACACCGCCCCGTTGCCCTTGGCGGAGTCGCGCGGCTTGAGCATGTAGATGTCGGCGGAGAACTCAACCAGCCCTTGAGCGTTGCGGGTAGCCTTGTCCATGTCGCAGATGATCTGGTTCGCCGGAAGCAAGGGGTCGACAGCGAAGTGCGCCTTGCCGACGATCCGTTCATAGGGGCCGGCCGCACCGAAGCCCTTACCTTCCAGCACTGCGCTTCTATTGGTGACCTCGATGCGAACCACCGCTCCAAATGCGGTCAGCGTCAGAGTCAGAGTCAGCGACGCGAGTCGTTTTATCATCAGAATATCCTACCTTTCAAGATTGCAGCGCAGGCTTTCGTATAGTCCCCAAGCTGCGAATCATGGGTTAGTCGTTCTTCAAGGCGACCTTTCCTGGTCCCGCCACCGCCCTCGGTTGCCCTCGCCCCGCAATCGCCCAAAAGCGTTGCCTCGCGCCAAGTTTCGTTGTCAACGGACAGACTCGGCAGCGTGTCCGTGGCGTCTGTAGTCGAGACTCCATCTGTCCTCCGCAGATTCTTGATTTTAGGTACCGACGCTGCGAACGCCGACCACGGTCGAGAGCACAGGCAATCTCGAAGCCCTTCCCAAAATCGACCCGGGGATGGGCAGCGATTTTGGATGTCATATCCATAAACAATAGGTTTAAAAAACGACAAAGTCAATAAAAAATTACAGCGACGGAGCAGGCAAGACCCGGGACAAGATATGTTTATCGGCTCCATTGATGTCCCTAAGTGGTTGTAAATAAATGCTATAGTTTTAGAGACCGGCTCCGATTTCGCGAGCGGAAGAACGAGGCAGCAGCATGTTGTTCCACCAGCTGTTTTGGATACAGGATCCAAACTCACATGGTACCTGCTGTGCTCAACAGGTCCACAGCCGCCCCGGGGCAACGGCCGAGCTTCGTCTCAGGTGCGCGTGTTACGTGCAGTAACGCTTCGCTGTAAAGCCCCCGGCAAAGCCGAGGGCTTTACAGGCGTGAGCCGCTCAAAGCGGCTGAGTTGGACCGCTTGCGCGGTCGAGGCAGTCCGGCGTTTCTCGGTCCGTTCCATCTGGTT
>DATLCW010000036.1:0-7771 GCA_035526195.1 Bryobacteraceae bacterium
CCACGGACCGCCTCAATCGCGACCCGTGCTTTGAACTGTGCACTATGCTGTTTTCTCGTCGTCGTCATCGACTTTTCCTTGTCAACCACTCCGCCGGAATTTTAGCTTATTGCCTGGTCTGAATTCCTGGGACCACTATACGGCGCGTATCAACTGAAGCTGGACCCGGCGGCAATTCCATCAGGCTTTGTGGTGCGGCCGGCCATGCAAACCGTGCAGGTGAAACCGGGCCAGAGAGCGAGCGGGGTTGTGCTGAATGTGGTGCGGTCGGTGGTGGTAAGAACGGCACCGGCGATTGTCCCGCAGGCCGCGCCGCCGCCCGTGATTCCGGTTCCGCCTGCGTTGCGCGTCAACTCGCTCTACGGCAGAATCACGAGCCCGGATGCGGCGGTCTCGGTCGAAGGTCTGATCGTCCGGCTATTACCGAATGGCCTCTCGACGCAATCGAATGCGAATGGCGAGTTTCATTTTTACAACGTTCCTGACGGTAAGTACGAGATGTCGGTCGACCCGGAAAGCCTGTCTCAGCGGGCGGTGGTGGTTGACGGCGGCGCCGTGCGTTTATCGGTGGGCTTGAACGAAACTCCGCCGGCGGTGTTCTTCGAAGTACGGGTCCCGCCCGCGGTACGAGTCCCGCCCGCGGAAGTACGGGTCCCGCCCGCGGAAGTACGGGTCCCGCCCGTGAATGTTCCGGTCCAGCCAATCATCCCGGCGGCGGCGTTGGTGAAACCACCCTCGCTGACGGCGATGCAACTTTACATTCGCGGGCGCGAGTTGATCACAGCAAACAACTTTGCGGAAGCTGTGGATGTCCTGAACCAGGCGATCGCCGCCAACAGGAATTACCCGCTCGCGTATAACGCACGGGGATACGCGCTGTTCCGGATCCGGAAGTACGCGCAATCACTAGCCGATTTCAGCGAAGCGATCCGGTTGAATCCCTCTTACAGCAACGCGTATCGAAACCGTGCCGCAGCCAAAAAAGCCCTCGGAGATAACACTGGCGCAAAAGCGGATACCGACAAGATGAACTCCTTACCTTAAAAGCTCCAGTTCTGAACTGGTAAACTTTTCAGAACAGCGCAACGCCATGACCGGCCGCATCCTCAGCCACTATCAGGTTCTCGAACTACTCGGGTCGGGCGGCATGGGCGAGGTGTTCAAAGCGCGCGATACGCGCTTGAACCGGCTGGTGGCGATCAAGATTCTGCGACCTGAGTTCGTGGCCCAAAGCACACGGAAGCAGCGGTTCATTCAGGAAGCGCAGGCGGCTTCCGCACTGAATCATCCGAATATTGTGACCATTCACGATATCGACCAGCAGGACGGCGTCGACTTCCTGGTGATGGAGTACATCGCCGGCCGTACGCTCGACGCGCGTATTCCGCGCCAGGGCATGCACTTGAACGAAGCGCTCCCGATTGCTGTGCAGATCGCCGAAGGGCTGCGGCGCGCGCACGCCGCCGGAATTGTGCATCGCGACCTGAAGCCGTCGAACATCATGGTCGGCGATGAGGGACTCGTGAAGATTCTGGATTTCGGATTGGCAAAGTTGACCGAGAAAACGGAATCGAGCGGCGATGCGACGCGCACGGCGTTTGTGGAAACCGAAGAAGGCACGATTTTCGGCACCACCGCCTACATGTCGCCCGAACAAGCCGAGGGGCGCAAGCTCGACCCGCGCACGGACATTTTTAGCTTCGGCGTGGTGCTCTACGAGATGCTGACCGGTCAGAATGCTTTCAGCGGCGAGACGCGCATGGCCACCATGTCCGCGATTCTCAGGGAGGAGCCGAAGCCGATCGGCCACATTCCACCGGAACTCGACCGGATCGTGCGCCGCTGCCTCCGCAAAGACCGCGAGAAGCGCTACCAGCACCTTGATGACCTAAAGCTCAGCCTGGAAGAAATCCGGGAAGAGCCGGAGTCCGGACGCCCGATGCCGGGGGCGCCTCCTGCTTCGAAAGCGTCTAGCCGGTTGCCATGGGTAACGGCCGGCGCAGGATTGCTGTTGGCCGCCACTCTCGCCGTCGTTGCCTGGCGTAGCCGTTCGGGTCCGGCCGCTGAGCCGTACCGCCTCCGCCAGATTACTGCCGATACCGGGCTCACCACCACTCCAGCCATCTCACCGGACGGGCGCCTGCTCGCGTACGCATCGGACCGCGCCACCGGTAAGAACCTGGACATCTGGGTTCATCCGCTCAGCGCCAACGCGCAGCCGATCCGCATTACGACGCACGATGCCGACGATCGCGACCCTTCCTTCTCGTCCGATGGCGCGCAGATCGCCTTCTACTCACGGCGGAATGGAGGAGGCATCTATGTCGTCCCGGCGCTCGGCGGACAAGAGCGGCTGCTGCTGCGGGCGGCGGGGAGACCTCGCTACTCTCCGGACGGGAGTTGGCTTGCGTATACTACCAGTGCCGACGCCAACCCGGTGCAGGAATCGCAGTTGATGGTCATGCCCGCGACAGGCGGCTCGTCGCGCCGGATCGCTCCCGAAATCGGCTGGAGTCATTTCCCGGTCTGGTCACCCGATTCCCAGTCGATCGTGTTTATGGGGATGAAGGGCCCGGGAGCCTTCGATTCCTCGTCCCTTTGGCGCGCTTCGACGAACGGCGGAGCCGCCAGCGCTATCACCGGGCCACCGGTGGACGTGGCTCAAAGAATTGCCGGCGACGATTGGCAGGACGGCGCCATTCTGTTCTCAAAAGGCCCGGAGTTGCGGGCGATGGATCCCAGCCGGCCGGGTGAGTCCGCCGTGCTGTTCACGGCCACTGGAAACGTGACCCGCGCCACCGCGGCGGCGGGCAAAATCGCCTTCGCTTCCCAACCTCCGTTTACGCAACGGCTTTGGTCGGTGCCGATCGATATGAATAGCGGCCGGGTTCGCGGACCGATGGAGCGGCTGCCCAATTCCAGCGGCTCGCAGCGACAGCCGACAGCAACGCTCGACGGCGCCAAACTGGTGTTCACCCATATTGAGCCGACCCGTGCCGAACTCCGGCTGCGTGAAATGGCTTCCGGCCAGGAGACCGTGCTCCAGGCACAGAATGTCCGCGGTGTGATTTCTCCGGATGGCGCAAAAGTGGCCTTCAGCGACACCGGGTCGGTGAATGTAATGGACGCCGCCGGCGGAGAAAACACAAAGCTGTTGGAGAGCCTGCCGGTGACGATCTTCGGATGGACTCCCGATGGCTATTCCCTGGTGTATTGGAAAGGCGGGCCGATCCGTTACTTCACTTTTGACCTGGCGAACGGTGAGATTCGCGAACCGATGAAACATACGCGGCAGGTTACTCATAGCCTGGAGTTCACGCGCGACCGCCGCTGGGCATCCTTTCACATTCCCGATGACCCGCGGCAACCGGTGTATGTCGCGCCTGCTCGCGAGGGGATCGTGGCGGGCGAAAGGGAGTGGATCCGGGTGTCCGATACGGGCGGGAATAACCGGCCCTGGTGGTCGCCGGACGCGAACCTGCTCTATTGGGTGTCGGATCGCGACGGCTTCCGGTGCGTCTGGGCCCGGAGGCTCGATCCCGCCAACAAACAACCCTCGGGAGAAGCCTTTCCGGTGATCCACATTCACGAGGCTAGCCACAGTTTGGCCGGCACCGGCATCGGCGGCTTCGGTCCGGCCGTTTCGCGCGACCGGTTGATCTTCGCGCTACCGGAGTACAGCGGCAATATCTGGCTCGCCGAGAAGGCGCCGGCGAAGTAAGAATGCGACTGGCGGTTCAGGGCTGGGCGGTGTACTTCTGGAAGTCCGAGACCGCACCGGTGGAATCGAACAGGAGCACTGAATAAGCATCGCGCCGAGAGCCCTGCTCCATACCCGGCGATCCAATGGGCATACCTGGGACGGCAAGGCCTTTCCCCTTGGGACGGATTTTGAGCATCCGCAGGATATCCGCCGCCGGCACATGGCCCTCGACGGCGTACCCGCTGACGACCGCAGTGTGGCACGAAAGCAGCTTCTCGGGCACGCCGAATTTCTTCCGGTACTCGGCGGTATTGGGGACATCGGTCACTTTGGCGGTAAAGCCATTGGCCCGCAAATGCTCGACCCACTTGCCGCAGCAGCCGCAGGTAGGCGTTTTGAAAACTTCAATGGATTGCGCGGCGCCGAATCGCGCACCCAGCAGCATCGTACTCAGCAACAAAGTTCGTATCATCATTTACCATCATACGGCGAATTGGCGGGGGCGCCCCTGCACCGGAATGGCGTTACTATGAAAGCTGAATCAGGTTCCGCGAGGAGATAGAAATGGACACACGGCGAGAGTTTCTAAAGAGCGCGGGGGCGGCGGCGTCAATTACGGCGCTGGCCGACCAGGTGTTGGCGCAAACGGCCAGCGGTTCCGCAACCGGCCTGCCTACCAGAGCGTTGGGCAAGACCGGGCAGCAGGTTTCAATCCTTGCCCTGGGCGGCTGGCATATCGGATCCGTAAAGGACGAGGCGGAATCGATTCGCATTATGCACGCCGCCGTGGATGAAGGGCTTACCTTCTTTGACAACGCCTGGGATTATCACAACGGTCTTTCGGAAGAAAGGATGGGCAAGGCACTGTCCTCGGATGGCCGCCGTAAAAAGGTGTTCCTGATGACGAAAAACTGCGAGCGTGATTACCAGGGCTCGATGAAAAATCTGGAAGACAGCTTGCGGCGGATGCAGACCGATCACATCGATCTCTGGCAGTTTCACGAAATGGTCTACGATAACGATCCGGACTGGGTCTTCGAAAAGGGTGGCATCAAAGCCGCGCTGGAAGCCAAGAAGGCCGGCAAGGTGCGATTCATCGGCTTCACCGGACACAAAGATCCGCGCATCCACCTGAAGATGCTTGGCAAGCCGCACCCGTGGGATTCCGCACAGATGCCCATCAACGTGATGGATGCGCACTACCAAAGCTTCCAGAAGGGTGTGCTCCCGGTTTGTCTGAAGAAAGGCGTCGGGGTCATCGGGATGAAGGGGCTGGCCGGCGGAACGGGACGGTTGATCGAGAAACTCGGACTTACCGCGGAAGAGTGTTACCGCTTCTGCCTGAGCCTGCCAGTCACCTCGCAGGTGGTGGGCATCACGACCATGGAGCAGTTGAAGCAGGACGTCGCCCTGGCGCGCGGATTCAAGCCCATGAGCGATTCCGAAAAGAACGCGCTGCTCTCCCGGGTGAAGGACGAAGCAACGGACGGCAGGCATGAGCTGTTCAAATCCACGAAAGTATTCGACGGCCCGCACCACCGCAAACAGCACGGATTTGACGAGCAAGTTTCCGGCTGAGTGCTGAGATCCATCCATGATTGCCCCGCTGTGGCTGGCTCTTCTCCTCTTGGACGTCGCGCCCGCGCAGACCAGGCGCGAGCAAACGCTGGAGCAATTGCTGCGCGTGCTGACCCCCAGCCGCACGCCGCCAGACGGCCGTCTCAACGCCCGCGATAAGACCTGGGAGGATTGGGTCCGCCGCACAGGCGAACTGCCGCCGGATTTCGACGCGATGCCGTCTGTCCCTGGCCTGCCCGATCCGCTGCTGACACAACGCGGGCCGGTGAAATCGCCGCGGGACTGGGAGTCTCAGAAGGGCCATCTGCGCGCTCAGATCGAGCATTGGATGTTCGGCAAATTTCCGCCGAAGCCGGACAATCTGCGCGCTGTGGTGACCGCCACGCGCCGTGAGGGCCGGGTGACCATTCGCGAGGTGCGGCTGGAGTTTGGTCCCGGCCATCGCGCCAGCCTGCGTCTCGAACTGGTCATCCCCGACGGCGCCGGTCCCTTCCCGGTTTTTCTCACCAATCATGGACGCAACCGCCCGTGGATTTACACCGCGGTGCGGCGCGGCTATATCGCCTGCGTGTATCATGCCACCGATCCTCGTTACGGCAACGGCGATGATTCCGACGCCTGGGTGGAAGCGTATCCGGATTACGATTTTTCCGTGCTCGCGCGATGGGCATGGGCCGCCTCGCGCGCCGTGGATTATCTGGTCACGCTGCCCGAGGTCGACAAGCGGAAAATCGGACTCACCGGGCATTCCCGCAATGGCAAGCAGGCGCTGCTCGCGGCTGCTTTCGACGAACGTATTGGCGCGGTAATCCCTTCGAGCGGCAACAGCGGCGAATGCGACCCGTGGCGCTACACCACCGAGCCGTTCGTCAATGAAAGCATCGAACTGCTCACAGGCGCGCAATCTCATTGGTTCCATCCACGGCTGCGCTTTTTCTCCGGGCGTGAAGACAAACTTCCCGTCGACCAGAATACGCTGCTCGCCCTGGTGGCTCCGCGTGGGCTCATGCTGTACACGGGCTATGCCGAATCCGCCAGCAATCCCGTTGGTTTCGAACAGGCGTATCGCGATGCGTTGCGGGTTTACCGCTTCCTCGGCAAGGAGCAGAATATCTGGCTGCATCTGCGCGATGGCGAGCATGAGACGACAGCGGGCGACATCGAGATTTTCATCGATTTCTTGGACTCGGTCTTCGATCGCCGCCCCGGAACCAAACTGGAAACATGGATCCACGGGTATACGTTCGAGGGCTGGCAGCGCTTGTCCGGGGAGAGGATCGACGCCTCGGCGCGCCCCCTGCGTACCTTCGTTGTCCCGCCGGCAAAACCCGAGTTGGCCAAGGCGCGCCAGAGCTGGATGGAGCAGATCCAATGGGCCTTGGGAGAGGAGCCGCCGGCCGCGCCGAACTGGCAGGCGCAACGCATGTCGCTCGAAGTCTCGTCCAGTGAGGGTTGGCTTGCGGGTTTGTTCGGCCGGCCTTCCGCCAATGCATCCACCCGCGACCGGATTTCAAAGGAAGGAATGGATTGGATGGAGGTGGGTTTCGGCGACGGGCTAAAGGGCGACTTGTTCCTGCCGTCCAATCGCAAGGGTGAAAAACTGCCGGTAGTCGTCTGGCTCCACCCCTTCAGTTATCAATATGGATGGTCCATCTCGTCGCCATGGACCTCGACGGGAAGTGATTACCGCCTTAACCAGCGTCCCTCATTTCCGGAATTGACCAAACGCGGCTTTGCCGTATTTGCATTCGATCAGATTGGCTTCGGCGCGCGGGTGCGTGATGCGCGGGAGTTCTATGCAAGATATCCCAAATGGTCGCTGATGGGCAGAATGGTGGCGGATACGCGGGCCGTGGTGGATTCGCTCTCGGCCCATGATCGCGTGGATGCATCGCGGATCTTTCTCCTCGGCTATTCCCTCGGGGCCAAGGTAGGCCTGATCGAGGCCGCGCTCGACGAACGAGTTCGCGGATTGGCCGCGGTCGCGGGCTTCGACCCGCTGCGACTGGATACGGCGGATCGCGGCGTCGAGGGTATCCGCCACTATTCGCACCTCCACGGATTGTTGCCGCGCCTCGGCTTCTTTGCCGGTCAGGAAGCTCGCCTGCCGTTCGATTTCGATGCCGCTCTCGCGCGGATTGCGCCTCGGCGAGTGCTGCTGGTCGCTCCTACGCTCGACCGGTATGCCCGCGCCGCCGATGTGCGGACGGAAGTGGAAGAAGCGCGCAAGGCCTGGCAAGTGGAGGGCCGGGAGAGCGCCTTTATGTTCGACACGCCGGAACAGCTCAATAAATTTGATCGCCCGATGCAGCAGCGTGTGTTCGATTGGCTCGCCGACGGCGCCCGGTGAAATTGTATAGGAGAGGATGACCATGAAACCCAGATCGAGCCGAAGAAAATTTATCAAGACCTCAGCGGCCACCACGATGGCCGCGAGCGCCCTTGCCACCGCCGCGCCCGCGGCTTCGTCATCCGGCACCGGGATTTACG
>DATLCW010000366.1:0-4462 GCA_035526195.1 Bryobacteraceae bacterium
GCCAGTTCGCCATTGGCTCCGCCGAACTGCTCCAGCAGCATATTTCCGAAACGTGGGTCGGGAGTCCCCACATTCACGGTAAACATCAATTTTTTGACGTGATGATACATATGTCCCCCAACAAAAGCTGATTTGATAACGGTGTGTGGGATGCGTGGACTGCAGGCGAATGAGGTCTGGGAGCGCGATTGTCAGGCGAGGGTGCTATTTAAGCCGCAGGGCGAGGCTGCGTGTCGTTAGCGAGTGGAGACGGGCGACTACGCTACGGTGGACCGCGCGGGCCGGGCTCTCAGTACCGATTTGCTTTTGGTGGGTTCCCTAAGGCTAACAATGCTGACTAAGGGCCCTTAACAGGAACCGTGCGACCAGATCGATTGCGCGTAGCGCGGCGCTCTGCCGATAGGCAAGTTAAAGGATTGATTTCGGAAGGGCTCGGCTTCAGCTGAGCCGTAAACCAATCGTTGCGCAGCGCCGAAGCCTGCCCTGAGCGGAGTCGAACGGGCTCTGCCGAAGGCTGATTTTCGAGAAACGAGAAACCAGAACTTTACTTCAAAACCTTTCAACGTCATCCCTACACGCGCCCGACACCCACGGGCCCACACATCTGGCGCCCGGTGCCCATACAGCTTGTGCGGGTCGTCGTAAGAACATCTCATCGACGATTACCCTCTGAATTACTGTTTTGGTGGGCCGCTCACGATGTTGTGCATTTTCACGTCGCCGATCGTGGGCAGCTGCATGGTGTACGAGCACGTCGTCTCCAGGCAGAGTACGAGTGCACTAACCACGAACCTGGGTCGCTGCTCGTCCGGAAAGTCAGTGGCAAAGGCTGCCTCCATCAACACATTCGCTAGATTCATCGCCACATTGTCTCCGCCGCTGAAGCTGACGCCGATCACCTTCTCGCCTTCGAACACGATGGAATAACTTCCCGTAGATTTCTTGCCGGTCCCGACCTTGAGTGGCCGTGTGACCACGCCCCGATACTTCATAGCGTTGGCTTGGATCAGTTCGTCGGCTTTTTCTTGACCGCCAACCAGCTGGGCCAGCGCAAGTTGACTGTCGGGATACGCCGGGTTCGCCTGCATAGCCCGCTGATAGAACTCAATGGCCTCCGCCCGGCGCCCGCTCTTTTCATACACCTCGGCTAAACGATCGGCCACGATGCCCGAGGGTGACCAGAACCATGCCGCATGGAGGTATTTCTCCGCTGCTTGGAACTCTCCCTTCATTAAGTACGCTGCGCCCACTTGCGCCCATGCCGCAAAAAGTTGGCGACTGTTCTCCAGATCAGATTCTTTAGGGGAGAGCGGATCGAGTCGCTTGAGCTGCCCACTTAGTTCCGCGATACTCTTTCTCGCATTCGTTAGCGCCCTATCCGCATCCATGATCCCTTTCAGCTTCTTTGTCATTGGGTCAGTTGGCACGAAGAAGCCCGCAGGCATTCCCGCCGACATGATCTCCTTGAGAAGCGCCTGGCTCTTCTCCCGTTCTCCATTATTCTGGTAGGCCACCACCATCAGCATGCGAATCTCCTGGTCCTCGGGAGTAATGCGACTGGCCGTGTCGAAGGATGCGATCGCTTCCTTGAAGCGCCGTGCGTCCATCAACAGCCTTCCCAGGTTCCTGTGGGCCCACTTGTCCAGTGGGTTAACCTCGATTTGCTTCCGGAATGCAGCTTCTGCATCTTCATTTTTGCCGAGCTTCACCAGCGCCATCCCGAGATTGTTGTATGAATACTCATCAAAGGGGTTGATCTCAATCTGTCTGCGGAAGCAGGCGACTGCATCTTCTTCCCGCTGCAATCCAAGGTAGGCGCGCCCTAAGTTGTTCCACGCGTACTTGTGCTTGGCGTCAAGTTCGGTGACCCGCTGCAATAATGTGGCAGCGCGCTCGTATTGTCGGGCCTGCAGCGCCTGGAGGCCCGCGGTATGTAGCTCGGCGGGAGTTGCGTCCGGAGGTATTTCCTGTGCTTGGGCGGAGGCAACCAGCACAAGGAATACGACGCAGAGCAACGGAGAATTTCGCGCTTTCTTCATAAGCGACGGTTTTACATAAGGGCAGCTCTGTTGGCAAATCGGAGATACGAATGGCAAGTAAGCAACCCTAATCGGACAGCGAATACCCCCTCCCTTCCCATGACACAATTGTTCTATGACTTACCGGCAGCTCGCCGGGAAGGTTCCTGCGTGACCTCTGCGCTACCGCTTGTCCATCATCCCTGCCAGCGCCGGCATAAGGGTTGCTGAGCACGCTCCCATGCCGCAGTAAAGCATCACTCGTCGCACCATCACCGCTTCCGCATCGCTGGGAGCGGCCAGCGGATACTTCCCCGCACCCACCGCCTTTTCCATCCCTTTTAAGTCGCCCGTCTCGAACTTCACGCCTTCCACCATTACCGTATCGCCAGTCAGGCGCAGCTTCATCACGTACTCCCCGAAGCCTTTCTTTGCGGACGCTCCTAGCTTCACCGTTCGCAGCGCTGACAGCTCTCCGCTGTTCCGACTTACCATCGTGTCCGCGGCCAACTTGCTTCCCAGCAGATTCTCCAACCGCTCGTGGCTGTGACCGGATCCGGCAAATGATGTAAGCGCGTGCCGATACGCCGCGATCGCCTTCGCCTTGGCCCCTTGCTTCTCGTAGATCTGCCCCAAGCGGTCGGCCACTGCCTCTGACTGTGTCCATAGCCACGCCGCCTTCAGATAACGCTCACCCTTCACCAGATCGTCACTCGACCGGAAGGCCTCGCCCATCTGCGCCCACAACGCCGCCGCCCGGTTGGAACTCTCTTCATCATCCCGGGCCAGCTCCGCCGGGACCTTTGCCGTCAGGTTTTGCTGGATGCGCTCCAATTCCTCGGTCGCCTCCGCGATGGCTGCCTCCGCCGGCTTCAGGCTGAGCAACAGGGTCGCGATCGCATCGCCGCTCGCAGGTGCCCTGAAGGCCGCCGGCATCTCTGCCCTAGCCTCCGCCATCAGTGCCTTGCCCTTCACCGTCTCGCCCGCCGCGTTGTAAGCCTCAGCCAGCAGGAGCTTCACTCCCGCGTTTTTGGGCGCCAACCTGTTCGCCACTTCCAACGCCTGTACCGCCTCCGTAAGTTTCTTCTTCGACGCGCCGCTGCGTTGGTATTGCTGGAACAACAGCCGGCCTAGGTTGGCGTTGGCGAACGTGTCCAGCGGATTGACCTCGAGCTGCTTCCGGAACATGGCTTCCGCGTCGTCATTCTTGTCTTGCTCCATCAGCGCCAGACCCAGATTGTTGTAGGCCCACGCATCAAACGCATTCAGTTCGATCTGCTTGCGAAAACACGCCTCCGCTTCTTTCGGCTGGCGGGCTAAAAGGTGGGAATAGCCGAGCGCATTCCACGCCTTGAGGTGCTCTGGCTCGCGGCGGACCACTTCCTTAAGCAGCGCGATCGCCACCGCAAAGTTCCGCGCGTCGTGCGCTTGGGCGGCGCCCCGCAACAGCTCGCTGGTCGGAGTTTCCGGCGGGATATTGACCGGGCCCGACTGGCTTTGGGCCCAAACCACACACCAACATCCCAGTAAAAAGGCGGCGGCCATTCTGCGCGTTGCCGTTCTTGCCGTTGCGAGTCTGCACGTACTGGCAAGCAACCAGGTCAGTGTCAGGGAACACCGGAGCCGGGAGATCTGGAGGATCATGTTAACGTTTTCCCACACCGACCGCGGGCTTGGCAATAAGAAAGAGTACGGAGTTCCAAATTGGGATTCGCGGTGAGAAAAACTGTCCCTTTAGCCTGCCCCGCATTGCAACCCGTGTTAATATATATACATCAACTATATCAAATAGATATACAGATGAGAAATCCCCAGTAAATCAGATATCAAACCCGCAGCCCCTTAGGCGCAGCCGCTGGGAGGATAACCACCGCGCAACTCGTTGATTCCAGGGGCACCCGGATCGTAAACCTCAGCAGGTGGAGCTTAAGCCCTTGTTTTCTATGACGCGCCGGTAAGCCCTTTAGAATCTTGACCTTGGAACCATGTTGTTGATTCCGGCGAACTTAGCTGCCCTTTTGGAAAAAGGTGGGAACCGGGCCATGCTTTGGAAAGCTCGATGGAATGGCCGCGCGCAGCGCCGAAGCCCGACCCGAGCGAATCGCGGCGCTCTGCCGATAGGCAGGTTAAAAGGTTTGATTTCGGAAGGGCTCGGCTTCAGTCGAGCCGTAAACCAATCGTCGCGCAGCGCACCGCTCTGCCGAAGGCTGATTTTCGAGAAACGAGAAACCAGAACCGTTACTTCAATATTCCTTTCAACGTCATCCACGGACGCGCTTCGATCGCGAGCCTTCCCGCCTTCGCCGCCGGATCGTTCGCGGCCAGTTGTTGCGCTTCGGCGACGCTGCCCACGCGATACACCACGATGCCGCGCCAATCGCCGGCGTCACCCGAGGGGCCTGGCATGAATGGTCCGGCCATCACGAGCTTGCCTTGCTTGTGCA
>DATLCW010000370.1:0-3895 GCA_035526195.1 Bryobacteraceae bacterium
CAATCCGCTGTAAAGGAGTGTGGAGCGGTCGGTGCCGCCCGACAGGCTCTTGACCATCGAAGGCACCCAGAATGTCAGCGCATACCCGCCCGTATTGGTCGCAAAGATTCCCAGCGCCAGCAGCCACACATTTCGTAGGCCGAGCGCCTGGCGGATGTTGATCTTGTTCGGACCCTCTTTGGTGCGCGCTTCTTCCCGCAAGGCGCTCTCCAGATAGTCGCGCTCGGCTTGAGACAGCCACTTGGCGTGGCGCGGACGGTCTGTCATAAAGCGCAACGTGAGGAAACCCAGAATCACGGCCGGAACACCCTCCAGGATGAACATCCATTTCCATCCCGCAAGTCCGAGCCAGTTCACGTCCAGCAGCATCGCCGAGACCGGTGCGCCGATCGCCAGACTGAATGGGATGGCCATCACCAGACCGGAAAGCGCGCGCGTACGGTCGTGACTGGTGAACCAGTGCGTGAAGTAAACGATGATGCCGGGAAAAAATCCGGCCTCGGCGACTCCGAGCAAAAACCGCGCCGCATAGAACTCCATGGGCGTTCTCACAAAGGCGGTCAGGGCTGAAATAACGCCCCACGAAATCAAGATCCGCGCAAACCATTTCCGCGCGCTCCAGCGCTCCACCAGCAGCGCGCCGGGGATTTCGAGCAGCAGGTAGCCGATGAAGAAAATGCCGATGCCGAGTCCGAAGACCGAGTCGGAGAACTGCAGATCGCTTGCCATGCGCAGCTTGGCAAACCCGACGTTCGCACGGTCGAGATACGCCACGATGTAGAGCGTAAAGACCAGTGGCAGCACACGCCAAGCTACCTTGCGGCGTAGCGCCGGCGCATCTATTGAGGGTGGAGTCTCCCTCTGAAATTCCGAAGCCGGCAGCATGCGATTGACGCGCGAATTTAGAGCTTCTCGAGCGGATGAGCGCGCCCGGTGAGCGGTAACTTCACGCGGTCCCCCGCCTTCTGCGCCTGATAAATGCCGTGAACCATCTCGATCGTCCAGCGTCCATCTTCCTCGTTGCAGCAAGGCTTTCCATCGCGCTCAATGGCCCGAACGAGATCGGCCACCATCAGCGCATTGGCGATTTCATGCCCGGCGTGCCCATCGATACCCGCGCTCGCCAGATCAGGCTTCGCTTCGATTGTTTTCCAGGCATGCTTCTCATCCGGCAGCCACGCGGGAGACCGCAGGACGGACAGCCCGCCTCCTGGATAGATTGCGTTCGGCAGAAACATCACTCCCTTGGTTCCATACAGCCAGGTGCCGAAGCGCAGAGGATCGGTGTGCGCAGCAGCGCGGGATGCTAAGAACCCATGGACTCCCCCAGGGAAGGCGAACATCGCACTCACCTGGTTCCCCGCAATGGGCCCGATCGGCTCGGTGGCTTGCTTCACATCCTTACCGCTGATTTCCGCGCCGTTCTGTGTCACATGGGCGGTCACCCACTGCGGATTGCCGAGGAAATAACGAAGCATGTCGCAGAGGTGCGAGCCGAGCACCATCATGTCTTCACCGCCAGCGCGGCGGTCTTCCTTGCCGCGGGCGCGCGCCTCCTGAATCACTCCGATTTCGCCCGCGTCCACCATCGCTTTCGCGCGCAGCGTGTAGGGCGACGTGCGCATCTGGTGCGCCAACTGCAGCTTCACCTTGTTCTTGCGTACCACCTCCACCATCCGGTCCGCCTCCGCCAGACTTTGGGCGAAAGGCTTCTCCATGTAGATGTGCGCCCCGGCCTCGGCCGCCGCGGTCACCATCTCGAGCCGCTGATCCATCCAGCGTGGTCCGATCCCAACCAAATCCGGCTTCTCCTTACGAAGCATCTCGCGGTAATCGGCGTAGCTGCGCTTGGCGTGGGTCCGCGTCAGGGCGCCGGCGCGGCCCTTTTCATCGGGGTCGGCCACACTTACAACTTCCATCCGCGAGAAAGCGTTCCAGACGGTGTCGATGCCGTGTCCGTAGTTCCCGCGGCCGGTGTGGCCGATTACCGCGACACGATACTTCTTCGCGGGACTGGCGGCGGCGGCGGCCGCAAGCGCGGACAAAAGAACGGAGCGCCGGGTCGGTGTGACCATCTCAGACTCCCTTCGGCCGTGACCAATGGGGGCGGTATTCCCTTCGGACGAGCTTGTTGGCTTCCGCATCTCCGGTTACGGTTTCCGTCTTGGCATCGAATTGAATCGGCCGCCCGGTGCGCGCCACGATGTTGCCCAGATGCGCGAGCGAGGTGGCCCAGTGCCCCTCTTCGATCTCCACCCGCGGCTTCTGCCGGCTGCGGATGCAATCGAGGAAGTTGCGGGCATGCGGCAGGTCGATGGAGGACTTCCCGTGCTCTTCGCTGTGGATCAGCGCGCCCTTGTCATCCATTACCCGGTAGCCGAAGTTCTGCCCGCGAAAGCGGCCGATCTGCGCCACCGCGCGGTCTCCATAAACGGCGACGCCGTTGTCGCAGCCTTCCAGGCCGTAAGGATTCCAAAGCCGCTGCTCGAAAGAAATCAGCTTGTCTTTGAACTCATAGGTGAGGTTCATCGTGTCCGGCGTTTGCTGATCGTCGTCGAAGTACATTTTGCGGCCCATGCCGGAAACGCGATCCGGCAGCGTGACGCCCAGGGCGCGGCGGGCCATATCCAATTGATGCACTCCATCGTTTCCAATGTCGCCCACGCCGTAGTGCCAATGCCAGTTTACGGTGCTGTGGAAACGGTTGCGATTGAAGGGCAGCTTGGGAAGTGGGCCGGTCCAGATCTCATAGTCGATGCCGGCCGGAACAGGCTCATCTTCCTTGTGGCCGATGTTATTTCGCAGTTGGACGTTCCACACTTTGGCCATCAGGATACGGCCGAGTTTCCCCGATTGCACATAGTCCTGGAAAGCCAGCGCGGCGGGCAGACTTGGCAATTGGGTGCCGGTCTGGACAATGCGTTTATTGCGGCGCGCGGCCTCCACCATGAGACGACCCTCGCGGATGTTGTGGGAAATCGGCTTCTCCACATACACGTCTTTACCCGCGTCGCAGGCCAGGATGGTGCCGGGCGCATGCCAGTGAATCGGGGTTCCCATGACGACCGCGTCGACCGTCTTATCGTCAAGGCAGCGGCGTAGATCGGCCACCAGCGGCGGACGTTTGCGGCCGGACTTCTCAATCAGTTGGAAAGCCCTCTCCACGACGTTCTGGTCGACATCGCAAACATGGGTGACATTGACGTCGGGTTGGGCGCAGAACGCCTCGGTAA
The DNA here is from genome assembly GCA_035526195.1 of Bryobacteraceae bacterium. Taxonomy (GTDB): domain Bacteria; phylum Acidobacteriota; class Terriglobia; order Bryobacterales; family Bryobacteraceae; genus CADEFT01. The sequence continues at coordinate 3,234 of DATLCW010000370.1, forward strand.
GGCCGCGTCCGCGTCCGCGCACCCCCATCAGCACGATGTTGATCTTATCGGAAGCGGCGACGGCGCGGCGCGCGGTGGTTAGTGCCCCGAATGCGGTGGGAAGAAAGTATCGGCGGTTCATGCTTGTTCTCCGTCGGCATTGAGTATACACCAGACTGCTTCATTTATTGTTTGTCGAAAACCAAGACGTTTTTGAATTTCTTCCCGTCCGGATTGGTACCTTCGGTTGTCATGGTGCGAACTTTGCCGTCCTTGGAGAAATTCGTTCGGAAGGTACTGACGACCTTCCCATCGCGTTTGATCGAGCCGGTATTGTTATGGGCGTCGACCGTCTTGATGGAGATGACTCCTTCGCCGTCACGGGTCTTGAAGGGATACTCCTTACCATCCCGCTTATACCGGTTGATTGAGGAAACAGCCATCCCGGCCGCGTCTGTGCCCTCGGATTTACTATTGATCCACTCTCCGTCGCTGGTAAAGGTGGCGGTTTGGCTTTTCGGCGCCGGGCCGGGATGGAACTTCGATTTCGCCAGGTTGAGTTTCCAGGTTCCCACGCTCGGGTCCGCGGCGAGGATGTGCAAGGTCGTCGCCAGCGAAAGTGCGCAAATTTTGAGGAGAACGGATCGCATGCAAATGCTCCTTATTTGGAAGTTTTGTGCCCC
>DATLCW010000371.1:0-17458 GCA_035526195.1 Bryobacteraceae bacterium
CGGCTTGCCCTGCTTCTTTGCTTCCTCGATCAGCATGGCGCGAAGACGTTCTTTGGGGACAGCCTGGGCCGATTCCACCAACAGGTTGGATTGACGCGATACGACTTCGGCTCCCATCTGGCGCCTGCCATGGCCGTTCGATTTCTGAAATCCGCTGACGGGGGACCGTGACATGAGGAAAGTCTTGAGAATGCCGCTCTCCACGACTTTCACCGGCCGGGCCTTCACGCCCTCGTCATCGAAAGCGTACCATCCGTGGAGATCGGTCTTTGCAATCGCTTTCCGGGTGGGATCAAAGATAACCGAAAGAAACAACGGCAGCACCGGCTGCTCGATGCTCTTGGTGAAAGTCTGACCTTCGTTTTCGTCCTTTTGGCGGTGGCCCTCAATACGATGGCCGAAGATTTCGTGGAAAAACACCCCCGCCGAGGAGCCGCTCAGGATCGCCGGACCGACATACGGGTCCACCGGCGGCGCCCGCAGCAGGGCTGTCAATTGTCCCGCAACTTTGGTGACCGCGGCCTGTACGACGTCGTCCTTAGGCAACCGGTCGGCGGACTCCGCCTCAAAGCTGTGCGTGGCCGCCAAGTCCATGCCGTCGCTGGCCTTCCCTTGCGCGGTGATGAGGATTCGGGCGAATCCCCGGCCATGCTGGATACGGCTTCCCTCGGAGTTCACGAAGTACTTGGTGTGCCGGTCCGCTACCACCGTAATGTTGGAAGCGAGAATTCCACGGTGTTTATTGAACTCGGCGGACCATTTTCGCACCCGGACGGTCCACTCCGCGCGATTGAAGGAGAGCTTGCCAGGCGGCTCGGCGTAAACGGCCGGGGCCTCCGCCGAGAAATCGTCGGAATTGTCCTCCTCCGCCGCCTTCACTTGCGTATTGGTCTTGAGCCGTATCAGCCGCTGATTGGCGAGCCGGTAAATACGGTCTGTTTCCAGCCAGGCGCGTCTGCGCACCGCATTGGCATTGTCTTCTATAGGAATTTGGACACCGGCGGTGAATTGGGCGCGATCGCCGCGCATCCGGTGGTAATTGTCGAGCTTGGGAGAGCCGACGCGCAGCGTCACATCCAGGCCGCGAACTTTGGTCGAGTTCGTGTTCTGTAAGGCGCCGAAGCTGGCGGCGATGGATTCCGCTTCTTCGTCCACCACTTCATAGGCGAGATAATAGGGCGCGGGATCGGCGTTCTTGAAGGTCGTGAAGTTGCGATTCAGCTCTTCTCCGAGGATATCCAGCAGACGCGTAGTCTGGGCGGCGCAGGCGAAAGGAAACAGAAGCAAAAGGCAGGCAGGCAGGAACAGGCGCTGAGAGAGCAACACCCCTCAGCATACCATGCCCCTCCCGCCCCGGCGTTCATTCTGCCGCGCCCGGCGAAGGCATTGCACCCTTACCCATGGGCCTAGGGCAGCGCGAGTAGACCCTTGTCTTTCATGCCGCTGAGGGCCAGTCCGTAACGGCCCCTCACACCCGTTTTCTCGAAGATGTGCTTCAAATGAATCTTTACCGTCCCGGGCCGGATGCCGAGCTGATGAGCGATCTCTTTGTTCTTGAAACCCTGCTCCACAAGCTCCATCACTTGCTGCTCGCGCGGCGTCAGTTCCGAGCGGTGGCATTTTTCCTGACGCGCCGACTCCCGGAAGAGGCTGTCTTCCATCCAACTCGATCCTTTAGCGACCGCTTCGAGACAGCACAGTAGCGTCTCGCGGGTAGCTGTTTTTCGAATGATTCCTTTGGCCCCGATCTGCAGAAATCGCAGAGCTTCCGCCTCCGTGATGCTAAGGCCCCAAACAACAATCGCCGTAGCAGGCGGCACCGCCCGGTGCTCGGCTACCCACTCCAAGGCCGATTGCACGCCAAACGATTTATCGAGAAAAAATATGCTTGGGCTCGTACGTGCCAGAAAAGCCGCCGCCTCGCCAAGCGAATGCACCGCCCCGGCATAGCTGTACCCGGCATTCTCACGAAGGACCGCTTCCAGACCCTGTGCCGTCAACGGCTGGGTCTCACAAATGCCCACGGAAATTTGTTCTGACATTGTTTCTGGCTCCCGCCTTACACCCTTATCGGTGATGGCCCTCATAGTCTTAGTGACAGAACGGCTTACCCGCTCTCATGTTTTTAAGGCCTACCGCCGATTTTGCATGTAGGTTCAGAGATCTTACCAATGCCACGAGCCGACATTGCCGCCTTATCGGGAAACTGGAAAGCGCTCCTGGTTACTCCCAACAAAACGATTGCAGCTGAGCTATCACCCATTCTTGCCTTACATCTGCCCAATACGCCCGTATTCGAGATGCAGTCTTACCCCGCGCGTCAGGTACTCTCTGAACTCGGCGGCGCCCAGGGCCCTAATCTCTGTTTCCTGGACCTGATCTCGGATCCCGAGCGTGCGCTCAGCCTGATCGCTGAGCTCATCAGCGTACAGGCCGGGATCAAAGTCGTGGTACTGCTTTCCTCAAAGAATCCGGATATCATTCTTAGGGCCATGCGCCAGGGCGCGGCGGAATTCCTCGTCCGGCCTTTCGATCCTGGACAGTTGGAGCACGCCTTGGAGCGGATCGCTTCCCTGCAACGCACCGGCTCTGGAGGACAAGGACACGGCAAAGTTCTCTGCGTGATGCCCGCCAAGGGAGCTTGCGGCGCCACCACCATCGCCGCCAATCTGGCCCAACATTTCAAACGTTCGGGGTTCCGGAAGATCCTTTTGGCGGACCTCGATCCGCTCACCGGAACACTGTCCTTTCTAATGAAGCTGAAATCGAATTACAGCTTCGTAGATGCGCTGTCCCGCTCGACCACGCTCGATGCCGATCTCTGGAGGGGGATCGTCACCCAGCAGGCCGGCATGGATATCCTGCTGGCTCCGGAGCAGGTGAATGAAGCTCTCCATGAGCTGCGGGATGCTTCTTCGATTGTCGAGTTCGCACGCAGCTCGTATGAAGTTGTCGTCCTCGACGCCGGCTCCGTGTATGGAGAATGGAACCTTACGCTGGCGCGCAACAGCGATGATGTGCTGCTGGTGACCACCAATGAGCTCCCGGCTCTGCAAGCCGCGCAGAAGGCGATAAACTATCTCGAAGCCAACGGCGTGAACCAGTCCTGCATCCGGCTGATCGTCAACCGCTATAACAAAGAATTCGGCCTGGGCAGGGAAGTGATAGAGACCGCGCTCCATTGCGATGTGTATCACCTGCTTCCCGCGGACTATGAAAACGTGCACCGGGCTTTGATCGAGGGTAAACAGGTGTCCCCCGGCAGCGCTCTGGGAAAGGGCATGGCGCAATTAGGCGACAGGCTGTGCGGCAAAGCGAAAGGCACGGACCAGACCCCCCGCAAGACATCCGTTTTGTCGGGACTCTTCTCGCTATTTACCAAAAGTACAATCTAGGCGTCCGGCAGTGCCGGCAATGAGCAGTGCGGGCCTATGGCGCACGAAGTTTGCGCGCTGAGTTCCGCAATCGTTCCGCATCCGGACTATCCGGGTGGTACCGCAAAAAGCTTTCTAATTCCCGGGCGGCGGCTATTCTGTCGCCCTTCTTCATGTAAATCTCATAAAGCAGCATCTGAGGATTGGCGAAATGGCCGGGATCCAGCCGTTTTGCTTCGCGCAGATACTTCAGCGCCAAATCGGGATTCTTCAGCTCCAAGTAATTGGCACCTAATTGGACATTCGCCAGCGCATCCATCGGACGCCGCCGGACCGCATCCTCATTCAGCTTTAGCGCTTCCTCAAACTGGTGCAGGTTCAGGAGTGCCCCGCCGAGATTCACCACCGGCTCATAGGCGTCCGGATCGACTTGGATCGCTTCACGAAAGTGCGCCGCGGCCTTCCCGTAATCCTTGTTCCCATAAGAAAGAGTCCCTAATGAGTTCCAGGCGTTGGAAAACTGCGGTGCGATTTCCACGGCCTTCTTCAGATGGCGTTCCGCGCCGGCGATATCGTTCTTGCGGATTCGCCGTTGAGCGCTGGAATACTCCTTCCAGGCGCTTTGCGGAATCGAAAGTTTAGCAGCCGAGACGGTGAAGCGGTCCTTCGGAGTGATCACTTTGCTCGCGCGAGAGGGGTGTACCAGAATGGAAATCTTCACCCGCCCCTTATCATCCGCCGTGCTCGGACCGACGCTGTAAGTCTGCCGGAACTCTCCCAGCCGCGGCACGTGCACCGCAACCGAATAGCTGCCCGGCTGCACGTTCTTGAATTTGAACTTCCCATCCCAGTAGATAGGGGATTGGGCCTGGAAGGTGGAGCCCGCCGCCGCGATGGTTACGGTGGAAAACCGCGGGATCGGTCTCAACTGGCCCTGGATGGTAAATGCCTTGCGCTCCACCCGTTCCGCCGCGAAGAAAGAGACCGGAAGCAAGACCGGAAGCGCCAGCGTGAGTAGTCTGCGAAAATGAGGAGAAAGGCTCACGCGCTGAATGATAGCTGATGGCATCTATTACGCCCTCGGATTGACGGCTGGCGGATTGGTTGTTTCCTACCTCACCCGCCCCGGCTACGGTCTTCCTCTCTTTATTCTTGCTCTATTCTGCCTCTATTTCTTTCGCGATCCCGACCGCCAGGCGCCCGAAGGTCCGTACGCGGTCTCGCCGGCGGATGGAAAAGTTGTAGTCGTCAAGCCTGAGGATGGCGGCACCCGCATCAGCATCTTTCTGAATGTGTTTGATGTTCATGTGAACCGCTCTCCCATTGGAGGCAGGATCACCGCGGTGAAATACCAGAAGGGAAAGTTCCTGGTGGCGAGCAAGGAAGAAGCCTCCACCGTCAATGAAATGAACACCGCCACCGTGGAGAGCGACGGCTCACGGGTGGTCTTCAAGCAGATCGCGGGGCTGATTGCGCGGCGCATCGTATTCTGGAAGAAAGTAGGCGATACCGTAGCTCGCGGCGAGCGTGTCGGCCTGATCAAGTTCGGCTCGCGAGTAGATGTCTGGTTGGGCCCGGAATGGGAGATCGCCGTGCGCGAGGGCGAGCGCGTCGCCGCCGCTACATCCATCCTCGCCAGAAAGAAAGGTAGCTGAGGTGGGCAAAATCAACCTCCCCCATCAGTTAATCGACCAGCAAAGCCGGCGGCCGCGGCGAGCCGCGTACGCCCTGCCTACCCTGTTCACGGCCGGCAACCTGTATCTCGGGTTTCTCGCCATACTCAAAACTTTCGAAGGGTCCATGGCCGTGCAGGCGGGACTTGCCGGCGCGGTGCCGCAGTTTGAGTACGCCGCTAAAGCGATCGGAATCGCGGTGCTGCTCGACGGCCTCGATGGGCGCATCGCGCGGCTGACGGGAACCGAAAGCGATTTCGGTCGCGAGATGGATTCGCTCGCCGATGTCATTACGTTCGGCATGGCCCCCGCTGTGCTGGCTTACGCGTTCGGCATCCAATTCGTCGATTTCACTTCGGAATACGGAATTCACGATCATCTGGTGCGCGCCGGCATCTTTCTATGCTTCCTGTTTCTGCTGTGCAGCGCCTCGCGGCTCGCGCGGTTTAACGTGCAAACGAATCCTGTTCCGAAAAATCCGGGACGGCCGGACCGGAAGTACTTCGTCGGTCTCCCCACGCCCGCCTCCGCCGGCATGGTGGCCGCGGTCGTGTACGCCCTGGACGGCGCCCCCATCCAATGGTGGCCGCTCTCGGCGGCCTGGCTCGCGCTCATGGGGCTGCTGGCTTTTCTATTGGTTTGCACCTGGCGCTACCGCAGTTTCAAGGACTTGAATCTGACGCGGCCGCGCTCCTATTTAACCGTTGTCCTGTTGGGAAGCCTGATCTATCTCATCTGGAATTACTCGCAGCCGGCATTGTTGGGCATAGGAACCGTCTACGTGGCCAGCGGAATCGCCGTCCGTCTGGGCGGCATCATTCGCCGCGCCACCCGGAAGCGTCAACCGCCGCCACAGCCGCAGCGGCAGCCAGGTTAACCATGCGTTTTCCTTCGTTGGCAATCGTAGGGGGCGAATCGCTCCTTGGAAAAGACATCCGGGAAGTGCTGCGGGAGCGTGCGCTCGATAAGAACGTACACCTGATCGGCGCGGATGCCGAAGAAACAGGCAAAATCACCGAAGAGGGCGATGAGCCGGTAGTCATTACAGCAATGGATGAGACCAATCTCGCGGTGGCCGATGCCGTGATTCTTGCCGGCTCCGCAAGCGCCAGCCTCAAGGCGTGGGACCTGATCGGCAGTGGGACGAGAAAGGGCAACCCCAATCCGCCCGCGGTAATCGATGTCACGCGCGCTTTAGAGGAGATACCGTCTGCCCGCTTGCGCGCGCCCCAGGTGGAGCGTGGCCTGATCGATCCCGCGGGTCTTCCGGCGGTTGTCGCGCATCCGGCGGCAATTGCGCTCACGACGTTCTTCGGGCAGTTGGAACCCCGTTTTCGCGTAAAGCGTTCCGTCGTCGAAGTATTCGAACCCGCCAGCGAGCTCGGGAAAAACGGGATCGAGGAACTGCATCAGCAGAGCATCAAGCTGTTTTCCTTTCAGACCTTGCCCAAATCGGTCTTCGACGCGCAGCTTGCTTATGCCATGCTGCCTTGCTTTGGCCTGGAAGCTCCGCAGAGCCTCGTCCAGATCGAAATGACGTTGGAAAGGCATTTGGCGTCCCTGTTCCACCTAAGGGAGGCCGCCACCCCCATGCCCTCGTTGCGGCTGATTCAGGCTCCCGCCTTTCACGGCTACAGCATCTCCGCCTGGGTTGAGTTCGAAGACGACACCACCGCCGGGGATCTGTTGGCCGCGATGGCCGCGGATGGCATCGAAATCCGCTCTTCCGCCGAGGAGCCTGTCAGCAACGTGAATGCGGCCGGCCAGTATGGCATTTCCGTAGGCGATATCCGGGCTGACCGCAACCATCCGCGGGCCTTCTGGTTCTGGATTGCGGCTGACAACCTCCGCCTGAGCGCGGAGAATGCCGTGAAGCTGGTATTGCAGTTATGCGCGGATTGATCCTGATGCTGGCGGCGCTTCCGTTCGCCGGCTGCGGATATCACATCGCGGGCCGCGCCGATCTGCTTCCCAAGTCACTAAAGACGATTGCGGTGCCCGCTTTTCACAACAACACGACCCGCTACCGTTTGTCGGATCGCCTGGCACAGTCGGTAACCCGCGAGTTCATCTCGCGTACGCGCTATGAGATCGTGCCGGATGAGAATGCCGCCGACGCCGTGCTGCGCGGCTCGGTCCGCAATATTCTCGCCAATCCGACGACGTTCGACACCAAGACAGGCCGCGCCGCGGGTGTCCAGATCATCGTGTACGTTCAGGTCACCCTGGTGGAGCGCGCCACCGGACGCGTGCTCTACACCAACCCAGGTATGGAGGTACGCGAGCGCTATGAAATCAGTATCGATCCGCTGGCGTACTTTGAAGAGAGCGAAACCGCCCTCGACCGCTTGAGTACACAGGTGGCGGCATCGGTTGTATCGGCGATTCTGGAGGCCTTCTAAGTGACGCCGCAGCAATTTTTGGCGCAGATCAAGGCGGGCACTACGGCCCCGGCTTATCTGTTTTTCGGTCCGGAACAATACCGCCGCGGCGTGTGCCGGAAAATGATGATCGACAAAATCCTGCCGGGAGAGTTGAGGGAAGACGGGTTGACGCGGCATGATTTGGACGAGGTGGCGCTGCGCGACGTGATCACCGATGTCGGTTCTTACTCGCTGTTTGCCACCCGCCGCGTAGTTTGGGTGTCCAGTGCGGAAGCCGCGGTGCCGAAGGGCACAGCCAAAGACGACGACAGTCCCGGTCATGCTGCGTTGCAGGCCTATCTGAAGAATCCCAATCCTGACGTCACGCTGGTGTTCGATGCCCAGCGTCTTTCCTTCGATAGTGACGATAAGGCTAAGATGGACCGGCTGCTCAAGTTCTACGGCGGCGTTTCGAATGTGGTCGAGTTCACGCCTTACACCGCCGACGAGGCACTCAAGCTGGCGGCCGATCTGGCCCGGAAAGCTTCCTTGAAAATGGGTCCCGCGGTGTTGGAATCGTTAGTCGCATCATTAGGCAATGATGCGGCGAGGATCGCGAATGAACTCGAAAAGCTTGCCCTATATACCGGTGGTCAGCGCGAGGTGACCGAGGAGGACATCAGCCTGCTCGCGCCGGATGCGCGTTCCACCACGATTTTCGCGCTGGTGAATGCCATCGGCAGGGGCGACCGGGCGAAAAGCCTCGACCTGATGGAGACCCTGGTTCGCGATGGGGAGTATCTGCCGCTCGCCCTGACTCTGATCGCTTCCCAGTTCCGCCTCGCGTTGACGGCGAAAGAGGAGAATCTCCGGACCCCGCAGCAATTGCAGGCGTATTGCGCCAAGTTGGGCATCCAGGTGTGGTTTTCACGCGTCCAGCAGGTTTTTCAAACCGTCGGAGCTTATACCAAGCCACGGCTCGAGCAGGCAATGCTGGAGCTCTATAAGGCTGACAAAGCCCTGAGAGACCGCAGTCCCGATGACCGGCTGGTGATGGAGAATCTGGTGCTGGCGCTTACCCGCAAGTAGACGGCCGGGTTATTTTTTTCCGGCGATCTGCCACTCCGTGAACGGCGACCGGGAGCCGCGCACAATCACATTCAACAAATAAGGCTTGCCGGAAGCGAACGCACGCCGTACCGCGGGGGCCAGTTGATCGAGGTTCTCCACCAGTTCGCCTTCTCCTCCAAACCCCTTCATCACGATGTCATAGCGTGTATGCCGCAGCTCGCAAGCCACCGTTTCACCCCCTGTCAACTCCTTCTGCAATTCGCGCTCCAGGCCCCAGCCGCCGTCGTTTCCCACGATGATCACCACCGGCAGACGGTACCGCACCAGTGTCTCCAGCTCCGCGATATAAAAGCCGAGAGAACCATCCCCGGTGATCATTACCACCGGCCTTCCCGGGTTCGCGATCTGCATGGCAATGCAGTTGGGCAACGCCGAGCCGATCGTTCCCATCGGACCTAACCGCAGCCACCCGCCGCGCTGCGTGGCCGGAATCATGGCGCGCCCCCAATGGACAAAGTCGCCCCCGTCCCAGGAGTAAAGGGTGTCCGCGGGCAGCGCGTCGCGCAGACCGGCAAACACCGCCGCGGGATGAAGCGGAGCCGCCGCATCCTTCGCGAGATCATTCAGCTGGCTCTGATACTGCCCGGTAAGCGTGAGCAGTTTGTCCTTCCACTCCGTATGCGTTTGCCACTGCTTGTCGGGCGCCCTGTGGATCATTTTCCGCAAGGTTGCTTTCACGTCGGCGCAGATGCCGTGCGCGATGGGCCTTGCGGCGCCCAATTCCGGTGAATGCAGATCCACCTGAATGATCCGGGTGGAGGGCTTGAACAGCCGCGGCCCGCCCAGCGCCAACCGGTAATCAAGCCGCTTGCCGAGCAGCAGCACGACATCGGCTTCCTGAAACGCCGGCAGTACCGCTTTGTTGATCGCGGGGTCGGCGTAGCCAAAAACGCCCGGCATGGTGTCGGAAACCACTCCGCGCGCCATTGTAACGGTAAACAGCGGAAGCCCCGTGGCCTTGATGAATTCGATCAGCTCATCCTCGGCGTGACCCCACCATACTCCGCTGCCCGCCACCACAATCGGATGTTGTGCGTTGGAAAGCATCTCGAGCGCCTGATCCACTTCCCCGTGTCTGGGAGCCATGCGCGGATCGCCCTGCGCCGGCGGCAAGGGCAGAGAGGTCTCGGTGGAGCCGGCAAATACGTTGACGGGAATCGTGAGGTGAACGGCTCCCTTGCGCCCGCTGTTGGCCTCATTGTAAGCCCGGCCCAGCAGGTAGGGAAGCTGCCCCGGGCTGACAGCATCGGCACTCCACTTGGTGGCCGGACGCGCCATGGCCGATTGATCCATTACCTGAAAGACCTGGCGTCCGGCAAGGGCGGTCGAAGGCGCCCCGCTCACGGCGACCAGCGGGCTGCATGCCAGATGCGCGGTGGCAATGCCGGTTAGGGAATTGGTGTGCCCGGGTCCTCCCGTTACCAGCGTGAAGGCCGGTTTGCGATGGATACGCGCCCAGGCATCGGCGGCATGGGTTACACCGGACTCATGGCGAAAGTCCACTACGCGGATGCCCGCCTGGGCAATCGCCAGCAGCACTTCATTCAAGTGATCTCCCACCAGCGTAAAGATGGTGTCGATTCCTAATCGGGTAAGGGAAGTTGCGAATAGTTCCGCGCCAGTGGGCATGCTTTGTCATGGTAACGCAGAGACGGAGCCCCCGCTAGAACAAGAAGCGAATCCCGAACTGCGCCTGGAATGGGAAACCGATCTGCTGGTTCTGCGTGCTGTACTTCCCATCGGCGGTCTTCAGCACCAGAAAACGCGCGTCCGGGGCAAGCGTGGCCCCTTGCGCGTTGACGCCCAAGCCATAGATGTTTGCCGTTCCGGCGTAAATCACATTGTCCAGATTGAACAGGTTGAAAAATCCCGCCCATAGCTGGATCCGCCTCACCTCACTCTTCAGCCGGAAGCTCTTCAGGATGCGGAAGTCATTGCCGTACACGGCCCGGTTGCGGAACGAATTGCGGCCAAACGGCACGCCAGGCGATTGGAGCGCGCGGTCGGTGGTGGAGGCGCCATCCTGGTTCGTGTCCGCTCCCGTGCGTGGATTCAGCGGCAGGCCGCTGCGGACCCGAAATGTGCCGGACAGATCGATTCCGAAAGGCAGCGTGTACACGCCATACGTGGAAAACATGTGGCGGGAATCCATATTCGAGTAGGAATAGTCATCGCGGTAATTGAAAGCATTCATGGAGGCCTGTCCGCCGGAATCCCGCTCGTTATCGTCGTCCGAGAACGTCTCCGCCAGCGTGTAGAATACGCCCGCCTGAAGTTTCTTCCCTTTGTATTGGTTGGAAATCGACATGCCGCGATACATGGAGCGGGCCGAGCTTTCCCGCATGTTGATCTGTCCCAGCGTGGCGATGGGCCGAAGCCGCGTTCCGCCCGCGGCGATCCCGAAGATGGGCCGCTGCGAGGCATCCACGGTAATGGGAAGCGGCAGGTTGTAGTCGCGGTTGCGCTCCAGATGCACGGTGTTCACGTAATTGAATTGCACCCCGGTGATCCAGGTGTTGGTGACGCGATAATCCGCCCCCATGCCGGTTTGGAAGGAACGCGGATTGACGAAGTCCGTAGCCACGGCCGTCGTGCCCGCGCCCACGAACGGATCGGGAGCGGCTCCCAGCCCAAACGCGGCGGCGCTCTGTACGGCGCTTAAAGCGATCACCGGCAGCTTGTCGGGCGTAAACTGATTCAGGTCGACACCCACCGCTTTGAACTGCTGATAGATGGTGCCGTTGCGGGCATTGTTCAAAAACAAGCGAACGTTGTTGGGAGGTGTCCGAAATTGCCTGTCGGGTCGCTGTAAATAATTAGCGGCGTAGCCGCGTAGAAAATGCCTATATGCGCCCGCACCACCAGTTTTCCTTCGCGCATGGGGTTCCAGGCCAGCCCGAAGCGCGGCATCACCTGCTTTAAAGTGTTGGGGATTTTCGTCACATCGGCGGGCGCGCCGTTGGGGAACACCGTACTATTCACTTTGTTCACCAACTCGCTGTTGTTGGCATCCACTTTTGGATTCCACTGGCCTTCCCAGCGAAGACCATAATCGAGCGTCAGGGTGGGGGTGACCCGCCAGCTATCCTGCGCGAAAAGGGCGGCTTGGGTGGCGCCGTACTGCACCGCGAGGTTGCCGATCTGGCGGCTATAGCTGACAGTCGGCGAATCCCAGCGGTTCTGCACGGTGCCCGCGCCCGCAATGATATCGAGAATCTGGCTGACGTTGCTGCTGTTGATCGTGAATGTACCGAACTGGTCGAAGCCGAAGGTCTGGGCCGTGGACAATTTGTTGATGTCCGCGCCGGCTTTAATAGAATGCCCGCCGCGGATCAAAGACAGAGAATCGCTGATCTGGAAGCGCTTGTCCCACTGGACTGTGGGCAAAAAATTGCGGGTGCCATACGTCCCGATGGTCGTCGCGCTAATGCCCGGCTGCTGTGAGTTCGCGAGCCGTGGGCGCTCCTCATAGGAGCCCGAAAATTTCAGGTCATTGACGGCGTAGGGTGAGATGATGGCGGTGTGCTGCGCGCTGCTGAAGTGCAGCCTGTCCTGCTTGACGCCTTCATTGTTCAACGCGTTGTTGGTGAATGCCTCGATGGCGCTGCCCGCCGTTACGGCGTTGCTCTCTTCCGAACCGCTGCGGTTGTAGCGCAGCGTGAGGCGGCTGCCGTTTTTGAAGGTGTAATCGCCTTGACAGTGCCGGCTCCGGCATTGTTTACTTGTCGAACGGCTCTTCCAAACTCTTGTAGAAATTGTAGGCGGATGTGTTGGCCGCCGTGGGAGTAAATCCAATCAGGGAGGGGAACACCACCCGTCGCGGCTGCACGCCTTTCTGCTGCTCATAGGAAACAAAAACGAACAACTTATCGCGCTGGATGGGACCGCCTATGGCGCCGCCCCATTGCTGTAGGGACTCGGCGGGCTTTACGTTAATCAAGGTGCCGGGCGTGCTGAGATTGGTAACGGGAATCGGACCTTTTCTTGCTGAGCTCGGCATTGCGGTTCTGGTAGAACGCCTCCCCGTGCCAACTGTTGCTGCCGCTCTTGCTGATCACGTTCAGAATGCCGCCGGTGGAACGTCCATACTCGGCGGAGTAGCCGGTGGTGATCGCCTGGAACTCCTGCACGGAGCTTTGCGGAACCGTGATCACCGAATTGGATCGCTCGCCTCCGCGGATGCCGCCGAAGAAAGGCTGATTATAGTCGGCGCCATCCACCATGATGTTGGAATTGATGCCGCGTTGGCCGGCGAAGGAAATCTGCGAGCGCGAGGGATCCACTTGTACCGTGGGCGTGAGTACCGCGAAATCCTGAAAACGCCTGCCGTTGATCGGCAGATTCTGAAGCGCGGTGGCGCCAAGCACCGTGGTTGGCGCAGGCAGCGCCACGTTGACGATCGATTCGCCCACTTCGATGGTTGTGGTGGTGGCCTGAACCTGCAAGGTGATATCGACTCCGACGGCGGATCCCACGTTTACCGTAACGCCCTGCATGGTTGCCGCGGCAAATCCGGGAGCCGTGGCGAAAACGTCATATTGGCCGGGGTCGAGTTGGACGGCGCGAAACTGGCCGGCGCCATTCGTTTTCAGTTCCCGCGTGAGACCGGTGCCGGTATTGACCAGCCTTACGCTGGCGTCGGGTACCGCTTGGCATCATAAACCGTGCCGACAATCTGACCCTTGTTGGCGTCGGCCTGCCCAAACAGGACCATGGCGCAAAAGATGAGCGTGCAGCTGAGGTTCCTAAGGAAACACATTTGGTGTCCTCCCGATTTAACTATCATAGGAGAACGCAAGTTACGCGCATCAGACAACTGCGTAACAGGGGTGTGACGGTTGATGCTTTCGGTTGTTAGACTAAGATCTTTGCACTCATGCCAACTTCGCCCATTGAACTCAAGGACCGTCTGATCGTCGCTCTGGACCTCGAGAGCGTCGAAGACGCCTTCAAATTGGTTCATGAGCTGGAGGGCGTCGTTTATTTCTACAAAATAGGACTGACCCTGCAGCTCGCCAGCGGCGTAGAGCATTTGATCCTGTCGCTGATTCGGGACGGAAAGAAAGTCTTTCTCGACTACAAATACTACGATGTTCCCGAGACGCTGAGAAAAGCGGTTGGGCGCGCGGCGAAAATCGGGGTCTCGTTTCTTACCATCCACGGGTCGAGTTCGGTCATTCGCGGTGCGATCGAAGGGAGAGGGGACAGCGCGCTGAAGTTACTTACAGTCACCGTGTTGACCAGTATGGATGCCGGCGATGTGGCCGAATTAGGGTATACGAAAACCTCGCCTGAAGAGTTAGTGCTATTCAGGGCGCGGAAAGCTTTGGAGGCGGGTTGTGACGGCGTCATCGCATCGGGGATGGAAGCGGCGCGGATCAAGGATATTTCGGGTAACAAGCTGCTCGTGGTAACGCCGGGAATTCGGCCTGAGGGATACCCGGCGGATGATCAGAAGAGGAAGACAACAGCGCGGGAGGCGATCCTGGCCGGGGCGGATTACCTGGTGATCGGCAGGCCTATCACCCACCATCCGGATCCCCGGTCGCAGGCGCTAATGTTTACGGAAGAAATAAGAGCCGCTGTAGACTGACTCGACCGACGCCTCTTGGTTAGCTTGGTCTCGGAAAGTCTTCCGGCGCTTTAACCGCGCATCCCATCGATCACGCCCTTCATATACGAAAACGAGCGTTGCATGCCGGGGAGCGGGTCATCGGCGTGGATTTCGTATTCCAGCATCACGCCTCCCGTGTAATTCATTTTCTTCAACTGCTTGAATATGGCAACAATGGGCATGGCGCCTTCCCCGACGGCGCACTGCGCGGCCTTGTCCTTGAAATCCTTGAGGTCCTTGATGTGCATGTCGAGCAGCCGCGGACCTGCCTCGGCGATCGATTCCACCACATCCACTCCCGTTCGCGCCGTATGACCCACATCAATGCAAAGGCCCATCAGCGGACTCATGTTCTTTACCAGCTTCAGTACGCTTTGCGGAGTTGGAAAGTGCTTATCTTCCGGACCATGGTTGTGAACCGCCACTTTAATGTTGTGCTCGATCGCCAGCTTTTCCACCATGGGCAGCGTCTCCGCCGTCGGAGCAGCCACAATCAGCGGCATCCCCGCGCCCTTGGCGTATTCGAACATGCGGCGCAGTTCCCCTCCGTCGTTCTTCGCCAGACTGATCGTCCCGCCGCCCAATATCGTTAGTCCCGCCTTTTCAAATTCAGCGCGCCCCTTGGCAAGGTCTGCCGGCGTACTGCTGTATGGCAGATGGAATTCTTTGACATTGATATACGGCGTGCCGATCTGCTTCACCGTGCGGATGGCGTGACCGCGGCTGAATTCGCGCAAGGAATAGCTGGCTACACCCAGCTTGAAGCCGTAGCTAAACCGATCCGCTCTAGCGGCGTTCATCGTCACCGGTTGGGACGCGAGTGCCGCGCCGCCGAGGGCAAACAGAGTTCTGCGGGATATCGTCATGACGCGCCCATTATTTCACAACTACGGCGCCGGTTGGTTGTGATAGCTTGTTTGCATGAATCGCCGTCAACTCCTGCGTTCCGCGCCTTTCGCCGCCGCCGCTCTCCCGGCCGCTCCCCCGCCTCCATTCGCCGGGGAGAAAAGCAAGTTGAAAATTACCGGCATCCGTCTCGTGAACATGCCCTTGCGCCGCGCGCTGCCCGCCTACAAGCCGTCTCCCACGGCGTGGTCCACACAGGGCGTCGAGATTGCCAACCCGATGTCGATCTATCCCGAGTACAAAGCGATGCGATCGCTCTTCTTTCCCGATGCCGGCAAGGTCCCCAGCTTTACAGTCGAGATCGTTACTGACAAAGGCGTTAAGGGTTACGGCAGCGGAGGTCCCGGCGGCGGGCCGGTAGTGGTGGATCATCTCTCGAAGCTGCTGATGGGCCGCGACCCCTTCGACCTCGAGCGCAATTGGGATATCTGCTGGCGGTCCACGATGAACTATGGCCGGATGGGCGTCACGATGAACGCCATCAGCGGCGTCGACCTCGCCCTGTGGGATATTGTTGGTAAGGCGCTCGATGTGCCGGTGTACCGGCTTATTGGCGGCGAAGTCCGCGACCGCATCCCAGCCTACTGCACCGGCAACGATATCGAGCAGCATATCGAGTTCGGATATAAGCGGCTCAAGCTGGCCATCGCCCATGGCCCGGCCGATGGCCGCGAAGGGATGAGGAAAAACGTCGAGCTGGTGAAGCGCACGCGCGCCGCGCTGGGCCCCGATGGAGACATCATGCTCGATTGCTGGATGGCCTGGACCGAGCGTTATACCCTGGAAATGGCCGAAATGATGGAGCCGTATCGTGTCTATTGGATGGAAGAGGTTCTCCAGCCGCACGATTACGCCGGCTTTGGGCGCTTGAACGCCGCCATCAAATCCACCCGTATTGCCACCGGCGAGCATGAATACGGCCGCTATGGATTCCGCTACCTTCTCGACGCCCGCGGCGCTTCCATCTGGCAGCCGGATATCAATTGGTGCGGCGGACTTACCGAATTGCGGCGCATCGGAGCATTGGCCGCCGCCTACGATATTCCGGTCATCCCGCACGGCGGCGGATTAGGTCCCGCGGTCCATTGGATTCTCGCCAACGTGAACGCACCGTGGGCCGAGATGTTTCTTCCTCCTCCAGGGGGTCCGAAAGAGGCGTACAAGATGCACGAAGAGCAATACGGCCTGTCGCGCGGACCCGAGGGCATCTACACGCGCCCTCTGGACCGGCCCGGCTTTGGCTGGGATGTCTAACCGTCCACCGCCACCTTCCCACCCCGCCACCCGGTCTAGCCGGAAAACGCCTCTCTGGAAACGGAGTACTCCGTCTTTCTTTGAGGGTATTCGATCGTTACTGCGGCGCGGACATCGCTGTGCGGAACTCGTACTGCTGGATCTCCATCGCAGCCTGCCCCTGGTCAAATCGCACCACCCGGCCCCGTGCCACCAGCTTCAAAGCGCATTTATTATTGAGCTGGGCAGGCCAATTGATCGATACCTCCAGGCGGCGGCCGGGAATCAGCAGCCTCTCCGAAGTAAACAACACTCCGTTGCTGCTGATGTTGATGGTCTTTCCAACACCAGTTTCGTCGCCGTTCTTCTTGCTGATCACTTTGTAGCGTACGTCGCGCTCTATGGGAAAGCGATCCGCGCCGCGCCGTTCACTGTCTGTCTTGTCTGTCGGGGTAACCATGATCCTCCGTTTTCTCTCGCCTTCTTAGAATGCCGTGGCCGTTATGCGTCCGCAATGGTGTTTTAGGTGGATTTCGGCATGGTACCGCGGTACAACCAGTCCCGTACTCGCCGCTGGGAATGGAGTATCATGGCCATTATGCTTTCCCGTTCCCTTCGCGTTCTGCTGCTCACATTTACTTTGAGCGGCCTCGCCGTCCCGGCCGATAAACGAGTCATTGCGCCCCCTGGTACCGCCGCCAATCGCCCCTTTAGCGAGGGTTTACTGGTGGGAGACACGCTTTATGTTTCCGGCAAGACCGGTAATACAGCCGACGGCAAAATTCCCGAGGATTTTGAAGCCGAGGTCCAACAAACCCTTGATAACATTGGCAAAGTGATTACCGAGGCGGGCATGAGTTTCGCCGACGCCGTCTCCGTCCAGGTTTACCTCACGGACATGAGTCTGTTCAGCCGTATGAATACCGTCTATATGAAGGTGTTCACGGAGCCGCGTCCCACCCGCACCACCGTCGGTGTGGCCAAACTGGTCGGCACGGCGAGAATCGAGATTACGGTGACCGCGCGGCAGGGCGCCAAGAGTTCGAAGAAGAAAAAATAAATCAAGCTCTGGCCGGAGGCGCCACCACAGCTCCTTCAGGCACCGCGACTTCCTTGTAAACCAGCCGCTGGATTGTTGCCTGCAGTTCCGCCAACGCCACTGGC
>DATLCW010000374.1:0-13170 GCA_035526195.1 Bryobacteraceae bacterium
CCTGCCCCTGGAGACTGCCGCCAATAATGAACGGAGGTAAAAACCGTTGGTTGGTGATCGGGTTGAGGAAGACGAAGTCATAAGCGATGCCATAGCCGCCGCGAATCACCGTCCTGGTGCTGTTGAACGGCATGTAGGCAAAGCCCAGTCGCGGACCCCAGTTATAATTGCTTTTGAAGGAAGGCTTCCCCACCTCCATCAGACCGAACGGCCCGGATCCGGCCGCGCCGTAGGCGGTCTTGTCATCCAAGTTCAGATTGGAGATCAGCCCATTGGCTTCCATGGGTCCGCCCGCATACTCCATGCGGAGGCCGATATTCAGCGTCAGATTTCTGGTCACTTTCCAATCGTCCTGCGCAAAAGCGAAAAAGTTCTTCACCCGGTTCGCACGGACGCTGTTGCCGAAGTTTTGACTGAAGCTGGCCGGGAGTCCGGCCGCAAAATCGGCGAACGTCGTGAATGTAATGACGGGGCGGATGAGGTTGTCAAAGAAAGAGTCAGCCGCCAGAGAGTAGTATTCGCCGCCAAACTTAAAATTATGCTGGCCGCGGACGATCGAAAAATTGTCGGTGAACTGGTAGGTCCGCTGCTCTCTTCCCTGCGGAAGGATACTGGAGACACCCAAGCCTGCGACAGAACCGTCGTTAAAGTTGACGCGCACCCCCAGCGGGTATGGGGTGTCGATCGGGAAGCCCGGCTTGCTCTGGCCAAACCCAAAGCGGAATTCATTCACTGCCGACGAACCGAAAACGTGAGTTTCCGCCAACGTGGCCTGGCGTGGGTGATTGGTGGAAGAGGCGCCAAAACCCGGAAGATTCGTGTCGACGAACGTGAGTCCACTCGAGTTGGCCACCGAGTCGTAAATGCTGTACCTGGCCCAAAGCGTATCGCTCTTGCTCAGGTTTACATCCCCCCGGATGGAAAACTGATACGTGTCCGTTTTTGCCGGGGCGGAGGTGGTAATCTGGCCGCTGGCGGCGCTTGGCACCTGGTATTGCTGGACGATTTGCCGCGACGTGGCATCCGTCACCGATGCTAGTTGCGCCGGTGTGGGAACGCGCGCGATTCTCGTCGCCCCCACGCCGCGGTTCTTGTAACCCTCATAGGCCGCGTGCCAGAAGAACTTATTCCGTCCATCCATGATCTTCGGCAGGTAAACGGGACCGCCCGCTTCAAACCCATAGGTGTTGGTGCGGACGATGTTCGTTTTGCCCGTAGTGTCGAAGAACGGGCGCGCGTTCAGCTTGTCGTTTTGCAGATATTCGTAGAGTTCCCCATGCAGCTCATTGGTCCCATTCTTGGTGATGTACATGAGTTGCGCGCTCGAGTTCCGCCCGTACTCGGCGTTGAAGTTGTTGGTGATCACCTTCACTTCCTTAATCGCGGAGAAGTTCAGCGGACCCAAAGGACCCCCCGTCCCGGTGACGGAAACATCCGTCGCCGTAATTCCATCCACCGTGATGTTATTGCCCCGGCCGCGTCCGCCATTGGAATTAAAACTGCCCGATCCCAGGAAAGGGTTGTTCGAGGACACCGGCGTCACTCCCGGCGCGGTAAGCGCGAAGAGATTCGGATTCCGATTCACCGGAATCTCCTGAATGGCCGCCCCGGTAACGGACGTCTGCAACTGGGCGTTCTGCGTGTCGAGGGCGACCACCGCATCGGAAACCGTGACGGTCTCCGTCACCTGGCCGATCTCCAATTGGAGATGCACGGATGCGACTTCGCCGGTTTTGACCTCCGCCTGCGTCACGCTGGCCCGAAAACCAGGCGCCTCCGCGCGAATTTCATACCGGCCAATCTGCAATAAATTGAAAGTAAATCCGCCTTCGGAGTTCGCCACTTGATCGCGTAGCCCGCCGTTCTCGAGGTTTCTTAAAGAGATCTTGGCGCCGGCGACAGCGCTGCCGCTGGAGTCCGTAATAGTTCCTCTAAGCTCCCCGGTAATCTGCGCATACCCGATGGAAACCTCTAAAATCAGCCCCCAGATCGTGCTCAGTGTCAGTTTGTGGGTCATGGCCAATCGTTCTCCGTAAGAAATTCTACATTCTAATGTAAGGATGCACGTAAAGGTCCTAAAAATTAGGCGACGTGTTATCAATGTATTAACGGGATGTAACGCGCACAACCCTCCCATTTTATGAAGAACGCGATTCCACAGATTGTAGATTGCAAGCTCGACGAGCCTACACTGGCATCGCCAGCGGCTTGGCGATGGGCTACGGTCTTCAACGCCAGCACGGGGGCGCACGGGCGAGGTGCCTAAAGAAGTGGTTAGAGCCTCTGAGTAGCCCGAAGTGAACATCGCGTACTCGAACGAAAAAGAAGCAACGGGGCTTTGCCGCTCTGCAGGCAGGCCGGCACAGAGCTACACCACGCGGAGCAGGGAAACGATCCCCGGCGAACTATTCAATCGACTCGCCCCGGCCCCAGTGCACTTCGAATAACCCCTTCATTGCTTCCCCCATTCCCTCATGATCGAAAACTACTGAGGTCCAGGTCGGCTTGGTGATGACGGGATCGAGTAAGGCAATCAATCCCTGTTTCCCATCGAACAGCGCCAGCTTCATCGGTAACGACTCAGCAGCCTCGCGCACCTCCACTCCCGCCGCCGAATACTCGCGAAGCCGCGACCGGTGCGCCTCGTCCAACGTTCCCTTTTCCAAAAGCAAACGGCAGGTGACGCCGCGCTCCCGAGCCCGCTTCACCAGGTTTTCCTCGAAAGGATCTACGGCGTATGGCGGCCGCGAGAATTCCATATACTCCAATTGCACGTCCGCC
This sequence comes from Bryobacteraceae bacterium, assembly GCA_035526195.1. Classification (GTDB taxonomy): domain Bacteria; phylum Acidobacteriota; class Terriglobia; order Bryobacterales; family Bryobacteraceae; genus CADEFT01. The sequence continues at coordinate 2,782 of DATLCW010000374.1, forward strand.
AGCATGTTGCGGTACTGCGTGCCGCTTTGAGAAGGCTCGCTGACAATGCGCAGAAAATCGAGTGTGCCGCGGCCTCCTTGCCCCTCCGAGTAGGCCGCTTTCAGATCTTCGATCAACCCACCGGCCAATCGTCCCTGCTCCTGAATCTCCTTCTCCACCACCATCTGCCGCCGCGCCAGATAGGACGGCACCGCGAGGCTCGGCTCCACCGCCGAAAACAGTTTGGTTTTTTCCTGCACCACCTGGGCGAATCCCTTCTCCACCAGACTATCCAACACCTCGTAAATCTTCTGTCGCGGGACGTGGGCGCGAGCCGCCAACTCCAGCGCCTTGAACCGGGGATGCCCTACCAGCACAAGGTAGGAGCGCGCTTCGTAAGCGTTCATGCCGATCTGCTGCAACCGTCGCCAGAATCGCTGAAAATCCATTTCGGCCAGATCTTGGTGCATCATCACAGGTTCAGAGCATATCAAAACGCGCCAGGAAACAGGCTGCTACAATTTCGAATAGACGAAGGGCGCAGCCTGAGGAGAATTTGCCGATGACGCTTCATGATCTGCCTTTGACGTTGGGCGCCCTGCGGCGGGATTCGCGTTTCTCGGAAGAACGCCTTTCCGGAAGAACCGTAAAAGATGAGATGCGTGACAATCTCATCGCCAGGCTCAAGGAGTCCGGCCCTTTGTTTCCCGGCGTGATCGGTTTTGACGATACCGTTGTCCCGCAAATCGTCAACGCCATCCTGTCGCGCCACAATTTCATCCTGCTGGGGCTTCGCGGCCAAGCCAAAACGCGCATCATTCGCATGCTCACGACGCTGTTGGATGAAACTTCGCCGTACATCGCCGGCAGCGAAATTCGCGATCACCCCTACCTGCCGATTTCGCGGTTCGCGCGCGAGCTGGTGCTCCACAAAGCCGAGGAGACGCCCATCGCCTGGACAACGCCGCAAGAGCGCTACATCGAAAAACTGGCCACTCCCGACGTCACGATTGCCGATATGCTGGGCGACATCGATCCCATCAAAGCCGCCCGGCGGGGCCAGGATATCTCCGACGAGCTCACCATTCACTACGGCCTGCTGCCGCGCGCCAATCGCGGCATCTTCGCCATCAATGAGCTGCCGGACCTCGCTGGAAAGATCCAAGTAGGGTTGTTCAATATCATGCAGGAAGGAGACGTGCAGATCAAAGGGTATCCGGTGCGCCTTCCCCTTGACCTGCTGCTGGTCTTCACCGCCAATCCCGAAGACTACACGGCGCGTGGAAAAATCATCACTCCCCTTAAGGATCGTATCGGCAGCGAGATCCGCACCCACTATCCGCTGACGGTCGATCAGGGTATGGCCATCACGCGCCAGGAAGCGTGGGTGAAGCGCTCCTCTCCGGTTCAGGTTGAGGTGCCGGTCTATCTGCGGGAAGTCATCGAACAGATGGCTTTCCTGGCCCGCGACGATAAAAAAATCGATAAACGCTCGGGTGTTTCCCAGCGCCTTCCGATTACCGTCACCGAGAACGTAGCTTCCAATGCCGAGGCCCGTGCTATCCGTTGCCGCGAAGTAGTGGGAGCGGCCCGTGTCTCGGATTTATACAACGCATTGCCTTCCATCACGGGTAAAATTGAGCTTGAGTATGAAGGCGAACTGAAAGGCTCTGAGGTCGTGGCGCGGGAGATTATCCGCCTGGCCGTAGCGCGTATTTACAGCAATCACTTCGAAGGCGTGAATATGAGTCCGGTCGTCCAGTTCTTCGACCTGGGAGGTTCGCTGAAACTGGATTCCTCGGTCGGCTCCAAAGACGCGCTGCGCCAGTTGCAATCGGTGCCGGGCCTGATGGAGAAAACCGCCGCTCTCGGCATCGGGCCGGGGGAAGAGGACGCGGTTCGCGTCGCGGCGGCCGAATTTGTGCTCGAGGGGCTCTACGCGCATCGGCGTATCAGCCGTAATGAAGAGCTCGGCTTCACCGCGGATGAGCGCCGCCGCGAACAACCTGCCCCTGACGATGAACCCAAACGCCAGAAGCGCCGTCAGTTCAATTAAGGCAGACGATGAAGTGGATCAAGTATTCCAAGTACGCCCCGGAAGACCTGGAAGTCAGTTCTGAAGATCTGTTGAAGGCGCTTGCCGATTTTTTCCTCCGCAGCGGCTTCGATAATCCTTATTACCCCAATCCCGACCAGAAGATGACATTCCAGGAGCTGCGCCATGCGATCGAGCAGGCTCTGTATGAGGAACGTCTGTTCGATCCGGAAAAGCTGGAGCAGATTCGGGAAATGTTGAACAACATGTCTCCCGAGCAACTAGAGCGGCTCGTGGACCGGCTCGCGCAACAACTCGTCCGCGACGGTTACGTGCAGATGGAGGATCAGCCGCGGGGAGAAGGCTCCACCGGCGGCGCGGAGAATCAGAGCAAAGTGGAGATCACCGGCAAATCGGTGGATTTCCTTGGGTTTAAGACATTGAAGGATCTGCTCGGCTCGCTGGGGAAAGCGAGCTTCGGCGCCCATGATACACGCGACCTCGCCACCGGGGTGGAAGCCAGCGGCGCTTCCAAGCTTTACGAATTCGGGGACACGATGAATCTCGATATCTCCTCCACGCTGTTCTCCGCCATGCAGCGCAATGGAGTGAGTCTGCCGATCGACCTGGAATACCGCGATCTGCACGTCCATCAATCCGAATACCGCAGTTCCTGCGCCACGGTGGTGATGCTCGATTGCAGCCACAGTATGATTCTTTATGGAGAGGACCGTTTCACTCCCGCAAAGAAAGTCGCGCTTGCCTTGGCGCATCTGATTCGAACCCAGTTCCCGGGCGATACGCTTCGCTGTGTGCTTTTTCACGATTCCGCCGAAGAGGTGCGGCTTTCGCAATTGGCTCAGGTGCAGGTGGGCCCCTGGTATACGAATACGCGCGACGGTCTCATCCTGGCTCAACGCATTCTCGCGCAGGAGCGTAAGGACATGAAGCAAATCATCATGATCACGGACGGGAAACCTTCGGCGCTGACGCTTGAAGACGGGCGGATGTACCGCAATGCCTTTGGGCTCGATCCGCTGGTGATCAGCCGCACGCTGGAAGAAGTGGGGCGCTGCAAACGCCAGGGCATCATGATCAACACCTTTATGCTTGCCAGCGATTACGGGCTGGTCCAGTTCGTGCAGCAGGTCACTGAGCTCTGCCGCGGCAAAGCCTATTTCACCACGCCATACACTTTGGGCGAATACCTGCTGCTCGATTACATGAACCGCAAGACCCGCACAATCCATTAAACGTTCCCACGGCGCCGCCGCCCCCATCCCTGTTAGCGCTAGAATAAACGTTCATGTCCAACTGGCCGAACCTGACCCTGGCTACCGCCACGCTCGTACTGTCGCTTAACTCCTGCAAGCAGGCCGCCCCACCGGACGTCGCTGCGAAAGTGAACGACTGGTCTATCACCTACGCCGATGTCGACAAGCAATACCGCTTCCAGCTCGGCAACATGAGCGAGAAGCCCAGTGAAGACCAGCTTACTTACCAGAAGCTGGAACTGCTGCGCACGATGGTGGATAACAAGATCCTGTTGCAGCGCGCCGAAAAGGCCAACCTGATGGCTACCGACGCGGATGTGGAAGCGAAGTTCAATGAGATGAAGGCTCCCTATACCCAGGAGGAGTTTCAGAAGCAGCTTCAGGCTCGCAATATGACGGTGGAGGATCTGAAAACGCAGTTGCGGCAGGAATTGAGCAACGGCAAACTGCTCAACAAAGAAATCACGTCGAAGATCAGCATTACCGACAAGGAAGTGACGGACTTCTACAACACGAACAAAGCCAGCTTCCACCTCGCCGAGCCCCATGTGCATCTCTCGCAGATTGTGGTTACGCCGCGTGCCGACCCTAACGTGAGAAACCTCAAAGGCGACAAAGCCACGACGGATGAACAGGCGCGTAAGAAGGTGCTGCTGCTGGAGGCGCGGGCCAAGGGTGGCGAGGATTTTGCGATGCTCGCGCAAAATTTTTCCGAGGATCCCAATACCGCTGCGAGCGGCGGCGACTTAGGGTTCATCGGCGAATCCGCTTTGGAAAAGGCTAACCCGGACCTGCGCAAGATGGTGATGTCCCTCTCGGCGGGGCAGGTTTCCCCGCCCATCAAGACGGAGGAAGGCTATCGCATCCTCAAAGTAATCTCCAGAGAGCCGGCCGGACAACGCGAACTCACCGATCCTCGCGTGCAGCAGAGCATTCGCGATCAATTGATCAACCGCAAGGATCAGTTGCTGCGCGCCGTCTACTACGAAGTAGCGAGGAATGAAGCGAAAGTGATCAACTATTACGCGGTGAGGGTTTACTCGAACTGGGGCAAGAAGTAACCGCCGGTGATCGTCCGGCGCGCCTTCCGTGGCCGGTATGGCGGCAAGAGCAGCCGTACTTCCCCGGATCCGCCGCTTGGTAACTCATAAGCACACCATCCGCTCGCGGGATTACCTGTTTCTCGAAGTGGAAACCGATGGTGTCCCCACCGGTTTGGGAGAGGGCTCCTGCCCTTTTGCGTGGACATTCCGGAACAAGCGATACCGGTTATCGCGCTGGCGCGACGGCTCTGTACTAATGACAGCGATGGCCGCGGTGGATATCGCTCTCCGGGATATCGAGGGAAAACGCCTGGCCGAGCCTGTGTGGAGACTGCCCGGCGCTTCCGCTGCAAAGCCCCTTCCCGTCTATTACAGCCAGTGGGACCACGCGCTTCAAAAGCCGTACGGAATCCGCTTGGGCGGAGTGGACCACGAAGTCCAAAAAGCACGGCTGGACTGCCGTAAGGTGGGTAGTGCCGCGCGCGCCGTCAGAATAAGCGCGAATTCGCGCAACGATCCACGACCTGGCGGCCGTTCGTAAAGCCGCCGGTCCGGACTTTCAGATCGCTCCGAAATGTTTGAAACATTTATCGTCGCGCTCCGCCAGCGAGTTCGCTCAGGCGGTGGCTACAAGCCGTGGTTCCTCGAAAGAGCCTGTGCTGCGCGAGAATCCACAAATGCTCGCCGAAGTTGCCGCGGGAAGTCCCCAATCGGCCGGTCTGGGAATCGAACTCGATTGGAAGATGCTGGGGCAGCGGTTCCCTACGCCGGCCGGCGCATCCCGCCGCAAATGACGCCCCGTCCGGCTTGAGAAGAATCTGTTATATATGCTCTTGTACTGGAGGTGGCATGGTTGGCAGCAGGCCTGAAGTTTCCCCCGGCGCCTACGACGTTCGCAAGTCTGCCGCGCCGCAGACGCGGCTCCTGTCGCTGGACGTATTCCGTGGGCTTACCATCGCGTCCATGATGCTCGTGAACAATTCCGGCCGCGACGCTTATGCGCCGCTCCATCACGCCCAATGGCACGGATGGACGTTCACGGACATGGTCTTTCCCTTCTTTCTGTGGATCTGTGGCGTGTCCATGACATTTTCCTTCGCCCGGCGGGTCGAAGAAGGGGCGGATCGCGGCAGGCTCCTGCTGCATACTTTGCGGCGGGCGGCGATCATCTTCGCCCTCGGCCTGTTCCTGAACGGATTTCCGAGCTACCACCTCGCCACCCTCCGCATTCCCGGAGTCCTGCAGCGCATCGCTATTTGTTATCTGGTTGCGGGAATCGTGTTGCTTTACTGCTCGCGGCGGATGCAAGGGATCGCAATTCTCGCTTGTCTGCTTGGATATTGGGCCCTCCTGTCGTGGGTGCCGGTGCCAGGCTATGGCGCTGGCGTGCTGGAGAGGCAAGGCAATCTGCAACAATACATCGACGGAATGTTCTTGACCGGCCACATGTATTCCGGTACGAAAACTTACGATCCGGAGGGCATCGTCAGCACGATACCCGCCGTCGCTACGATTCTCTTCGGAGTTATGACCGGCCATCTGCTGCGCAGCCCGCTCGGCACGCTCGAGAAACTCGTCTGGATATTCTTTAGCGGGAATGTGCTGATCTTCCTCGGAGTGTTTTGGGATAAGGTGCTGCCGATCAACAAGAATCTCTGGACCAGTTCCTATGCCGTATTCATGGCGGGCCTGGCACTCGCCGTGTTTGGCTGCTGCTATTGGATCATCGATGTCAAGGGCTGGAAGAGATGGTGCCGGCCGTTTGCCATTTACGGGTCAAACGCCATTGCTGTGTACGTGATTGCGGGTCTCCATTCGCGCCTGATCGGCATGTTCCAACTTCAGCCGCCCATCTACAACGCGCTGTTGCAATTGTTGAGCCCGCCAAACGCCGCCCTGGCTTATGCGATGCTGCATGTGCTGCTGCTGTACCTGGTGGCGTGGGGTCTATACCGGAAAGGTTGGTTTCTCAGGATATGATGCGTCGAAGAGAGTTCCTCGCCGCCGCGTTTCCGCTAATGGCTGCCGGTGCCGGTATTCGCCGGGAGGTGTTTTTCCGCTCCCCCGGTAAGGGAACGGCGATCATGGCCTACGCGTTCTACACGAAACCCGCCGGACCCGAAATGATTTCCGTCGAGCAGCGCTGGTCGCGGTCGGATACGATTGATATCGCCTACTACCGCATCTCAAAGGACAATGGACGCACCTGGGGCGAACCTAAGGCAACCGCAACCGGTGAGAAACGCGCCAATGGTATGTGGCGCAAGCATACCCGCGTTGGCTTCGTGGATCCCCGCACCAGCCGGTATATCGAGTTCTGGCTGGAAGGCGTACTGCCGGGCGATGATCCGCTTGAAGGCATGAAGCAGTGGAACATCTTCTACCGCGTGGGCCAGGATGGCACGCCGCAACAGATCATCCAACAGGGCAAAGAGTACAGCGCCACCCACCCGCTTCCCGGAGTCTACACCGGCAAGAACTCCGTCATGCTCGGCGACCTCCCATCCATTCCCATTACGGCGAAAGACGGAAGCATTCTTCTGCCGGTGGAGATTACGCCCCTCGGACCCAACGGCGAATATCATAATCCCGGCGGCGGATACACCTATACCGATGCCGCCGTGATTTCCGGCAGGTGGCGCGGCAATCGCTTGGAATGGCATTGCTCGGACCGGGTGGTTGGCGATCCGAACCGTAGTACGCGCGGCATGGTGGAGCCTACGCTCGCCATTCTGGAAGACGGGCGCGTGCTGATGGTGATGCGCGGATCGAACGACAAGAAACCGGACCTCCCGAGCCACCGCTGGGTTTCCTACAGTTCGACGAACGGAAAGACGTGGACGAAACCCGTGCCGTGGACCTACACGTCCGGCGAATCGTTTTTCTCCCCCAGTTCCTGTTCGCAACTGCTGAAACATTCTAATGGTAAATTGTACTGGCTTGGCAATATCAATCCCGCCAATCCCAAGGGCAACCGTCCGCGGTTTCCATTTATCATTGGCGAGGTCGACCGCCGCACCGGCCTGCTGGTGAAAAACAGCCTGCGCCCGGTAGACGATCGCCAGCCGGGCGAAGCCGAGATCCTTTCCTTATCCAATTTCTACGCCCACGAGGATCGGGAAACGAAAGAAATTGTGCTGTACATGACTCGACTGTTCGCCCACCCTGACGGTTGGGAGGGCGATGCGATGCGCTACCGGATCGCACCGTAACGTTGCCGTTGGTTATGGCTTCTTCGGAATGATGAAGATCGTCTCACCGGGCCGCAGCATCTTAAGCCGTTCGCGAATCTTCAATTCCTGCTCGGCGGGAGACTCTTTCAAACGCCGGATCCGTTCCGCGCGGGCGTCCACATCCCGCTTCAGATCTGCGTTGTGCTGCTGCATCTCCCGGATCTCCTGCCATTTTTCCTGCAGTACCGGAAGCCCTTGCGGACCGCGAAGCGCGATGTACGCATACACGCTAGAGAGCGTCAATACGGTGAACACACCAGCTTTGTGAAGCGCCGACATTAGTTCTCGTCCATCCCCTTCTTGTTTATAAACCTTTCTTTGTGATTTGGCTACACTGAATTTGCATCTATGCCGCAAAAACTGGTGATTCTTTCTAACTGCGGTTCCCAGGAGGAGGCCGAAACGATTGCCCGCAACGTAGTAGCCAGCGGTTTCGCCGCCTGCGTCAACATCCTGCCGGGCGTGAAAAGCATTTACCGTTGGCAAGGCGCTATCGAGGAAGCCACCGAGTGGCTGCTGATCATCAAGTCGCACGAAGAACTTTACCCGCAACTCGAATCGGAGATCAGGCGTCTGCATTCCTACGAGGTTCCGGAGATCATCGCCCTGCCCATCGTGAACGGTCTTGCGGCCTACTTAAAATGGATCGAAGGCGAGTAGCCGCTAGTACGGACCATGTTGGCCGGGCTTGCACTCGAAGCCACCCGCGTGATGTGATATCCCGAGCAGCATGGCCATACCTTCCTCAGTCCGGCGCCCGATGAACCCCAGTTCACCGGCGGTCCCGCCGTCCAAAGCCCGTTACTGGGTCATCGTCTTCGCGGTTACGCTTTCCATCCTTGCCTACATCGATCGGGTCTGCATCTCGCAAGCGGCCCCGCTCATCTCGCAAGACCTCGGCTTCAACAAAAAAGATATGGGCTACGTGTTTTCGGCTTTCGCCCTTGCCTACGCCCTGTTTGAGGTTCCCGGCGGCTGGATGGGCGATTGGATGGGTCCGCGCAAGGTATTAATGCGCATCGTAATCTGGTGGTCGGCATTTACCGCCATCACCGGCTACATGTGGAACCTCTCTTCGATGGTGGTGTGCCGGTTCCTGTTCGGCGCCGGTGAGGCCGGGTGCTTCCCCAATCTGACCAAAGCATTCAGCGTCTGGCTGCCCGCCGACGAGCGCGTGAAAGCCCAAGGCATCATGTGGACATTCGCCCGCTGGGGCGGCGCGTTCACACCGCCGCTCGTTCTCTTTGTGCTCGGCCACATGAGTTGGCGATGGGCGTTCGTGGTTTTTGGTGCGATTGGCGTCATTTGGGCCGGCCTCTTCTATGCCTGGTTCCGCGATAATCCCAAGGACCATCCCAGCGTCAATGCGGGCGAGATGGAACTCCTCAAAAATGTGGCCCACAACGCCGAAGGCCACGGCAACGTCCCCTGGGGTCTTTTGATTCGTTCTCGCAGTGTCTGGCTGCTTTGGGTGCAATACTTCTGCCTGTCCTTCCCCTGGTATTTCTACATTACCTGGCTGCCTACCTATCTCCAGGAGCACCGCCATCTGACTCCCGCCGAGAGCGCGAAGTACGCCATCCTTCCTCTCTTCTTTGGCGGAATGGGCTCCCTGTTCTGCGGTTTCGTGTCGCCGAGAATCACCCATATCACCGGCAGCGTGAAGATGACCCGCAGGCTCATGGCATGCGCCGGATTCTTTGGAGCAGGCGTCATGCTGATCGCCTCGATTCAATTACAGGACCCGCTGTATGCCATGATCATGATGGGCTTTGCCAGCTTCTTCAACGATCTGGTGATGCCGGGCGCCTGGGCCACCTGTATGGATATCGGCGGCAGGTACGCCGGTACCCTCGCGGGCTCCATGAACATGATGGGCAACATGGCCGGTTTTGTGGCTCCCACCATCGGCGGCTATATCCTCGAAAACACCAAGAACTCCACCGGCGTGAGCGACTGGAATTCGTTCCTCTACCTGATGGCGGGCGTCTATCTGATGGGAACCGCCGTTTGGCCTTTCATCGATCCCGTGAAGCCGATCGAGGGCAGCGGCAGGTAGGCAGGCTAGTGGTAAGCCATTCCATTAGAACAACATAGAGATTATCTAAAGGGATTTTCCTAAACGCGCCGCAGCCGTTCTCGCGGCACTCTTCTGAAACCACTTTTCATCGTCCCGCGTCCACGGGATTGTTATACTGACAGAAGGCTTCCAGTCTTATACTTCATGCGGAAATATGGCGTTACATTCGTTCTTACGGCAGGATTGTGCTCAGCGGCCGAGTTCTTCAGCGGGATGGCCGCCCGCGCTGTCATCGGGCAGCGCAACTTCACCGCCCAACAGCCCGGAGCCTCCGATGTCCTTCTCGGCGGCGTCAGCGGAGTGGCTTATGCAAATGGGACGCTGATTGTCGTCGACGATAATCGCGTATCGGCCACGCCTTCCAATAACCGGGTGCTCATTTTTCCCGACGTCAACTCCTTCCTCCCGCAACCGACAGAGGAGATCCCCGTCAGCGAACAACGATGTCCTATCTGCGTCGGCCGGGCGGCGGTCGTGCTCGGGCAACCGGACTTTGCCAAATCGGACGTAGGCTTGAGCGAGCGTGGCTTCAATCATCCAACCGCCGTCGCCACCGATGGACGCTTTCTTGCGGTCGCCGACACCGATAACAATCGAATCCTCATCTGGCGGTCCATCCCCACCACCAATTACGCTCCCGCGGATCTGGTAATCGGCCAGCCCGATTTCAAAACCAACCGCGCGAATGAAGGCCAGCAGAGTCCCACGGCGCGCAGCTTGCGGGGTCCCCAGGGGGTTTGGATTC
>DATLCW010000376.1:0-2411 GCA_035526195.1 Bryobacteraceae bacterium
TGATAGGACGGCACTGCCGACGTGCTGTAGTGGTAAACCGCCGCCTCAGGCCCGAAATGGCGGCGCACGGCGCCCGGCCGGTTGAGCCAATATACCGTTGGGAATACGTCCTCGGACTTCCGCCCCGGCTGCACCCGCGACAGGGCGCCCGAATGCCAACGGTTAGGCAGCAGGCGCGAGGCCAGTGCGACATAACCCCACTTGTTGGGAGTCATGGCGCAAATCCAGCCTCCGGGCTTCAGGACGCGGAGCAGCTCCGATGCCGCCCAATCAGGTTCCGTCACGTGCTCGAAAACGTAGCGGGAGACGATCAGGTCGAAGCGGCGATCCGGATAAGGAAGAGGTTTCCCGATCGCGATTACCTCGGCAGAGTCTAGGCTCGGATTGTTGAGTACGGCGGGATCGGGATCGCACCCGTCGACATGAGCGCAGCGGCCGCGGAAGTTCTGCAGCCATCGGCGGTAGCAGCTCGGGTCTTCGGACATGAATTCGCCGCGCCCGGCGCCGAAGTCGAGGATGACGTCCTCGGGGCGCAGCAGCGCCGCGACCTGAGTGAAGAACGCCACTTCCTGGTCCTTGTGGGAAAAGCCAGAAACATTGGCTTCCGGATAGACGCGGCGTTCCAGACGATGCCGCGGCTTTTCTTTGGCCGGTTCATAGACGCAGGGCGGTGGGGCGGGCCGCTTGCTCATCGCGCGCCGGATCCCGTTAGCACGGTCTTGATGGTTCGCAGGAAGATCAAGAGGTCGAGCCACGGGGAGAAATATTTGATGTAATAGAAATCGTACTGGAGCTTGCGGTGCACTTCGTCGACCTCGGCGACATGGCCCTGGTTAACCTGTGCCCAGCCTGAAATTCCCGGCTTCACGACGTGGCGGTAGCGGTAGAAGGGCAGCTCCGTCGTGTACCAGAGCGAGAGAACCTTCGCCTCTGGGCGCGGACCGATCCAGCTCATCTCCCACTTTAGGATGTTGATGATCTGTGGCAGTTCATCGAGCCTAAGGGTCCGAAGCACCCGACCGACCCGCGTAATCCTAGAGTCGTTGGCCTGCGTGATCGCCGCAATGCGTTCATCGTCCGCCCCACTGGCTCTCATTGTCCGAAACTTGTAAACGAGGATGTTCCTGCCAGCGTAGCCCACGCGGCGCTGGCGAAACAGCACTGATCCCGGACTGTCCAATTTGATGGCCACACCAATCACGCCCATCAGCGGCAGAACAAAGGGAAGCGCTGCAAGGGCAGAAGCGAAATCGACCATGGCTTTGAAATAGAAATACCCGCGTGCCGGAACGAGAGATCCGAAGCTGTTCTCGGAGAGCTTCTCAATTTCCACGCGGCCGGTGAGGGACTCGGCCAGTTGTTTGTGCTGGTAAACCAATCGCCCGTCGAGCGCAGCGTCAGCCAGGAAAGCCTCCCATTCATCCGGCAGATCAACGGAGAAATCAGCGGTGATCGCATCGCATCCACGTGCGTCTTCGAGCCGGGGCTGGCGCAGGGGTACCCAATCGACATGATCAATGCCGAACAGCTTCTGCGAACCCCCAAACGGAACCACCGCAATGCGACGAACGACGTGTCGCTCACCGTAGACGTAGACCGCGTAGAGCCAGAAGACGTGGAGGCAGAAGCCGAGGAGCAGACCCAGGCGGTCATAAGGAAATCTGCTCATCAGGAACCAGAGGACAATGAGGCCATGCCCGGTCAGGCCGGAGGGAAGGATGACGTAACTCCGGCGGATACCCGGATAGGTTTCAAGAGAGAGCCTGGTCCAGAACGCGAGCGTAATCGCGGTGGTGTTGCCGACAAGAGTGTTGACTCCCGCCACTTCCCACATCCGCCCCGGAAGGACGGAGCCACGAAGAAACCACGGGATAAGCGCCCCCAAAACCAGCGCGCCCGCGAACTGGAAACGCTTGCGGGTCGCTAACGAGCGGCTCCCGGGAGCGTCCAACCCGCGAACCATGGAAGGCTCCCCATACAGATTCACGCAACACACTCCCGAATTAGACGCCGTTCTGGTAGCGGCGCCCCGGCGTGACGGTAACGGGTTCGCCCTACGTGATGCAATCGCGCATTGAGGGCCCGTCCCCGCGTCCCTACGCTGGAAGGATGGATAGCAATATCGTGCTCGCCGCGAACTCCTGCTGGAACCTGATCAACTTCCGTGCGCCGATCATTGCGAGGCTGCAAGCGCACGGCTACAAGGTGTCCGCGGCCGTCCCGAGAGATGATGCGGCGCCGCTGTTGGAAGCGCTCGGCGTCACGGTCCACGACGTGCCAATCGACCCGCGCGGGCTGTCTCCCATCCGAGATGCCCGGCTTGCCGCAAGTTACTGGCGTCTCTTTCGAAGATTGCGCCCAGCCGCCGTTCTAGCGTTCACTCCGAAACCGAACATTTATGCAGGACTGGC
>DATLCW010000025.1:0-27910 GCA_035526195.1 Bryobacteraceae bacterium
GTTGAGAAAGATCTGGCGGCCGGAGCGCCTCCTCAGGGACGGCCTGTATCGAAACGCAAAACAAAAACCAACTCGCCACCCAAGAGCTGACCGGAGGTCGAGAGTATTTTCGAGGCAATGACGCGATACGCTTGCGGATGACTTCTCCCGCAACTCGGACCCGTAAGTATTAGAACATGAGGTCCGGAGTTCAGAGACTCCGGGTCGCAAAAGAACATTCAGGGTGTTCGAGATAGCGAAATATAATCTCAGTGACCGTTGGAGTATCCCTTTCTAAGGCATTAAGTTGAAACCCATACTCTTGACAGAGTGCTTTCTGGCAAGACTGGCTGGTCACGAAAGATAAGTGAAGTACTTGGGTAGGGCTAAAAGGAAGCTTGTATTCCGTTTTCCCCAACACGCGGACGGCTAGCAAGATTAACTTTTCGCTTCTCTGCGTGAACTTTATCTAAATGCAATTAAGCAGCGTAAAAGGCGAACGGGAAATTACCGCCGTTACCACCCAGAGGAGGTACAGAGTCTCAGGAAACAATTGCGAGTTGTACACGAGCGGCGGTAGTGCGCACTTCCCTTTCCGGCCCGCTCCCAACCCAGCCCGCACTACATTCCTTCGGTCAGCAATAGCGCCGCCTTCCAGCCGCCCGCGCGCTGGATGCCGGGAATGAAGAACTGCGAAACAAAGTCCTCATCCGTGCCCCGGAACGCACCGCCATCGGCCTTTAACTTTAGAGGCTTAGCGGCCAGCGCCGCAGCAAACCGGGCCCACACCGCTGCCCTCCCCGTCCCTGCTAGCGCCACGTCCTTCGCCCCGGACTGCCGCACGAACGCCAGCGCGGTGAGGATGTCCTGCACGCGGTGCGCATCCTCGCTGCGATTGAAGGTCAGGAAGTGCCGCCCGTTGGTGTTGCGGGGGACCACGGCCGCTCCCGTTTGGAAGGCGTCAAGCAAAAGCACCGATCGGCCGGCCGCGATTGCTTCCTTGGCTTCGGCCGAGGCGCGCGCCTTCTCCGCACCTTCAGGATGCACCACCACGGTCACACCGGCCGCCCCGGCCTGCGGCAGCCAGATGGCGGGAACACGATCGCCTGCCTCGGGACGGCCCAGGTACACCCTTCCTCCAGCGCCGTTCTCCCTCTCCACGCGGGCGGGCACTTCTGCCCCAATGGCATACCGCAGCCTCTGGCGGAACTGCTCCGGATCGCGTGTCTCCTCGTTCTGACGCCGGCCCATGGCGATCCACTGTTCGATGATCTGCGCTTCGGTGAGCGCGCCTTCCGGCAAGCCGCGCGCATGGAACACCATCAGGTCCTGTAACTTCTCAGAGCGGATGGGTGTCTCGCTGTACTGGTCCGCATTGGGGTCCTTCAGCACGTGCTTGGCGAAGAACTTGTAGACAGCCTCGCGGCTTTCCTTGTGATAGTTATGGGGGGAATCGAACTGCACGGTCTCCACCGACGACGCCCGGTCATACAGCGCGTAGATCGCCTTGATGGCGGGATACTCCTCGCGCGGCGTGTTCTTGGTCCAATCGCCGGTAGCCGCCACCATCAGCATCGGCCGGGGTGCCATCAGTGCGGCAATCTCGACGTTATAGGTGCCGACGCGCAGGTTGGCCTGATTCTCACACGGCGACCCACCCTGCATGATCGCTGAGATCATGTTCACCGGCGACGATACCTTCGGCCGCTCGTCCACCGCGGTCAGCATGAACGTCTGCGTGCCGCCGCCCGACTCGCCGGTCACTGACAGCCGTTCGGGATCCACATCGGGCAGCGATTCCAGAAAGTCCAGCGCGCGAATTGAGTTCCAGGTCTGCAGCGCCAGCGGTCCGAACGACCACAGCAACTCCCGCTGCCCGCCCCACACGTGCGGCATCTGAACGGTGTCGTTATAGCCCACCATGTCATAGCCGAACACGACGTACCCTTGGCGGGCCATGTTGATGCCGCGAGCGGGAACCGAGAACAGCGGCCCATGCTCCAGGCGGCCGTACTGGGCGTGTCCATGTGGGGCCAGCACGCCCGGATGACGCCCCGGGCGGCCAAGGGGGCGGTAGAGGTTGCCGGCCAAGTAGAAGCCCGGCAGCGTCTCGATGTAGACCTTCTCAATCGAGTAATCCTTATAAGCAATGCGCCCGAATACCTGCGCTCTTAGAGGCGTTTTCGGTGGCATGGGCAACAGCCCCACGGCCGACTTCACCTGGTTCCGCAGATGCTCGGCGCGCGCCTGCCACTCCGCCAGCGTGCGATAGGTACGGGTCTGGAAATGCGTATCGGTGCCCGGCAGGTCCGTGTTGCGGCGATCGACTTTGGCCACCTCGGCCATCGCGGCCACGGCCATCCCAACCAACATGAAGGCTAATCTCATAGTTCGTCTCTCCACCATTCCAACTTGTTTCTGGTTTTGGCCTTCACAATGAGAGCAATAATAACCGATTGCGTCTCGTATGTAAATCCTTCGACTCTTCATTGTTTTCGGTGGGTTCGGGTCAACGCACTTGACTTTGGCTTCTAGTGTGCGTTTACGGCGCCCGCCGAGGTGTGAACTTCTCCCACCGGCCTTCCATCTGGGAGTACGAGCGGTTTTGTTTTGTACCAGATGGTCTCGGCACTGTACGGGCTGTCCTTGCGCTTGGCCACGATGCCTTCGAGATCCAATTCACACGCCGCGGCAAACATCTCCTTCCCTTCGGTCTCGATGGGTACGGGCGCCTGGATGCGGCCGGAAAGGTTTTAAGTTGGCCAGGTGGCGCTTGCGCTCGAGGGCCGGTAGTCCGCGGAGGTCTCTGCCATCAAGCCGGAGTAAGTCAAAGACGATGTAGGAAAGGCGCTCCGCGATCGCCTCCCTACTTTTGCCAGGTAAAGGGCCGGCTGGGCGACTGCAATACAGTGCAGCTCTATTCAAATTGGGACGTCTCGCTAAGCAGGCAACTGGCCCTGCGCTTCCAGAACATTTGGTACTGTTCAACTTCGAGTTTGGCGATCGCCCCGAACGATTCAGCTGACGGAATTCCTACTGTCACAGTGATTTGTTGATCCCGCCCTTTTGGAGAGGGGGCAAGCGTATCGGCCGCCTCCACGCATCGGAGCCGTCGTTAGTTTCTTAAAACCGCAGCAGCGGTGTCTTCAACTACATGATCGCCGGAATGCCGTCGGTGCCGTGGGGGCACCCTAGTTCTTGGCTGCGGAACTCTTCAACTGCTTCAGCTTTTCTTCTATCCGGCTCCGCAGTCCGGCGATTGGACTCGCGGTGCTGGCTGGGTGAGCCGCCAGAGCCTTCATCAGCACGTCAATCGCACTTGAAGTATCACCGGTTTCTGAAAACGCATCCGCCAAGGTGTCGAAAAGCACGAGACTCGGCTGCTGGACGCCAGCGACCGCTCGCTTTGAGTACGACAGGGCAAGGGCGGGATTCCGCAGCTCCGGAACGCCGACCTCAAGTACAAAAGACGCAAAGTTGTTCAGGTCGTCCGGCGTCGCGTTTTGCCGGTCGGCGAACGACCGGAAGATATCCAAACCTTCTTTCGCAGCGCCGATTGCTTCGGATTTCTGTCCTTCCGCGAGAAGCATGGGCGCAAGCCGGACAAGTCCAAAGGCGAGCGTTGTTTTGGCTCTTGCGTCATTCCGATCCACTCGTAACATTTGCCGATTAGTTTCAATTCCCCGTTGGAAGGCCACAATTGCCTTTCCGCGTTCACCGAGCGAGGTCCAAGTTCCACCAATCAAAGCGTAAGAACCGGCCACATTACTGACGTGACGGCTATTTGTCGGGTCTGTTTCGGACAATATCTGATGTTCCAATGCAGCGAGTTCCAACACTTCAATCGATTCCAGCGGCTGTTTGTTCGTACGCAGCGCCAACCCGAGTTGGCTCAGGCTCGCGGCCAAACCCGATCTCATCAGGGCGGCCTTGGGATCTGCAGCCAGCAGTTCCTTTCCCGAAGCAACCGCCGCGCGGCACCGTAATAGCGCTTCCGTGATGTTGCTATCCGCGAGCAGTAGGGTGCAAAGGCGGGTGTTGCTGCGCTGTATGCCTTGCGGAATGGCGGAAGACTTGTCGCCCGCCGCGCTCAGTTGGTGGAGCGTGGCGACCGCATCCTTATGAAGCGTGATGCCGGATTTCAACTCTCCAGAGGTGTACATACCATCGGCAAGTTCTATCTTCGAAAGGGCAAGCGCCCGCTGGTAGCGCGAATCTCCAGGATGTTTGTTGAGAAGCGCCTGCCGGATGGCGACTGCTTTTTCGTACCCTTCACGAGCCTTCTTATAATCTCCACGACTGGACTGAAACACGTTGCCTTGTATTCCAGCAAGCCGTTCATACGCCACGGCGATCTCCTCTTGCAGAGAATCATTGCCGCTGGTTTCACTTGATAGCTTGTCGAGGTAGGACAGACCCTTTTCAACAATCAACTCCCTGGCCTTGTTTGTGCCCTGTACGTTCACAATCGCCTCATCAAAATCGAACAGCAGGTTTGTCGCAACTTGCCTCACATCTTGGAATCGGGATTCGGCTTTTGCTCTTTCCGTGTCCGCAGATTTTCGCTGGCGCTCCGCCTCCGCTGCGTTCCGCTCCGCCGCTCTCCGTTGTTCCTGTTCCTGGCGGGATAAAGACTCGGCTCGATCTCTCTGTGCAGTAGCTTCTGTCGCCTGCTCCTTCGCTCGAACTCGCTCGTGTTCGGCAACAATACGTTCGGCCTGGGCAATCCGTGCCTGCCAAATCGTGGTGGCGACGCCTCCCAGAAGCGCCGCGATCGTAAGCGACGTGAGACCAACCGCGACGCGGTTTCTGTGGACGAACTTCGAGAACCGGTAAAGTGCCGATCCCCGCGCAGCATCTACGGGAAGCCCGGCCAGGTGCCGCTCTACGTCTTGCCGAAGCGCTTCCACTGACGAATATCTTTCGTCCGGCTCTTTTCGAAGAGCCTTCATGACAATCGCATCGAGATCGCCCTTTAATTCCCGAACAGCAGAGCTTGGAAGAGCGGGATCGCGGTTGCAGACAACCTGCACAATCTCGTCGAGGGAATGGCTATGCAACGAATATGGCCGCTTCCCAGCCAAGATCTCATAGAGCAAGACGCCGAGCGAGTAGACGTCAGTAGCTGTTGTCACTGGCAAGCCCCGGACCTGCTCAGGACTCGCGTACTCCGGGGTCATCGGCACGATGCCGGACTTCGTAAGGGGGTTCTCCTCCACGTCACCAAGGAGCTTTGCGATTCCGAAATCCAACAGGTGGGGTACGCCGTCGCTCGAGACCAGAATGTTTGAGGGTTTCAAATCCCGATGCACGATAAGGTTCCGGTGCGCGAACTCAACGGCTTCGCATATGCGCACGAACAGACGAAGGCGATCCTCCAGCGATCGCGATTTTGCGAACTCCGTTACCGGAGTTCCATCAATGAGTTCCGTGACCAAAAACAACGTGCCGTCAGCCGTGCCTCCGTCCAGCAGTCTGGCGATAAGGGGATGTTCCAGGCGGGCATGCAGTTCGATCTCGCGTTTGAAGCGCCGCTCGAAATCCGAACTTGCGCGAACCCATGGAAGAAGCTTTAAAGCTACAGGCTTCTTCACGGCTCGTCCCGGCCGGGTTGCCCGGAATACTCGGCCCATGCCTCCGGCGCCAAGTTCCTCACCCAGAAGATATTCCCCGACGCGATCCGGCTGTTGGAGAAGCGCGGAAGGCTTCAGGAATCCAGCGGTGTCCTGGAGCAGCAGATCTTCGACCTCGGCGCGGACCTCGGCGTCGAGTCTCGCCAGGAAGGGCTCCCGGTCCGCGGGCTTCATCTCAAAGATTTCTTCGAAGGCTAGCTTCGCTTTGCAGCCGATCTCACTGCTCGACATCGCCGTTGGAGCTTAAGAAGCGTTTCAGCCACTTCCTCGCCCACTGCCACTCTCTTTCTACCGTTCGATAAGAAATGTCCAGGACCTCTCCGATCTCCCGGCTATTCAGCCCCGCGAACACGGTAAGTTCCACGATATTTACCGCCCGAGGGCTCTGTTCCGCCATTCCGCAGAGTGCCTGGTCCAGTGCGATTGCGGTAATTGGATCGGCAGGCGTTAGTGATGGGTAGTCGGTGGCGAGTTCGACTGACTTGCGCCTCTGCCTCTTCTGGGAGTCGGCTCGGCGCGCATGGTCCACCAGTGCGCGGCGCATCTCAACAACGGCGGATTTCAGGAACTCCCGGCTGTTCTGCCACGGAATTGGCTTGCCATCGAAGAGGCGGAGGAAAGCATCGTTCACCAGAGCAGTTGGCTGGAGCGTGTGTTCGGCTCGCTCGTTGGCAAGGAGTTGTCGAGCCTTCTGCCTGAGTTCCGGAAGCAAAATTTCGAAAAGTTCCCCAAGTGCATGCTCGCTACCTCCCTGGTATTCCCTGAGGAGACTGGTCAACATTCCGGTTTTTGCTGGAGCTTCCATTCGTCGTTCTGTGATTCTAGCGTACTCCAACGTCTCTATCTTTTTTTCGATTGCCTGTCGGTGAACGATATGGTTCTGCGCCTCTACCTGTGAGCATCGCCTCCATGAAACGCGGTCAGGGCAAATATCACGGCCGGGATCGTAGGGCGTAAAGACAGCGCAATTTTTCATACTGTAGAGATTAACCAAAGGAGCTTAAAAATGCTACGTATTCGAATGCGGACGATTGCCATGTTTTGCATGGCCACCCAGATCGTGTCTCACCTGGCAGGTCAGACGCCTGGAACAACGAATCAAGTGACGAAGTTCGTGAGTCCTACGTCAATAGGCAACTCAACGATCACCGATGACAACGGCAAGGTTGGAGTCGGTACCACAACACCGGCGGCGCAGTTGGATGTGAATGGCAAGGTGGTTGTCGGGACTCGGAATGGACTTGATCCGAGTTTTCTTGGAGGAACAGCTTCTATCGTTCAACCTGGCGGAACCGCGACCAGCCTTGCCATTTGGGAGGGAGGCGTAGGCTCAGGCCACTTAGGTTTCAGACCCTTCGACTCCAAGCTTTACCTGGTCAACAGCTTCCGTACCGGATTAATCACGGAATCAACGGCGCTGGTGCTCGACATCGACGGCAGCGTTGAACTCCGGGGAAACGTCAGTCTGCGGGGAGCAATAGGGACTGGCCTAGTATTCCCGGACGGTACCCGGCAAACCACAGCTCAGCTGACGGGCCCACAAGGACGGCAAGGCGATCAAGGCCCCGTTGGTTCGAGGGGTGAGACGGGGCCGACGGGACCCGTAGGGCCGAGCGGTCCCCAGGGTATCCAGGGCTTCGCCGGGCCAAAGGGTGAGACAGGCATCCAAGGTCCTGTTGGCCCCCCGGGATATGTACCGGTCAAGACTTTCGCCGTTTGCGTACCCACGAATACCGCTGCCACTTGTGCGAACCCTATCGCGAGGTTCTATTTCAACGGGCAGAGCGACTACGGGCCGATGGCATGTGCCCAATGGGGCTATATTTGTAAACCCTAGCGGGGGCGTTGATACTGTTGCGCGATAGCGGCCATGAGGACATTGAACCTCGTGGCCGTTTACCCAATCCACTGAAGAATAGTTGGCACGTGGAATAGAGAAGACTAACCGAATGCATCAACCAGCAGGTCTCCTCTGAAATTTCTCTGCCTCACCACACTGGAAATGCCCTCGAGCGATGTCGACTTCCCCCGCGTCAAAGCCCCCCGACGAACTCCCCGTCGTGCTCAGCCAGCAGCGCGTGTCAAGCACTTTGAGACACCCAGCATGGGAGTTACTGACTACTTTCTGTCGTCGGCACGGCTTGTTGACCCAAACTTGTGAGGGCAAGGGCAACGGTTTTGGCGGCCGCCGAACGAAGCGGTCGGGATGGGCCTGGTAGGCGGCGTCGAGCACCACTTGACGGTTGGCCAGGACGGCTTGGGCTCGCCGAAATGAACCACGGCCGGGGTAAGTAAGGCGATGCCGGAGTGGCGGTGCTCTTCGTTGTACCACTGGAAGAACTGCTGACAGAAGGCGCGACTGTCCTGGATGCAGCCGAAGCGATCTGGGAACTGTGGGGCCGAATTTTACAGACGAAGGGCTCCACAATACCGGCGTAGCCTGGCGCGATGGCAAATTCGCCGATGCTGGCGCCGGGCAAGGCAACTTCAAGACGCCCACGCTCCGTGAGATCGCCCTCACCGCACCCTACATGCACGATGGCAGCATTGCCACACTTGAAGAATTGGTCGAATACTACAACCGCGGCGGCAATCGAAATCCGCAGCTTGATTCCGAAATTCACGAGTTGCATCTATCCCCGGAGGAAATGCGGAATCTCGCTATCTTTTTGCGGTCCCTGTCCGCTCGCTCAAACGCAACGGGACGTGAGCGGCGGGCCATTCGGTAAGGCCTCTTCCTGAGAAAGTTCAGCGACGGTGGCGTTCCTGCCGGACGGACCACTCCGCCCCAACTGTTCGCGGGTCCTTCCATGGGACGGCTCCATGCTATCTTCCCGGTTTCCAGTTCGATCGCGCGCAGATATTTGCGCCCCCAACTTTACGTAGATCGAGCACTTTTCAAGCACTACCAGATAAAACAGACCGGTTTGCGGGCTGTAGCTATTTGACATCCAGTTGTTCCCGCCCTCAGGCGGCGGACAAGCTTTCGAGCCTTCGAGCGGCGGCTCGGCCCGAGGAAAGCGTTCCCATCCGTGATCGGCAAAGGTGACCTGAAAGTTTGGCGGCCGTTACCGTGACGACGGGGGATTCACGATTGCCGAAAGCATCGCCAGCAGATCGTCGGCAGTGGAATCCGGGGATCCGACCAGGACATCAATGGTGTGTCCGCGGGGTCCGTTATAAAATCTCGGCACCGCGGGTCCGGTTGGGAGCGCACTTAGCGGTTCAACACTGGCAGCGCCGCGGCGCAGCGGCTGCGCACGGTCGCAAACGGAGAGCTTCTCTTCTTCCTGGTGCAGAATTCCCGCCGTATTTCGCTTCATCGGACACCTTCAGGAAATGGTAATTGAGCAGCCGTTTCGTGTGCCATGGCAACGGTCTCACCGGTACGGGCCGCGCCAGGTCCGGCCGATACCGCGCTCAGGAGCAGGAGTATTTCGGCCGTGGCTCGGATCGATGCCTGGTGCAGTTCGCTTCCAGATTCACTCAGAGCCGGTTTTTCTCTATCGTGCGAAACGGCAAATCCCTTAACTCCCGCCTGCGGAGAAGTCATAAGAGCCGGGACGCGCGGCAGCTCAAGCGGCCGCACCGCCACCGCGGAAACGAGCGGGACCGCGACTTCGCCAACGGGACGAGCGATCTCGTATTCCGCCAGCCTCAGCTTCCGGTCTGTCTGGTTACGGTCATAGATTTCAGCACCCAGAATGTAAATGGCTACAAAAGAAAGGGAAGCCGCCAACGCCTGGTGGCTCTGGGCCACTGGCCAGCCGATCGCCCAAACACCTTGCGAATGTAACAAGCTGGCGGATTGGCAGAGGGACATCAGCCCGACTGTTAGCGCGAGCAGCCGCAAACGGGGGGTGGGCCCTCTGCGAAGCAGCAAAATCGAGCAACCGGTAGCGGCCAGGCTCGCAACCATCGTGAGGAGCACGGAGTACATACGGCAATCACCTCTGATGCCATGGTCGCCGATCGGGAGGGCAAGGGGAATTAGGCGAAGGCTTAGGACTAGCCCTAAATCTTCCAATGACTGGTGGTTCATTAGTACCAGCACCCTGCCGGGCAACGGTACTTCTAAAGGAAATACGCGGGCAGTTCCCCTGTTGATCGCACACGGATTGCGATATCGTATAGGAAAGAAATTGGGGCGGACACCGGCGGGTGAAAGGAAGGGTTGTGTCCTATCGGAACGTACCGGTTCTGATTACAGGCGGATTGGGCTTTATCGGCAGCAATCTTGCGATTCGACTCGTGGAAGAAGGGGCTCGGGTGACCATCGTCGACCCGAGCCTCGCCGGCTGCGGCGCCAATCCGCATAACATCGCGCCCATTGCCGGACAAGTGGAAGTGATTCCGTACGACATCGGGGATACGGACCAGTTCGCCGCCGAGATCCGCAAAGCCAACGTCATTTTCAATCTCGCCGGCGAGATCAGTCACCTACACAGTATGGAGTTTCCGGAGCGGGATCTGTTGATCAACACCGTATCCCAGTTGCGGTTCCTGCAAGCGTGCACGCGCTTGAATCGCGGGATTCGAATCGTATACGCCGGCACCAGGCAGGTCTACGGACGTCCCGAATATCTTCCCCTGGACGAATCGCATCCGGTGCGGCCGGTGGATTTCAACGGCGTCCACAAATACGCGGCGAACATGTATCACTCGATGCTCAGCCGCAGCGGCGGTCTGGACGCGATTGTCCTGAGACTCACCAATGTCTATGGACCGCGCATGTCGCTGGCGATTCCGTGCCAGGGATTCCTGAGCACCTTTCTGCGCCTGACGCTCTCGGGTAAGGGCCTGACGGTGTTCGGAGACGGAAAGCAATCGCGGGATCCCGTATTTGTGGATGATGCGGTGCAAGCGTTCCTGTTGGCGGGCCGGTGTCCGAGTCCGGCAGAGCGTACGATTAACGTCGGTGGGCCGCAAGCGCTGCCTTTAATAGAGATTGCTCAGATCTGCGCACGCCTGGCGGGCGACTTACCCGTTTCGATACGTCCATTTCCCGAGGATCGGGCCGTCATTGATATTGGAAGCTACTCCACCGACAGTTCGCTGTTTGAATCCACTTTCGGATGGAAGCCGGCGGTGAGGTTTGAAGAGGGCATTACAAGCACGCTCGCTTATTACCGGTGCGAACTGCGGCACTATCTTGACCCCGCCAATCCGCAGCCCTTCTGCAGTTTGCCTGAGCATCGGGGGGTGCTGCGGCGTCTGATGTACGCGACTTTATGATGAATCCGGCGGAATTCGCCAACATTGCGGCGCTGGAAGAACATTTCTGGTGGTTTCGCGGCATGCGGCGGATTCTCTTTCATCTTCTGGATCCGCTGGCGGATCGCGGCGGGCTGGTGCTGGAGGCCGGCTGCGGGACGGGGCATTTATCGCGGATGCTCGAACAGCGCTACGGATGGCGCATGGTGCCGGTGGACTTGGCCCGCGAAGGGCTGGACTATGGGCGAGGGCTGGGGGTAACGCGGATGGTCCAGGCGGATATCGCGGCGCTTCCCTTTCGATCCGATGCGTTCGACGCGGTGCTATCCATGGATGTGATTGTGCACTTTCCGCGCGGTTCGGAGCAGCAGGCTTTTTCCGAGTTGACCCGCGTTTTAAAGCCAGGCGGATTGATGGTTGTGCGGGTTTCCGCGCTGGATATCCTGCGCAGCCGGCACTCGGATTTCGCCCGGGAGCGGCAGCGGTTCACGCGTCCGCGATTACTCGAACAGGCCCGGCGGAACGGGTTGCGGGTGATGCGCTGCACGTTCGCTAATTCGCTGTTAATGCCAGTGGCATTGGCAAAGTTCCGCCTGTATGAACCGTTCCTCAAGGGACCGTTAGAAAGCGGAGTGCGGCCAGTAGCTGGATGGCTTGACCGTTTGCTTCACCAAGCGCTTGCCATGGAGGCCGCGTGGTTAGGCCGTGGACGGGATTTGCCGTTTGGCCAATCGCTCATCTTGATTGCCGGCAAGCCCTTGTACACTGATAAGAGTGAAGCCCCCGCCGCCCCCCGTGGATGAGCGCGCCGCCGCCTCCATGCGCCTCCTTGTCGAGAAACTTCAGGAATTGCAGGACCGGATCCGTCCCGGGGGCGGGGCCTCGAAGATCGACAAGCAGCATCGGGACGGTAAGCTGACCGCGCGGGAGCGGATCGCGAAGTTAATCGATCCCGGAACGGTCTTCCTCGAGATTGGACTGCTGATCGCCTACGACAAATATGATGGACAAGGGCCAGCGGCGGGAGTGGTTACGGGTCTGGCGCGCATTGAAGGCCGGCCGGCGGTACTCGTCGCCAATGACGCCACGGTGAAAGCGGGCGCATGGTGGCCGGAGACCATCCCGAAAATCCTTCGTGCGCAGGAAATCGCGATGCGAAACCGCATTCCGATCGTGTACCTGGTGGACTCCGCGGGGGTCAATCTGCCGCTGCAGGACGGGATTTTCCCGGGTCAGTATGGCGGCGGACGAATCTTCTATTACAACTCGCTGATGCGCCGCCGTCTGCGGGTGCCGCAGATTAGCGCCGTGATGGGTCCCTGTATCGCGGGAGGCGCCTATCTTCCGGCTCTCAGCGACGTAATCTTTATGGTGGATAAGACCAGTTTCATGGGACTGGGCGGGCCCAATCTGGTGAAAGGCGCCACCGGGCAGAAGGTGGACGCCGAAACTTTAGGCGGCGCCACGATGCACACCGCCACCAGCGGCGTGGCCCATTTTAAAGCCACCGATGACGAACATTGTCTGCGGCTGATCCGGCAGAAATTCCGGGAGCTGAAACCAGCGCCGGCGCCGCTGAAAGGGACGGCTCCGGCGAAGTCCGCCGACGGACTTTACGCGGCGCTGCCGGCCGATCACCGCCTCCCTTACGATGTGGAAGAGATTCTGGCGCGGCTGCTGGACGCAGCGGACTACCTCGAGTTTCAGCCGGATCACGCGCCCGAGCTGCTATGCGCCACCGCCCGGCTGAACGGCCATACGGTAGCGGTGATCGCGAATCGCCGCGGGTTTTTGAAAGCGGACGGAAGGCCGCGGATCGGCGGGATTGTTTATACGGAATCGGCCCGAAAGGTAGCCTACTTTGTAGAAAACGCCGAGCGCGCGGGGATTCCGATCCTTTATTTCCAGGATGTGAGCGGGTTCATGGTGGGCAGCGAAGTGGAAGCGGAGGGGATCATCCGCGCCGGAGCGGAGATGGTGGAGGCGATGGCGTGCGCCACGGTGCCGAAGATCCTGCTGGTGCTGAATCATGCCTCAGGGGCCGGCTATTACGCTTTGGGTGGTCAGGGTTTCGATCCGCATTTCACCTTCAATTGGCCGACCGCCCGCATCGGTGTCATGGAAGGTGAATCGGCAATTCAGGCCGTTTATGGAACCGAGCTGGAGAAGTGGAAGGCGGCCGGACAGCCTGTGCCGCAAGAACTGGAAGAACGAATCGCAAAAACGCGCGCCGACTATGACCGCTGGCTCGATTCCTTCTACGCCGCCGCGCGAGGGCACTGCGATGCCATTCTCGATCCCCTGGAAACACGCCGCACGCTGGCGTTTGTCCTGGAAGCGGTGAGTTATGCGGGTCACCGCGAACATCTGGCAGTGGAGCTTCTACGATGATACGAATCGCCAACGGGCAGGGTTTTTGGGGCGACTGGCTGGAGGCTCCGGTGCGCCTGGTGGAGCAGGGACCGATCGATTACCTGGCTCTTGATTACCTTGCCGAAGTCACGATGTCGATCGTGCAGAAGCAGAAGCAGGCGGACCCAAATCTTGGCTACGCTCGCGATTTTCCGCCGCTGATCGGGCGTTTGGCCAAACAACTTCGCGCCCGCGGCGTGAAGGTAGTGGCGAACGCCGGCGGCGTGAATCCGGTGGCATGCGCCCGGGAGGTGCGGCGGCTTGCGCCGGATCTAAAGGTGGCCGTCGTGTTGGGGGATGATCTTTACAGCCGTATTGGAGAACTGCTGGATCGAGGTTATGCCATGAGTAACATGGACACCGGGGAGTCCCTGTCTGCCATTCGCGAGCGTATCCTCAGCGCGAATGCCTACATCGGCGCGTTCCCCGTGGCCGAGGCGCTCGCGACCGGCGCGGATGTCGTGATTGCCGGCCGCTGCACGGACACCGCCCTGACGCTTGCTCCAATGATCCACGCGTATCATTGGAAGCCGGACGAATGGAACCTGCTGGCGGCGGGGACGATCGCCGGGCACATCATCGAGTGCGGCGCGCAATGCACCGGCGGGAATTGCCAGGTGGATTGGCGGAGCATTCCCGATTTCGCGAATATCGGGTATCCGATCGTGGAAGCCGAGCCGGATGGAAGCTTCGTTGTCACCAAACACAAAGGGACGGGCGGGCGCGTTCATAGCGACGTTTTAAAAGAGCAGCTTCTCTATGAACTGGGCGATCCGCGGAATTACATCACGCCGGATTGCGTTGCCGACTTTACCTCTATTCAACTCGACGACATGGGTCCGGATCGGGTGCGTGTGCGGGGCGTCAGGGGGAGTCCGCGGCCACCGATGTTGAAGCTTTCCATCAGCTATGAGTGGGGCTTCAAGGCAATCGGCACGCTGGTGTATAGCTGGCCCGAGGCGTTAGAGAAGGCGCAGGCCGCCGACAGGATCGTCCGCGAGCGTTTAGCGGGGCTGGGGCTGCAGTTCGATGAAATCCACACTGAATATTTCGGCGTGAACGCCTGCCATGGACCGGTCGCGCCGCCGAATCCGGCTCCTCCTGAGGTGCAATTGCGTATCGGGGTAAGGGGTCTAGACCGTAAGGCGGTGGAGCGGTTCACGCGTGAGCTGGTACCGCTGGTTTTGAATGGCCCACCCACCGCAACGGGATTTGGCGATGGCAAGCCGGCGGTCAGGGAAGTGGTCGCGTATTGGCCGGCGCTGCTGCCCCGGAACGAAATTGCGACACGGGTGGAGGTGGTGGAATGAAGATTCCCTTGTCGCAAATCGCGCACGCCCGTTCCGGGGATAAGGGCGACATGGTGAACATCGGCATCATTGCCTACCATTCGGAAGATTATCCAGTCCTCCTGCGCGAAGTTACTCCTGAACGCGTAAAGCAACATTTCGGCGAATTGGTAAAGGGTGAGGTAGTGCGGTACGAACTTCCGAATCTCGGCGCGCTGAACTTTCTGCTGATGGAGGCGTTGGGAGGAGGCGGTACGCTTAGTCTGCGGGTGGATGCGCAGGGCAAGACATTCGGGGCGGCCTTATTGCGCATGGAGATCGAGATTTACTAATAAAATGGCCGTCCCCGGCTTGCACCGCAGACGGCCTTGGGAAGAAGGAATTGTCCGTCTTAGTTACCTGGCACTCTCATCGGCATGAACGAAAACACGTTCGGATCTTTCGGATCCACAGATACTTGCGTCCAATGAACATCGTTCTGAGCGAAGACTTCCAGCCGGGTGAAGTTGTTGACTCGATCCGTGGGCGACCCGGGCGCCGCCAGCGGGACACACGCGCCGGTAGAGGCCGTGCAGCCCGGATAAGTCCCGGTCAATGGGTGGTCCACACGAAAGTAATGCGTATCGCCATGGGCCACTACGACGGGCTTATTGTATTGTCGCGTCTTTGTCCGTAGAAGAGATACGAAGCCGGCATAGCCCGAGACGGTGTAGTTCTGTCCGGATTCCACGAAGCGCTCGAACGGATTCGCCTGAAAGAAAAACATGATGCCAACGTTCTTCGGATCGCTGGATGCCAGATGGAAGGCGTCATTGACCCATTGCAGGTTGGCGGCGTTGCGGGCGGTGTACTCCGCGTCATTGTCGGAGAAGAGCCCGGTTCTGTTGCGATTGTTGTTGCTGCCAGGCATGTTGAGGGTCACGAATATCACGCGTCCTATCTGCCAGCGGGCGTTCTCGGGGTAACCCGGCTGCCGGGTGAGGGTGATTTTGTCCTGGCCCAGGCTCTGACTGGTGGAAAAGAAGGTTGTGCGGATAAGCGACAGCCGGCCGATGGGATCCATGGAGCCGTTGGTGGCGCGGTGGCAATCTGTCCATTCATTGTCGCCCGGCGTAAATATCACCGGGGCGCGAAAACGATTAAAGTAGACCAGATTCTGCGCGTATACCGCATCCTCACAAAGGGTGTTGCCCTCCTTGATGTCGCCGACATGGGCCACGAAGGCCAGCTCTTTGTTGGAATTGATATCCGCAATCATCGCCTCATATTTCGGGGCCGGGTAGAGTTGCCGGTTCGGGGTGGTACCCGTGGTAGGGGCGTAAGGCTGATCGCCCATCACAGCGAACGAGAACGCATTATTGCGCTCCCCGTCTTTGTCTTTCTCGCTCTCCGCGAACGTGAGGCTGACGGTTCCGGCAACAAGCACCGCCGTCAGTAAGCACTTGCCAACCAGGTGCGACGTCATTCGATCGATCCTCCCTTGACTGATTTCAACTGCTGATCTAACTTACAGAATTAAAAGAGACGGTGCAATGGTAATAGAACTATCACTCGCTTCGGTACTGGTTATTAGAATCAATCAGTTGCAGTCGACGTCGCATTTCTAAGACAATCTTTCAAATGTTTTACGGTATTTGTGCGGCCCAAAAAAGTAAAGCGGGCGTTGCTTGGCGCCCGCTCGCAGTTCTCTAATGCCCGTAAAAGTTAGAATGTTGCTTTCAAACCTAATTGGATCTGCCGGGGATCGGATTGGCTTAGCACCCGGCCAAAAGTAGGATCGTTGATGATCCGTCCCACGATGCTGTAGTTAGGTGTGTTTGCGATGTTAAACACCTCGAACCGGATCTGGAAATTGATCAGCTCCTGCACGGCGATGTTCTTAGTGATCACGGCATCGAAATTGGATAGTCCGGGCCCGATGACCGTGTTGCGACCCACATTGCCGAACTGAGCTGCCGCGGGCGATACAAACGCATTGGTGTTGAACCAGCGCGCGGTAGATCGCAGAGTTCCATCGAGCAGCGCTTCCTGTCCCGGTACCGCGTTCGGCCGGACGAAGATGCCGCCTGTGCCAGCGCCAACGCCGGCGGTATCTCCGCGAAGGTTGACGGTGAACGGAAAGCCCGTTTGCACGGTGTAGATCCCTGAAAGCTGGATGCCTCCAAAGAGCTTCGCGACTGTTCCGCCGTTCAGAAATTTGCCGGACTTGCCGAAGGGCAACTCGTAGAGATAGGTCGTGACCCAGCGATGACCCAGATGGAAGGATGCCAGACCTCGCTCCGATGCCAGATCGAAGGCGTTCTGAGCCGGCGAGTTCTCGGAACCGTTTACGCCGCCGGCATTGCGGAACTGCGGAGCATTGGTGATTGCCTTTGCCCATGTGTAGGAACTCAAAAGAGAGAGGCCGCGGGCGAATCTTTTTTCAAACCGCACGTAGGCGGAGTGATAATTCGATTGCGCGGCGTGCGGCAGGAAGTTGACTAATCCGATCGGCACGGAGTTGCCCACCACCTGCAGGTAGCTTGGAAACACGGTGCCGGGTGCGAAATTCAAGCCGGCAAACGGACGCCGCGGGTCCACCGCTCCCGTTCCGGGCAGCGCGTTGTTCGGTTGTACGTTCTGTTCCAGCTTCAATCCGGCCGTAGCAAGATAGCCTGTTTCCAAAACAATGTCTTTCGACAACTGGCGCTGGAAGCTGAAGTTCCATTGTAGGGTGTAGCTGGTGCGCTGATTCATATCGAGAGCCGCTCCCTGTAATTGGTTCGGACCAACGACCGGCGTCCCAAAGATGTCGAAGTTGCGGAAGCGGGGGATGAAATTGTCGCTGTTCAGTGTCTGGGAAACGTTATACGGCAGGCCGGCGGCCAGGCGGAATAGCGGGTTGGCGTCCGTATTGGCGTAGAAGAGACCAGCTCCGGCGCGGAACACGGTTTTCGGCGCGGCATAGTAAACCACTCCGAGACGGGGAGCAAAGTTATTGCGGTCGGTATGGGCGCAGCCACGGGGAGTCCCGCCCTGTCCGCAGACGAAGAAGTTAGGCTTGTAGAAGCCGGTTTTCCCTTCCGCGAAGATCTGTGCCGGGCTCGGTGCGGTGGTGAAGTCGATGCTGGCAAAGGCTCCATTCTGGTCGTACATGGGAGGGGAAAGCTCATAACGCAGCCCCAGGTTTAAGGTGATGTTATGCCCCAGGCGGAAATCATCCTGAATGTAAGCCGAGAAGATGTTCTGGCGGGAATCGGTTCGATTTGGTCCCACCGAGCGGTTTCCGATGGCCGGCATGCCCAGCAGGAAACTGGCAAGAGGGTCACCGGTGCCGTCCGTGCGTGCCGTACGGGTGGTGAACCCCTGGGTGAACTGAAAGTTACCGACGGTGGTCGGCGTTTCAATGCGGCTGTAGCGAACCTGCACCGCTTCGCCGCCGAACTTCACGACGTGGCGGCCGTGAGTCCAGGACACATTGTCATAGATCTGGAATGTTGAATTCCGCACACGCAGCAATCCACCGCCGGTGGTGCCGGTGAATTGACCGGCTCCGCCAAACAGCGGATACCCCGCAACATTGAACTGCGGCAGGATCGTCTTCTGTCCGTCCACGTCGAACAGCGGTTCTCCCAGTCCGGTGAGGACATGCAGACGGCTAAAGCCGATGCGCGCTTCATTCAGCAGGTTCTGCCGGGCCACGTAAGTGGTGCCGAGGGTAGCGTTCTGCGAGCGCCCATTATTGGCGTTGTCCCGATTGGTGATCGTCTGCGGAATGTTGGCGATCTCATTGGAGATGGAATACCGGCCGAACACATTCCACTTCGCGGTTGCATTATAGTCCACCCGGCCGGAGTAGTTGTTGTTGTTCTGCGTCAGCAGGCCGGTGGCATTCACGAAGGTGCCGCTCGGGTCGTTCGGGGTTGGTAGCGCCAGCATTCCGGCGCGAGCCTGCGCACTGATGCGGCTGGCAGGAATCACGAAATTCGGAAATGCCTGCCGCACACCGTTCGCCAGCGTGTCGGGGTCGAAAATCCCCCCCGGCGTCTCGCGGAAGTCGCCGTTTCGCTTCCACTCGCTGGGTACCAGCACGTTCGTCAATCCCGCTCCCGCCTGGCGCACGCGCAAGCCTTCATAGGAGCCGAAGAAGAACGCTTTATTTCTTACGATGCGGCCGCCGGCATTTCCGCCGAACTGATTCCGCTGGTATTGAGGCAGGGAGCTGTTCAGATTAAACGGTCTGGCGTCAAAGGCGCGATTGCGCAGAAATTCCCAGGCGCCGCCGTGAAGATCATTGGTCCCCGAGCGGGTGACGACATTGACCGCGGCGCGCCCGAATTCCGCACCTACCATTGCGGTCTGCACCTGGAACTCGGCCACGGAGTCGATCGACGGGGAGTAGTTGAGGCTGCTGAAGTCGGGATCGATATTGATCGCGCCATCGAGCGTGAACTGGGTATTGTTGGTGCGCTGGCCGGCAATGCTCAAGCCGCCGATCTGGCCCTGGCGGATCGTATTCTGCTGGACGGCGCGGCCGCCGGGATTAGCGCCGGGCACCAGTAATACTAATTGGAGAAACTGCCGTCCGTTGAGAGGCAGCGCGGGAAGCTTTTCCTGACCGATCACGGTGCCCTGGGCTACCGTTTCCGTGTTGAGCAGCGAGACCGTCTCATTGACTTCGACGGATTCGGTAACACTTCCCAATTGCATAGCCACGTCCAGGCGGCTGACCTGGGCAACCTGCAGTTGAATCTTGCCATCGCGGTATTGCTTGAACCCCGGGGCTTCTACGGATACTTCGTAGCCACCCGGAGGGAGAAGCGTAAAATAAAACAGACCTTTGTCATCCGTCTCCAGTTCGCGCGCCAGGCTGGTGGACTGATTTCTCAGCTTCACCTTGGCCTTGGCCAGCGCGCCGCCGGCCGGATCCTTGACGACCCCAAAAAACACCGCTGTGTCCGATTGTGCAAATAATGCCAGGGACATGCAAGCGGCCAGGAAGCCGAATGGGAGTAATCGCTTCATTGTCGACAAAACCTCGTTTGTGAGCTAGGACTGAATCTTCCATCGGCGGATATGGGGTCCAGCTTAAGACCGCTGTCTCCGATTCGCATTACTTTCGGCGATTTTTGTAATACGCTCTTCTTATTCCTGAAGCTCACCATCGAGGGTAAAGGATTGCCGCATTTCGTTCGATGTATTGCCTGATCCCTTGTGTTTCCTCGAACAACCGGCTTCATGAACGACATCCACGCGTCTGCTCTGGCGAGGAACGGCTGCCTGCTCTTCCTCCTTTTGATCATTTCGCCCGCCCTGTTTGCCCAGCGTTACAACATCTCTTATGCGCCCAACTCGCAGGAGGGATTGCTGCTGCAACTGATTGAGCAGTTGGAAGGCGTTTCCAAACTGCAACAGATGGATAGCTTTCTGCAGCGATTTCCCAACCACCCTTCGGTACCCTGGATCTTAGCTTTTCAGCAGGATTATTACGCCAAAGAAGGCGATGCGGGAAAAGCCCTCGCCGCCGGAGAAAGGTTGTTCCTTTTGAACCCGGACGACCTGGAAACGGCCGTGTTGAACCAGAAGATGGCGGAGCAGAAGGGCGATCCGCAAAAAGTGGAAAAGTGGGGCCAGGCGGCTACGGCCGCCGCCCAGAAGTTTCTGGCGGCTCCGAAGCCGTTCTACATTGCGGCGGCGGAATGGGACAAGCGGCTGCAGTATGCGGGCGGTCTGGTCGCTAAGGCGGAATACGACATCTATAAACGCGGCGTCGATGCGCTGAGACCGGAAGAGCGGATTCGGATCTTTGATGAATTATTGACCAAGAACCCGAAGTCGTTTTATGCAGTGCAGGCGCTGCCGCATCAAATGCGGGCTTACCGCGCCCTGGGCAACAACGTAAAGGCACTGGAAATTGGCGAGCGGATGCTCGCCAAGGATGCCGACAACGAAGAGGCCCTGATTGTGGTGGGTCAGATCTGGCTCGACCGGCGCTCGAACTATGGCCGCGTGGCCGCCATTGCCAACCGGTTGCTCAGTCTCGGCCAGGCATCCCGTAAAGACGGCTACATCCAGGAGGATTGGGATAAGCGCCGTGGTTTCTTTATTGGCGCCGCCCATCAATTGCTTGGTACGGCGCATGTCTTCCAGAACAATTTCCTGGACGGGGACAAATCTTTCAAGGCAGCCCTGCCGTACCTCAAGGGCGATCCTCAGGCGGAGGCGTCGGCCTTGTTCTATATAGGGTGGTGCAACTACTACCTGGAGAACTACAAAGAAGCCGCCGCTTACTTTAAGGCCTGCATCCGGATACCGGGTCCTTTTCAAAGGCAGGCCACCAAACAACTGGATGGAATGAAACGCGAGCGCCGTATCGTGGAGAATTAGACCCACGGGAGCGGTGTTTTTATTCACACGGCGCAAGGCGGTTCGCTGTGCAAAGTTTTGTAAACTGTGTATCCGCCGGGCCGCGGCATTCGTCTCATGCCACAGTCCATGCCGCATTACAGATTGGCCGCTGTCCTCCTTGTCTTGCCTTCTTTTCTTACAGCCGAGAAGGTGGAAAACGCTATATTGTGGAACTTTCCACCGAACCGGTGTCCGATCATGTAGCGCGAACACCAGGGCGGGGACGCGGCCCCATGAGGAGCGCCGCCGCGGCTCATCGTAGGCGTGTGCGCGGGGAGCAACAGGAGTTCCGGCAGAAGTTCGCGCAACGCCAAGCCAAAATTCTGGGCAATGTGGATACGTGAGCGCGCGGCCCGGCCTGACAGTGGATCAGTACCGCTCTTTGCTGATCAACACCGCCGCCGGCGTGGAATCGAAGGGCTGGCCACGCGGCTGGAGTGCAGCGCTGAACTCGACGGTCACCGCCTACCCGACTTCCCTCAGCCTCGGCGCCGGCGGCCGCGACCCGCTACTAAACCGGGCGCTGACATTAACGAATATCGGCTCCGCGCCCGGTCACCTCCTCGCCCTCGCGGATCACCATTCTTGAAAGTCTGGAAAGCGCCAGAAGGGCCAGCACGAAGCGTGATGCCATCCTGTTCCGGGTTACGGACATTTCCGGCGTGGCTTTGACGGGTGTCTCGCTGAAGACAACGGTGGTGTCGAAGGGCGGCCAGGTGAGGCGGATCGTATCCCATGACGACGACGTGCCGGCGCTGTACGCGGTAGACGTCGTTCTGGGCGCAGCCGCCGGCAGCAACGTCTTCCGTATCGCGGTGGGGGACGTCGCGCATGAGGTTGCGATCACCGGCCGGTAGATCAGGATTGGCCTGTGTCCTCGATCCCGATCTGAGAGAGGCGGTAGCGGAGCGCATTACGCGTGAGACCGAGCAGTCTGGCAGCCTGGCTCTTGTTCCCGTTTGCCCTCCGGAGCGCTTCGCGGATAATCGCCTTTTCGTGGTCGTCGAGAGACATGCCCTCCGGAAGAAAAGAATCGGCCGAAGAAGATCGCGACTTAGGCGCCGAATCCAGCCTGATGTCATCCGGCTGCAGCGTCTTGCCCGCGCAGAGCACGATACTCCGCTCGATCACGTTCTCGAGTTCGCGAACGTTGCCGGGCCACGAGTACTCCAGCAGCCGTTCGATCGCCGCATCGCTGATCGATTCCACCGCTGTTCCGAGTTCCGGCGCCAGCTTTTCTACAAAGTGCCGCGAGAGATAGGGGATGTCGCCTTTGCGCTCCCGCAGCGGCGGAATATTCATGGGAACGACATTGAGGCGGTAGTAGAGATCCTCGCGAAACGTGCCTTGCTCGAGAGCGGCGCGCAGATCCACATTCGTGGCGGCAATTACGCGCACGTCGATTTTCAGAGTCTTGTTGCTGCCGAGACGCTCAAACTCGCGTTCCTGCAGCACGCGCAGCAGCTTCACCTGAATTGAGGGAGGCACGTCGCCGATCTCATCGAGCATCACGGTGCCGGTGTCGGCCTGCTCGAACTTGCCGGGTTTGCTGGTGTTGGCTCCCGTAAACGCTCCCTTCTCGTAGCCGAACAACTCGCTCTCCATCAGATTCTCCGGCAGCGCCGTGCAATTGATCTTCACGAACGGCCGGTCGCGGCGGGGGGAATGATAGTGAATGGCGCGGGCAATCAGATCTTTTCCGACGCCGCTTTCCCCGGCCAGCAGAACGGTGGCGCGGGTGGGTGCGACGCGCATGATGGTAGCGAAGATTTCCTGCATCGGCCGCGACCGTCCCACGATATTATCGAACTGGTACCGTTGGCCGAGTTCCTCGCGCAATTGCCGGTTCTCATCCCGTAGCGCCGTCACCTCGAGCGCCTTGGTGACCACTTGCATCAGATGATCCAAGGAGAAAGGCTTGGGGATAAAGTCGTGAGCGCCGGCTTTCATCGCTTCGACGGCCGTCTCTACGGAACTGAACGCCGTAATCATAATCACGGGCAGATTGGCATTCTGGCGATGGGCCAGGGAGAGCAGTTCCTGGCCGCTCATGCCGGGCAGTTTTAGATCCGTAAGAACAAGATCCACCCGCTCCAGATACGGCAACGCCGCTTCGGCGCTAGATGCCTGATCCACTTCATACCCCGAGGAGACAAGCTGCAGTTGAATGACCCGGCGAAGTTTCTCTTCGTCTTCCACGACCAGGATACGTTTCTTCATGCGGGGGGTTCTACGGGGTCAACCGGCAGCAGGACACGGAACACGCTGCCCATGCCGGAATCACTCTCTACCGTAATCTTACCGCCATGCTCGTCCACGATTTTGGCGACGATGGCGAGGCCAAGCCCCACTCCCTCCCTCTTGGTGGTGAAAAAAGGATTGA
The DNA here is from genome assembly GCA_035526195.1 of Bryobacteraceae bacterium. Classification (GTDB taxonomy): domain Bacteria; phylum Acidobacteriota; class Terriglobia; order Bryobacterales; family Bryobacteraceae; genus CADEFT01. The sequence continues at coordinate 23,298 of DATLCW010000025.1, forward strand.
AGATGCTCTCGCGATTCGAGGGGTCGACGCCCGAGCCGCGATCGATCACGGAGAACTCGGCGAAGTTTTCCACCGGGCGCGTTTTCACCGTCACGGCGGAATCCGGCGGGCTGGCCTGCGCCGCGTTCAACAGCAGGTTATAGGCTACCCGTTCAATCAACTCGGCATCGAACGGAAACGGGCGGATATCCGGCGAGTAGTTCTTGTAAATCGCCACTTTGAAAGGAGGGTTGTGGCGGAGCAACTGCGCCACCGCCCCATCGAGGGTTTCTCCCAGGTCGTTCGGCTCCGGCCGGATCTTCAACGGCCGCGCGAAATCGAGGAAGCGGGTAATCAGCGAATTCACACGATCCACTTCACTGCTGATAAACCCGGTGAGTTCCTTGCCAACCGCGTTATCGGCTGGCATGCTCTTCGCGAGCATTTCCGCGGAAGCTTTCACGGTGCCTAACGGATTGCGTAGTTCGTGCGCCAGTCCGGCGCTCATCTGTCCGAGGGCCGCCAGACGCTCGGAGCGCCGCATGGCTGCTTCCGCCTGCTGCAGGTTCTCGTTGGCTTCGGTCAGCTTCGCGGCGATGGCCTGATAGCGGCGTACGGCGCTGCGGTTTGCTTCGGCAAGCTGATAGGTGAGAAACCCTACTACCGGCAGGAAGATTACCCGCAAGCTGAGATCCTTAATATCGTCGCCGGTAATCTCGTACCGGTCCCAATCGAGGAAGAAGGGATGTAGAAAGATCAGGTAGGATCCGCAGGCGAGCACCGTAAACATCAGCGTACCCCTCAACCCCATGGTGGTAGCGGCGGAAACCACAGGCAGCAGGGCGATCAAGTAATAGCTGCTTCGGATGGCGCCGCTGTAGCCGATGAGCAGGAACCCCAGCAGAAGCTTGGTGGTATTGGCGATTACCAGGCCGTTGCGGGTTTGAAAGAAAGCGATTCGCGATTCGACGACCTGAAACACAGCCAGCGCTACGAGAATGCCAAGTTCGGGATAACTGCGATCGGGACTGGCCAGCGCCAATCCTCCGAACAGGAGCAGCCAGATGAAGTCGAGGGGCCGCACAATCGCTAGCTTAGAGTCCGGCATGTCCAAACTGATTGTGCCAAAATATAGGCTAAGTTTACCTCCTCATGAGTCTTCCGAATTCCAACGATCCAGTCCAGGAAGAGCAGACCGCTGCTCCTGAGACGTCCACCTTCGGCGATATCCTGTCGCAGTATGAACAAGAGCACAAAGCGGAGAACGCCGCCCGAGAGACATTACAAGGTACCGTGGTTGCCATCACGGCCGAAGCGGTGGTGGTGGACATCGGCCGGAAACTGGAAGGCGTGCTGGATCCCGCCCCTTTTCGCGATGAGGCCGGCGCCGTATGGCTGAAGGTGGGACAGGTGTTGCCTGTCATCATCACCGGCTGGTCGGAAGGCTACTATGAACTCTCCACCCTGAAGGTAAAACGGCCCACGGATTGGAGCGAATTCGAGAAAGCGTTCGCGGAAAAGAGTATCGTGGGAGGCCGCGTCATCGAGGCGGTCAAAGGGGGCTTGCGCGTCGATCTGGGCGTCCGCGCCTTCATGCCCGCCTCCCGCAGCGGCGCCAAGGATCCGGCGGAGCTGGAAAAACTGGTAGGCCAGGAGATCCGCTGCCGTATCACGAAGCTCGATACCGCCAACGAGGATGTGGTGGTGGACCGCCGTAGCGTAATCGAGGAAGAGAACGCCCTGGCGAAGGAACGCGCCTTCCAAGGAATCACGGAGGGCGCGGTTGTCCACGGAACGGTGCGTACCGTCATGGAGTACGGGGCATTCGTGGATCTGGGCGGCGTGGATGGATTGCTGCACATTGGTGACATGTCATGGAACCGGGTGGCGAAATCCTCCGATGTGGTGTCCGTGGGCGATTCGGTCGAGGTGAAGATCCTCAAAGTGGATCCGGCGACGCACAAGATTTCGCTGGGAATGAAGCAGCTTTCGCCCGATCCCTGGGCGGTGGCTACGGAGAGCCTCAAAGTAGGCGACCGGATCAAAGGCAAGGTGGTCAGGCTCGCGGATTTCGGCGCGTTCGTCGAGATCCAGCCCGGCGTCGACGGCTTGATTCATCTTTCATCCATGGCGTGGGGAAAACGGGTCCGCAAACCGTCCGACGTGGTGAACGTGGGCGACTGGGTGGAAGCGGTGATCCTTGAAGTGAAGCCGGCGGACAAGCGAATTTCGCTGAGCCTGAAAGAAGCGCTGGGCGATCCTTGGGAGGATGCGGAGAAGAAGTTCCCGGTGGGGACAATCATCGAGGATGCGGCCGTGTCGAATCTGGCCAAGTTCGGCGCCTTTGTGGACCTGGGAAGCGGACTGGAAGGAATGGTCCACATCGCCGATATCACGCACGAGAAACGGCTTGAGCATCCGAAGGAGTTGCTGAAGGCCGGTCAGAAAGTGCGCGCTCTGATTCTGGAAGTTGATAAGGAAAAGCATCGCATCCGGCTGGGGATGAAGCAACTGGAGCCGACGGTCACGGATCAGTTCATTGCCGGGCATACGGTGGGAGAAACCATCAGCGGCCGCGTGATAGCGGTGGACGGCAGAACCGCGAAAGTACAAGTGTCGGAGGGTGTCACGGCGATCTGCCGTCTGCCCAAAGAAGAGGCCCCAGCGGTTGTGAAACAGCCCGAGCGCGCGAAGGCGGACCTGTCCCAATTATCCGCCATGCTCTCCTCCCGCTGGAAAGTGGGCCCGCCGGAAACCGCCGCGGCGAGGCAGGAGAAAGTCCGTTCCGGCGAAATACGTACCTTTAAAATTACGGCCTTAGATCCTTCTAAAAAGACTGTCGAAGTGGAAATGCAATAGGCCCGTTACATTTTTGCGGGTTGTCCGTCTGTACTCATGTTGACTGGAAAGGGAGAGGCAACAACGGGCTTTGTCTCCGCATCGGCTGCGACGATAGACGAAGCGGACCTGATACGTGCGGCCCAAAGCGGCGATCAGGGTGCTTTTGAGTCCCTGGTCCATTCCTACGATCACGGTGTGTTGCGGCTGGCTTGCAACCTGGTGCGCAATGAACAGGATGCTTTTGACATCTACCAGGAGACGTTTCTTCGCGTTTTCCGCAATCTGCATGCATTTCGGTTCGATTGCAGCTTTCGCACCTGGCTTTACCGGATTGTGACCAATCTTTGCCTGGACCACCTTCGCAAGCGGAAGGTACGAAAGGAAGAGGGTACGACGATGACCCTCGCCGGCGGTGATGTGGACCGCACGGCGGTACTGGCCGAGGAAAATCCGCTCGGTGATCCGCAGCGGCATCTGCTGAGCGCGCAATTGCGCGGCCGTATCGAGCAGGTGCTCTCGGGCCTCACTCCGCGGGAGCGCATGGTGTTTGAGATGAGGCATTACCAGGGCATGAGGCTTCGGGCGATCGGCGAAACACTGGGGACCACGGAAGAGGCGGCTAAGAACTGCCTGTTTCGCGCTACCCAGAAAATGCGGTCATCGCTGGGAGATTTTATATGAACTGCGAAGCGGCTAGAAAAGCTCTCTCTCTCTATCTCTACGGCGAGCTGGACTTTGACCAGGAAGAGGCGCTCGAGCAGCATCTGGATCACTGCGGAGAGTGCCGTGACGAGTTGGAGAAAGAGCGCGGGCTGCAACACGTGATGAACCGCCAGGATTGGCAGCCTTCCACCGAACTGTTGCAGGCTTGCCGCCGGGATCTTCATTCCCGTCTCGGGGATGCCGCCGCCGTGAGTCCTTCCTGGAAGGTTCGCTGGCGGGACTTTGTGCGATTCACCCTGCCTTCCCCCGGCCTGCGGAGACCGCTGACGGCACTGGCGCTTGTTGCTCTGGGATTCTTCGGCGCGAAGGCCTGGGATGCCGCTAGAAGTGGTTTGGAGCCCTCCGTGTTAAGGGTCCGGGGGTTGACGGCGCACCCGTCCGGCGGCGTGCGGCTGGTGCTCGAAGAGGTTCGTCAGAGAACCATGACCGGAGACCTGGACGATGCGCACATCCGCCAAATGCTGCTGGCTGCCGCTTCCGATCCCGACGATCCCGGGCTGCGGGCGCGCACGATGGAAGTGTTGAAGGATCGCGGTGAGCAGACCGATGTCCGGCGCGCCTTACTTCGTGCGCTGCAGCGGGATACCAATTCCGGGGTACGGCTGAAGGCGCTGGAAGCGTTAAAACCTTTCGCCGGCGATCCGGAAACCCGGCGGGTGTTGTCCGCTGTTTTGCTGGCCGATGACAATCCGGGTGTGCGTACGATGGCGATCGATCTGCTTGTGGAGAACATGCAAAGTGAAGTGATCGGGGCGCTGCAGGAATCGGTCGTCCGCGAGAGCAATCCTTATATCCGGCAAAAAAGCCTGAGAGCGCTCCGCGAGGTGAATGCTTCGGTGGAGACATTCTAGCGATGCGATGGCTGGCGCTTGTGGTTCTGCTCTCGCCAGCATCAGCCCAGGAATACAGAATCCTAAGGGACGGCGCCTATTGGGTGCGGATTGACTCGGGAATGCTGCCCCCTCCGCTCAACGGGCGCATCCGGGTAATCTCTCCGGGCCGGATCAACGCGCAGGGTGAAGACCGCGACGACATCGCCTATGTCGTGCGAAGGCGTGTACAAGCAGGGA
>DATLCW010000377.1:0-66781 GCA_035526195.1 Bryobacteraceae bacterium
CGTAGGTCGCCAAGAGCGGCGATTTGCTGGGAGATCTGGGAACGCCGCTGTTGGAGCGATTCCAGAGAGGTGGGTTTTGTTGTCAGAAAGGGCCTCCTGTCCTAGCGTATCATATACGCTAGGTAATTTGCCCCTAAAAAAGAAAACCAGCTGATCTTCACTTTTGAGACGCGCACCCGGCCGGCTTGGGCAATCAGCAAGCTCCGGCAACCGCAAGGTACAATATAGAATCGCGATTGCATTCGAAGGAGACTTTCCCTTGGCCGAAGAAAAGCTGTACAAAGCCGAATACCTGGGTAGCGGCACATTCATCATTAGCAAGCCTAAACGCAAAGAAAAAAAGTTGCGTCAGACGCGTGTACGCAACCCGCGCCGTGGCAGCCGCAAGTAGCAAATTCCGGCCTGTGTGAGGAAAGGACGAGGTATCTGGCAGGTCCGAACTGAGGATAAAAGGAAGGGGACCAGGAAGAGGAGGCCGGAATCTGCCGCCTGCGCCCCCAAACTTACCTCCGCCTGATTCCCCGCGACGTCCGTTGAAGCGTTAAACCGTTCTAAACGCCCGAAATAGAAGTTTGCTTCTTCTGTGACCATGAAAATTACCGCGCTTAAACTGCACCCTGTGGCGATCGCCGATCCGCCCTTGCGCAGCTCCTATGGACTTCATGCGCCGTACGCAATCCGTACCATCGTGGAGATCGAAACGGACGAAGGTATCCGTGGGATCGCCGAAACCTACGGCGGCGACCGTCCCATGGAAGCGCTTCGCGCCGCCGAGGCGCGACTCATTGGCATGGACGTATTCCAATTGACGCGTCTCTGGATGGATTTCGAGAAAGAAGCCGCCGCCGGTGACCGCTCGCAAACCTGGTTTGTTCCCGGCGAGAACCCGCTCGATCAGCATGCGCGTACCTTTGCCGCGATCGAATTCGCCTGTCTGGATGCACTGGGCAAAGCGCTGAACAAGCCGGTATGCGATCTGCTTGGAGGCAGGGCCCGCGACGAGGTGCCATTCTCAGCATATTTGTTCTACAAGCATGCGGGCGGCGGCGGTCTGGGCGATGACGAGCGCGGCGATGAATACGGCGAAGGTCTGACACCGGAAGCGATGGTGCGGCAGGCGAAGCAGATGATCGGCGCCTATGGCTTTCGCGAGATCAAGCTGAAAGGCGGCGTGCTCGATCCGGAGGTGGAAATCGAAACCATCCGCGCCCTGCGGCGGGCGTTTGGTCCCACCGTTCCTCTGCGCATCGATCCCAACTGCGCCTGGAGCGTGGATACCTCCGTCAAAGTGGGCGAGTCGCTGGTGGAAGAACTATCCGCCGGCGGCTACCTGGAAGACCCTTGCGCAAGTTTGGAAGGGATGGCGGAAGTGAGAAAACGGATGCTGGCCCAAGGGATCGATACGCCGCAAGCGAGCAATGTCGCAGTGACGTCATTCCATCACATTCCGCAGGCGTGGAAGCTCGATGCCGTGCAGATCGTCCTTTCCGATCCGCACTATTGGGGCGGCCTGCGAGCCCAGCAGCAGCTGGATCATTTTTGTAAGCTGTTTGGAATGGGTGTGTCGATGCATTCCAACAATCATCTCGGCGTGAGCTTGATGGCCATGACACATGCCGCGGCGGCATGCCCGCACCTGCACTTTGCCTGCGACACGCATTATCCCTGGCAGACCGGCGAGGACGAAGTGGTTGCCGGCGGACGCATTCCGTTCGTCCACGGCTCCGTTCAAATATCCAACAAACCGGGCTTAGGAATTGAGCTCGACTACGATCAGTTGGCGCGGCTCAAAGAGCGCTACGAAAAAATGCCATATCGCAAGCGCGACGATGAGGCCGAGATGCGGAAGCGCGTGGATCCCCACTGGCAACGCATCCTGCCGCGCTGGTAATCAGCCAGACCGCGGGGCGTGATAGAATACGGCTGATGAAAAAGCTTGGACTCACCCTCACCGCTCTCGTGCTTAGCTCGTGTCTTGCCCAGGCCGGCGAAAAGCATTTGATGCACTGTTTTGCCTTTACCCCAATTAAGGAAGCCACCCAGGCGGATTGGGATGCCTTTTACAAGGCCACAGATAAGTGGCCCCAGAAAATGCCCGCCATCAAAATGGTGTGGTATGGCAAGCTTCTGCGCCCGCTGGCGCAATTTAACACTTCAGATGCCGCCGCGAGAAAAAAGGCTGCCGCCGGTGAAAAAGGCGTCAGTGCGGAATTAACGGCTACGCGCAGGGAATACGGGGCCTGCATGGCGTTTCAGGGTGGACCCGAAATACTCAAGGAATACACCGCCAATTCCTACCACAAGGAGTGGATGGCGGCCTATGAGAAAGTTCGCGTCGCCGGCACCACGACCTTCGATATCGTGGGCCAGTAGGGCGCTTCGCGGAACGGTTAGCCCGGCAAAATCTTGGTGATGTCGTTATAAAGCACGAACACCACCACCATCATCAGAAATACGAACCCGATCTTGAATACCGTCTCCTTGACGGTCAGGCTCAAGTCGCGACGCATCAGCATTTCAATGAACAGCAGCAGAATCACGCCGCCGTCCAGGATGGGAATCGGTAGCAGGTTGAAGATCGCCAGATTGAGACTCACCATCGCCATCAGGCCGATAAATGACGACGGGCCTTCCCGTGCCGCTTCGGTGGAGATCTGGGCAATACGAATTGGCCCTTCTAACGACTTGGGCGACATCCGCCGTTCCGCAATGCCTTTCAGGAACTGCAGGATCAGCCCTCCATTGCGGTAGTTCGCCTTGATCGACTCTGCGAAAGCCTGGGTAATCGGAAGCTGGACGTAGGTGACGGGAGATTCCAGCCGCACTCCGATCAGCCACCTCCCCTGCCCTTCCAGCGTCTTGAACTGCGGCTTCACGCTGACCTTGTTTTCTTTCCCCTCGCGAAGATAGGTAATCTCTACCGGCCGGCCTTCGGAAATCTTCATCGCTTCATGCAACTTCAGCGTAGAGCGAACCTGTTGGCCTCCCGCCGTCGTAATAATGTCGCCCTTTTTCAAACCGGCGCGCTCGGCTTCCATGCCTGGCTCTACGCTCGAGACCTGTACCGGCATCTGCTCGGACCAACCGGCGACGCCGACGCCATGCCGGTCATCCAAAACCGGCGTAAGAGAAATGAGGTCCTGGCGCTTATCCGGCCGCTCCACCAGTACCGTTAACGGGCGGTTGGCGCCCGCTACCTCTTTCATGGCGATATCTTCCCAGGTCGGATCGTTAATATCATCCACACGTAGAATTCGGTCGCCTTCTTTGATTCCGGCTTTTGCCGCGGCTCCCTCGGCCGTTACGAATCCAACCGTGGGCGAGTGCGTGACGGGGATCCTGGGATAATGGAAAGAATAAAGCCCGGTGACCAGCACCACCGCCAGAATGATGTTCATCAACGGACCGGCAAACGCGATGATGAGCCGCTGCCATCGAGGCTTCGAAAGAAACGACCGCGGATCGGCAACCGAGTCTTCCCCGGCCTGTTCCCCCGCCATCTTCACATAGCCGCCAAACAGAATCAGGGAGAACCGGAAGTCGGTCTCGCCGCGGCGGAATCCGAATAACCGCGGACCGAAGCCGAAACTGAACGCTTCCACTTTGACATCGAACATACGGGCCGCCCAGAAATGTCCTAATTCGTGGATCAGAATCATGATCCCGATCAGGACCAGCAGCCACCACACGTTTTCAAGAAAATTCATAGAACTACGCTTTTAGCCCGTCATTCTGCCGCTGATGGCAAACGTCGCGGGCGACCTCTCTGGATTGACGATCAATTTCGAGCACTTCTTCTATCGATACCGGCTCACGGGATGGTACTTTGTGCAGCGTCTCCTCGACGGCCTCCGCAATGGCCGGAAACGAGATCTCGCCGCTTAAAAACGCCTCTACCGCAACTTCGTCGGCTGCATTGAGGGTGCAAGTGGCCGACCCGCCCGTCTCCATGGCCTGATAGGCGAGCCTTAACAGCGGAAATTTGCGAAGGTCGGGCGGAAAAAACTCCCATCGCCGGGCCTGGCTCCAGTCCAGCCGCGGTACCGGCGCTTCCCACCGGTCGGGATAGGTGAGCGCGTACTGAATCGGCATGCGCATGTCGGTCGCCGATACCTGCGCGATCACGCTGCCGTCGCTGTACTCCACCATGGCATGAATCGACGATTGGGGATGTACGACAACCTCGACGTCTTTTGGAGCGAAGTCAAACAGCCAGCAGGCTTCAATCACCTCGAAGCCTTTGTTCATCAGCGTCGCGGAATCAATGGTAATACGTGGACCCATCTTCCAGGTAGGATGATTCAGAGCCTCGGCTGGTGTCACGTTTTGTAGCATTTCCGCCGGAGTATTCCGGAATGGACCGCCAGAAGCCGTCAGGATAAGCTTTCTGGCCTCGTTCCGCCTTCCCGCTCGAAGACACTGATGAGCACCGTTATGCTCGCTGTCGATAGGGAGCATGTCTGTTCCAGAGCCGCGCACAGCCTCCATCACCAGGCTTCCCGCCGCAACCAACACTTCTTTGTTCGCCAGCCCCAATGATTTTCCCCGTTTCACCGCCTCGTAGGTTGCTTCCAGGCCTAAGACACCGACAATCGCCGATATCACGACGTCCACCTCACCGGCGGTCGCGGCGACCACCCGGGCCGCCGGTCCGCTCGCCAATTCAGGCCAAACTTCCCGTGGCACCCCACAGTCACGCAAGATACTTGATAGACGCTCTACCTCAACATCGGTTGCGACGACCGCAAGCTTGGGCCGGAACTCGACAATCTGGTTCGCCAACGCTTCCACGTTGCGGCCGGCGACCAATGCGAAGACACCGAAGCTTCCGGCATTCTGCCGCACCACGTCTAGTGTGCTATTCCCAATGGAGCCGGTCGATCCAAGGATCGTTATGTATTTCACCCTTTGGCATCATATCACGGGTCGGCTAACGGGGCGCATAGGTGGGAAATGTGCTCCCGTTTACTAATATACAGTTTTTAGAATACCCGTGGAGATCCCAAGGAATAAGATTATACAAATTATTGAATCAGGAATATTTGTAGGCGATCGACCCTTACCTATTAGAAGCAAGACCCTTGCGGGCGCCGGGGAGGTTTGCTTCAGGGGTCTTTATGAGGTTAGTCTCGCTTTGGTGGGAGTTGCCTCCCCGGCTTACTTCCAATATTAGTATATGGAATTCAGGATTGCAACAGAATTCGGAAACTATTTTTGGGAGTCCTTCACTTCCACACCGGTCCAGTCTTCTAAAACCTTGATGGTAGAGCAGATATCGGCATCGCCGTGACCCTTGGCGATCGCCGCCCGAAACATTTGCTGCGTCAGGCTGGTCAGTGGTAAGGGTACGCCCAACTCCTGCGCGGAATCGAGCATCAATCCAATATCCTTATGCATCCACTTGACCGAGAAGTTGGTCTCGAAGTTGCGAGCTAACACAAAGGGAGCCTTGAAGTTAATGAGTCCGCACTTAGCTGCGCTCTTGTCCAGGATTTCGAGCATCAGCCGGGGGTCGACACCCGCTTTCGTGCTCAGCACGATGCCTTCGTTGAATGCCTGCAAGATATTGGAAAGAACGAGGTTTTGCGTCAGCTTGGCATTTGTTCCCATACCGTGCCCGCCGCAATAGAACAATTGTTTCCCCATGGGCTCAAGAAACGGCTTGATCCGTTCGAATACTGCCTGATCCCCGCCAATCATGAAGGTAAGGTTGCCCCCTTCGGCTCCCGGCTTGGAACCGGTGCAAGGCGCGTCCAGATAATCCACTCCTTTTTCCTTCAGCGCGTCGCGCATCTTAATGCTGTGGCTAGGAGACACGGTACTGGCATCCACGATCACTTTGCCGGCCTTGGCGCCTTCGAGGAGACCGCCGGGGCCCAGAATGACCTTCTCCGACATCTCCGTGTCGCCGACGCACAGGAAAATAACGTCGGCGTGCTCGGCCACCTGCCTGGGGGTTTCGCAAGGAATGCCGCTTTTCTCTTCAGCCGCCAATTTCTTAGCTTTCGTCCCTGAATGGGACCACAGCGCGACCTCATGTCCCCCGCGAATCAGGTTTCGCGCCATGGGATACCCCATGATCCCCAAGCCTAAAAATCCCAGTTTTGCCACACCTTCCTCCTTGTAAATACAGAAGTGCCATTGTACAACAGGAAGGTACCCGGTTTACGTGATTGCGTTATCCATCGTATTGGTCTTGAAGCCACCCAAAATCATGCGCAGTACCAGCAGGTCGGAAGGTTGGTAGGTCGCCGATGCGACGTTAGCCATTTCCTCTTCGCCCTTGGCGATATGATTCCGGATCAAGGCCCGCAGATCGTCGACGGAAACGCCCAGAACCAAGGCGGCTTCGTCCTCCGAGTAGTGGCTCTTGGCAGGTTTGGTTAGTGGAATCATAATGCTGTACTTTGCATCATAAGGGCGGCGGCCGTCAGGACCCAATACGGCGATGTTCTTAGTTGCTCCACCGATTGTTTCTGACCAAGTGCCGGTTCCCGGCTTCCTAAGGCAATTGAGGCGCTAAACTCAGGATTGGGAGACGCGAGAATGCAGAATAAGAACGACCATCCGTCCGTCCGCCCCGACACCGCGGTGCTCACCCGCGGGTTCGATCCCGCGTTAAGCGTTGGCTCGGCGCGACCGGCCGTGTTCCGCAGTTCCACTTATGTGTTCTCGAGCCCCGAGACCGCTGAGCGTGCCTTCGACATTCAAGGCGGACGCGCGCGAGCGGAGCCAGGCGAGCACGTCGATCTTATTTACAGCCGTTTCAATCATCCCAATGCGGAGATCCTGGAAGATCAGATCGTGCCGCTGGAGAAAGACGCACAGGCCGCCGCGGTCTTCAACTCCGGGATGGCGGCGATCATGACGGCGATCCTGGCGTTTGCCAAACCGGGAGATCACATCGTCTACACTGTTCCCCTCTACGGAGGCACGCAACATTTCATCCACGACTTTCTGAAGCCCTTCGGAATTACCGGCGCGGCCGTGATGGCGGGAGATGGTGAAGCGCTGGTGCGGGCGATTCAGCAGGAGTCGAATGTGCGGCTGGTGTTGGTTGAGACGCCGGCCAATCCGACGCTCGTCATGACTGATATCCGGCAGGCAGTGGAAGCTTCTGCAACCTGCCGGCCGCGTCCACTGGTGATGGTCGACAATACGTTCCTGGGGCCTGCTTTTCAGCATCCGCTCGAGTTGGGAGCGGACATCGTGCTTTATTCCGCCACCAAGTACCTCGGTGGATTCAGTGACTTGCTGGGCGGTTTCGCGATCGCCGCGGATGCGCCACTGATAAAGAAGATTAAAAGCAAACGCGCTCTGTTTGGAAACATTCTCCAGCCGGATGAGTGTTGGATTCTTGACTCTAGATTGCCGACGGTACCGCTTCGTATGAACCGCGCCAGCAAGAATGCGCAACGGATCGCCGAGCATCTCGCGGGGTCGCCGCAAATCCGGAAAATTTACTATCCCAGTCTTTTTGAAGATGCCGGACAGATCCGAATCCGGCAGGCCCAATGCGATTATCCGGGCGCGATCATTTCCTTGGATCTCGCAGGAGGAAAGGCGGCCGCATTCGAGTTTCTGCGCAATCTCCGGCTGGCGCGTAATGCAGTCTCATTAGGAGGTGTGGAGACCTTGGTGTGCCATCCTAAATCGACCACCCATTCCTCGGTTTCGGCGGAGGAACTGCGCATCTCCGGCGTAACCGATGGATTAGTACGCATCTCGATAGGGATCGAGCACTGGAAGGATCTGCTGGCGGATTTTAGAGCTGCGCTAGACGCGATTCCAGCCGGCACAGATCTTCAACCACCTAACGAAGGCGGGATTTGAACTCTGCGGCAGTTTCGATGGCTCCCGATAGGTGGTGGAATCGGGATCACGAATCGGCCTTCCCATCAATAGTAGTTTCCGTGAAGTTGCGCCAGTGCGCACGCTCCCGGGCTGGTGCATGGCTGACCGGGAGCGGTTTCGACTGCTTCCGGATCGAGCCGGCCATGACTGTGGCGCTCCTGAAAAATCCCTCGTGGAGAATGCCCATGGCAGGAAGAGCGCGTTCCAGAGAATTGTCCAAAATCGGTCGTGGGCATCGCCAGGAATGCGGCTTCTCTCTACTGCGGGATGTCAGGTCTAGACGCGCATATTGAACACCTGAGTGGGACACAAAGCTCCGGCGAACTCGCAAAAGTCACATGCTATAGTGGGAGCAGTTTATGGAGGGACGGTCGATGCCGGCGTTGAGGATTTCCCTTCTTTCCGGTTGGGCGCTTTTGGCGCTTATCGCGGCGGCGGGCCAGCCCGAGGAGAAGGCTCCCGCCAAGCCGCAAGGCGCCCCTCCCGCCAGAGTTACCATCGAGCCCCGACAAAAGCCTGGAAGCGAACCGTCAGCCGATCGTCGCGGCCCCGCCAACATACGCATCGACAGCACGCTGGTCCTGATCAACGTCACCGTGACCGATCCCATGAACCGCTTCGTCACCGGCTTGGACAAAGAGTTTTTCAAACTTCACGAGGACAACGTGGAGCAAACCATCTCGCAGTTCTCGAGTGAAGATGCGCCGCTCTCCGTGGGCCTGGTATTCGATGCCAGCGGGAGCATGAGCAACAAACTCGGCAAAGCCCGGCAGGGCGCCGCCCAGTTCTTTAAAATGGCCAATCCCGAAGATGAGTTTTTTCTGGTGCAGTTCAACGACCGCGCGGAATTAATGGTTCCTTTTACCCATAACACAGAGGAAATTCAGAACCGGCTCACCTTCACCCAAGCCAAGGGCCGAACGGCGCTGTTGGATGCGGTCTACCTTGCCATCAGTCAGATGAAGAAAGCCAAGAACCCGCGCAAAGCTGTGTTGATACTTTCCGACGGAGGGGACAATTCCAGCCGGTACACGGAAAGCGAGATCCGTAACCTCGTGCGCGAAGCGGACGTCCAAATTTATGCGATCGGACTTTTTGAACCTTCGCACTCACGGGGCCGTACCGCCGAGGAAATGTCAGGACCCGGCCTACTGAACGAGATTGCCGAACAGACCGGCGGCCGCCATTTTCCGGTGGAGAATGTAAACGAGTTGCCCGACGTAGCCGCTAAAATCGGGGTGGAATTACGCAACCAGTATGTCCTTGGGTACACGCCGGCCAATCTTGCTCGCGACGGAAAATATCGAAAGGTGAAGGTGAAGGTCAACCAGCCTCGCGGATTCCCGCAGCTGCGTCAATTCTACCGCCAGGGTTACTATGCCCCCACCCAATAAACCACTACTCATTTTTCTCCTCGTTGCGGTACTGCTGGGAGCGATGTTTCTGGGAGCCCAGGAAGGTGCCACTTTTACTTCCGACGTCCGCGTGGTAGTGCTGCACGCATCGGTGATGGACAAAAGCGGCAAGCTTCTCACGAATCTCCCCCGGGAAGCTTTCAAGGTTTTTGAGAACGGCATTGAGCAGCAGATCAAGAAATTTCAGCGCGAAGACGTTCCGGTTTCCATGGGAATCATCATCGACAATAGCGGGTCGATGCGCGATAAGCGTCAGAAAGTGGAATCCGCCACTCTCAATCTGGTAAAGGCGGCGAACCGGAATGACGAGATCTTTATCGTTAATTTCAACGACGATGCCTTCCTCGACGTGCCGTTCACCAACGATGTGAAGAAGCTGGAAGAAGGCCTCGCCCGGATCGATTCCCGCGGAGGCACGGCAATGCGGGATGCGCTCAGCATGTCTCTGGATGAAGTGAAGGACAAGGGCAAGCGGCCCAAGAAAGTGCTCCTCATTGTGACCGACGGGAACGACAACACCAGTCTGATCACGCTGGAAAAGCTGCTGGAAAAGGCCCAACGGGCGGAAGTTTTGATCTATTCAATCGGTCTGTTGAGCGAGGAGGAGCGGCGCGAGGCGGTGAAGGCCAAGCGGGCTCTCAACGCTCTGGCCACGGCCTCCGGCGGCCTGGCGTATTTTCCTAAAGACCCCGCCGAGGTCGAGCGCATCGCGATGGACGTTGCTCATGAAATCCGGAACCAGTTCATGATTCAGTATTCCCCGATCAATCAGGCTCTGGACGGCAGCTTCCGGCAGATCAAGCTGACGGTGAATGCCCCCGGCAAGCCGCTGGTTCGTACCCGCTCCGGCTACTACGCCACACCGGCCCCAACGCCCAAGAAGCTTTCCCAATCGATCCGGTGATCCGCTTCTTGTGGAAGGCTTCCAAAGGCTACCGGCTCACGCCCTGGCGCAGTCCGTACCTGCGCTGGCGAATCGAAACCTATTGGGGCTTGCACGCCGGGGAAATTCAGCCAAAGCAGTTCCGCAGCTTTCTTTGGACCCACCGTAAGGAGATGATCCGTTTCCTACGCTGGACTTCCAAAATGGAGTAACTGCCAGCCGGTTTACCGGCGGAGGCGCAGTAAAATCATCGAACCGGCACTTCCCGCGCACAACGAGGCGATCAGGATTCCAAGTTTAGCCGCGGTCAACTGTGCATCGCCGGTGAATGCCAATCCAGTCATGAAGAGAGACATCGTAAACCCGATTCCGGCCAGCCAGCCCGCGCCGTGAATGTGCTTCCACGAGACTTTTTCCGGAAGAGACGCCACGCCCGTTCGCACCGCCAGCCACGAGGCAAGCGTTACCCCGACCGGTTTCCCCAGCACCAAGCCGAGCATGACACCCAAGGTGATAGGCTGCGCAACAATCTTTCCCAGGTCGCCGGAGAGGGACACCCCCGCATTCGATAACGCAAATAAGGGCATGATCAGAAACGTGACCCAGGGGTGCAGTCCCTGCTCCAGGCGGTGAAGCGGCGGCTGTATTTTTTCACAGGAATCCTCCAACGCTTCAATCACCGCCTGTTGCTCTAAATCGGTCAGGACGCTCCGCTGGCTTTCCATTCCCGTTTGAAAGTGGTCGAGCAAGGCGCGGCCGTGCCGCAGGAAGTCGCCCTGATTGACGGCCGTACGGCTGGGAATCGTGAAAGCAAGAAGCACACCGGCAATGGTTGCGTGAACGCCGGACTGCAGCACAGTCATCCACAGCACGGCTCCAATCAATGCGTAGGGAAGCGGATGCCGTACGCCCAGCCGGTTTGCCGCCAGCGCCATCGCGAGGCACACGCCCGCAGCCGCCAGTGCTCCCCAGGACAGACTAGCGGTGTAGAAAAGGGCGATCACCAGTACGGCTGCAATATCGTCCACAATAGCCAGGGCCGTTAAAAACACCTTCAACCCCAGCGGTACGCGATTGCCAAGCAAGGCCATCACGCCAATGGCGAATGCAATATCCGTCGCCATGGGAATGCCCCAGCCGCGAGCGCCCGGCCCGCCTGCATTGAGCGCGGTGTAGAAAAGCGCGGGCACTACTACACCTCCAAGGGCCGCCAGAATCGGAAGCGCGGCCTGCTTGGCGGAGGCCAACTCACCGGCCAGCAACTCCCGTTTGATTTCCAGGCCCACTACGAAGAAGAACACGGCCATGAGCGCGTCATTCACCCAGAAGTGGAGTTCCTTGCTCAAAATAAAACTGCCAAGACCCACCGTAAACGGGGTATGCCAAAGGGCGGTGTAGTGGTGAGCCCAGGATGAATTCGCCCAGACAAGGGCCACTACCGTACAGGCGAGCAGCAGGATCCCACCCGAGGTTTCCCGTGCCGCAAACTCCTGGAAAGGACGCACGAGAGTGACGATTGGTGTTTTTTCCGGCCGGATGCGTTGCGGGTTGAGCACGGAACCATTCTCCCCCGCCAAAGCCGTTTCAGGCTTAACCCGGAGGACCGCCGAAAGAATCAGATAACGAAAAGATCGGCAGGTACAGGGCCACGAGGACGAATGCCACAAAGCCGCCCATGAAGATCATGATCGCCGGCTCCACCAGTGACAGCGTTGCGGTCATCTGCGTCGTCACATCCTCTTCATAGAACTCCGCCACGCTGTTCAACATCGCGGGCAGGGCGCCGGTGGATTCCCCCACTTCAATCATGTCGATGGACAGTGGCGGGAAAATCTTGCTCTGCGCCAGCGATCGGGATAAAGGTTGCCCTTCCTTCACCGACTGCCGGGCTTGCTCCAGCGTCCGCCGCAGCAGCCGCGATTCCAAGGATGTAAAAGCCGTTTCCAGAGCCTGCATCAACGGGATTCCGCCCAGCAGCAGCGTCGACAACACTCGTCCCAGTTGCGCGACCTGGTACTTGATCCAGATCGTTCCCAGCACAGGAGTGCCCAGCTTCCATTGATCCAGTTTCTCCTTGCCCCCTTCGGTTTGCACCCAGAGACGAATTCCCAGTACGGCGCCGAAGATCGCCACCACGATCATCAACAGGTATTCGCGCGCTATGGTGCCGACGGTGATGAGGAACTGCGTGATTGCCGGCAGATTCGCGCCCAACCCCGCGTAGAGCGTGGCGAACTGCGGCACCACATAGGTCACCATAAAGATGATGAGGGTCGTAACCAGCACAATCAGCACTGCCGGGTAAATCAGGGCCAGCATAAGCTTCTTTCTCACCGACAGCGATAGCCGCTGATAAGCCAGGTACCGCTCCAACACCTCCACCAGGGCGCCCGATTTTTCGCCCGCCATGATCGACGTTACATAAATGGCAGGGAACACATTGGCTGCCGCAAAGGCATCGGACAGCAGTGAGCCGTTGCGCACCTCGTCGCGCACAATCTGGATATACTTCCCCAGCTTCGGGTCAGTCAGCCGGTCGGCCAACAGGTCGAGACACTTCAAAATCGGCAGTCCCGCTTTTACCAGCGTCAGGAACTGCTGGTTAAAGATCATGAACTTCTCGACATTGACCTTCTTGCGGGAGCGCACGCCGAGGCTGGCAACGAGAGATTTGCCACTTGGTTTGATCGAGTAAATTAAGAAGCCCTGCTGCGCGAACCGGTCCCGCAGTTCGCCCTCGGTGTCGGCTTCCGCCACTTGCTCCTTGATTTGCCCGCGGGAGTCCGCGTACTTAAGTAAATACTCCGCCATCGTCGCGCCACCAGGCCCGTCAGGTATGACGCAATGCACTTGCAAGGCGTGCAGGATGATGCGGGATTTGGAAGGAATGTCGTATCATGGACGCGAGTGGCCCTGCCCGGCGTCCTTTTGCGTCCTACGCTCATTTTGTTGATGGCCGCTCTTCCTTTCCATCTTCCGGCGGCAACCTCGGATTACGAAGGCAAGCCTGTAGGAGAAATTCGCTTTGTGCCCGAAGCGCAGCCGCTCAGCCGCACCGAGTTAAGCCGCATCGTGCTGCTTGCGCCCGGTCAGCCGCTCACCCTGTCCGCGGTACGTGTCGCGATTCAGAGACTTTACGCCTCGGGGCGTTATGATGATGTTGAGGTGGATGCGGCGCTGCGGGACGGAAAAGTGGTGCTTACCTTCGCCACCATCCAGAACTGGTTTATCAGCCGGGTATATGTGGAGGGGGTTGACGAGCCTCCGAACCGGGAGCAGGTAGTGGGAGCTTCCAAGCTGGAACTGGGCGCCAAATACACCGAAGAAGGTCTGGCGGCGGCGATCCAGGGAATTAAAGATGTGCTGCGGTCCAACGGCTTCTACAGTCCTCGCATCCAGCCGCTGGTGGAGCGGTATCCCAAGTTTGATGAGCTCCACATCCTCTTTCTCATCGATGCGGGGTCTCGCGCTTATTTCTCGCGTCCTGTCATCGCCGGCAATCTGCGCCTTTCCGAAGAGTCCATTATCAACAAAACCAGCTGGAAGAGGCTTTGGGGCCTGCTCGGCTGGAAGCAGATAACGGAGGCACGGGTGCAACAGGGCCTCGAGCGCGTGCGTCGTACCTACTTGAAGCAGGATTTTCTACTGGCAAAAGTGGACCTGAAGGATCTCGGATTCAACCTTGAGGAAAACCTTGTCAAGCCGCATCTCGGTATTGAGGCCGGACCTAAAGTACGAGTGGACCTCACCGGCGCCAAACTGTCAAAAGGGCGGCTGAAGGAGTTGCTGCCGGTCTACCAGGAACAGTCTGTGGATCAGGACCTGCTGGAAGAAGGCGCGCGCAAGCTCAAGCAGCATTTTCAAACCCAAGGCTACTTTGATACGGATGTTTCCTACGCCGTCGACAAGCCCTCCGTGGACGAAGAGACGATCGGGTATGAAATTGATCGCGGCAACCGCTACAAAGTGGTCCACGTGGACATTTCAGGCAATGCGTTTTTCGACGATCTTACGGTGCGGGAGCGGATGAGCATTATCCCGGCGGGCCGCATCAGCGCGAGATTCGGACGCTTTAGCGAAGACATGCTGGCCCGCGACAAATCCGTGATCGCAGAGTTGTATCGCAGCAACGGGTTCCGCGACGTGCAGGTGGATGCGCGGGTGGAGCGCGGCTATGGCGGCAAGCAACGGGAGGTGGCGGTTTTCATCGAGATCAAAGAAGGTCCCCAATGGTTTGTTAACAGCCTGGAAATCTCCGGAGTGGACCTTCAGATTTACGAATATATCCGATCCATCCTCACCTCAACCGAGGGCCAGCCTTACAGTACGTTCAACATTGCCACGGACCGCGACAACATTCTCAGTTTCTACTATGACAACGGCTATCCCGACGCGAAGATGGAAGTGAATGCCACACCCCCTGACGCCGATCACAGGATGGACGTAAAGTATGTGATTGAGGAAGGCCGGCGGCTCTATATCCAGGATGTTTTGATCAATGGACTCGCCTACACCCGCCCGAGCCTGGTGAAGAGCCGCATCAAACTCGTGCCCGGCTCTCCACTTTCCTTGAGCCGCATGGTGTTCAGCCAGCGCCGCCTCTACGATCTGGGGATCTTCGCTAAAGTCGATATGGCGATGCAGGATCCGGCCGGCCGCACCCGGGAAAAACGAGTGCTCTATCAATTTGAAGAAGCGAGCCGTTATTCGATCAATGGGGGCGTTGGCGTTGAGTTTGGCCGTATCGGCGGCAGTGCCACGAACCTTAGCTCCGCCGCCGGATCGTCGACCTTTGCCCCGCGTGTTTCCCTCGGCGTGAGCCGTCTGAATTTCCGCGGATATGGCCACACCATAGGCTTGCAAACGAGGTTATCGACCTTGCAACGGCGCGTGCTGGGCACCTATCTGGCTCCGCAGTTTCAGGATCGCGAAAACCTCAGCCTTACGGTAACTGCCCTTTACGACGATTCGCACAACGTCCGCACGTTTTCCGCGCGGCGTTTTGAAAGCGCGGTTCAGTTGGGCCAGCGCTACTCGCGGGCGTTCTCCGCTCAGTACCGGCTGACGTTCCGGCGCGTTTCCACCAGCGACATCATTATCGAGCCCGGCTTGATTCCGCTTTTCTCGCAGGCCGTTCGCGTCGGGCTGGCTTCCACGACCCTTGTTTACGACCATCGCGACGATCCTTTGAACGCCACTCGCGGCATTTATAGCTCCATCGATATTTCTTTAGCTAACAGGGCGTTTGGCTCTCAGCCTTCCTTTGGAAGGGTGCTGGGCCGCAATTCCAGCTACCATCGTCTGAGCCGCGATTTTGTCCTGTCGCGCAACACGACGTTCGGCTACATCGGCAATTACGGGAGCACCGATATCCCGCTGCCGGAACGCTTCTTCGCCGGCGGCGCGGTGTCCCATCGGGCGTTCCCGGAAAATCAGGCCGGACCCAGAGATCTCACCACCGGCTTCCCGCTAGGCGGGCGCGCGCTGGTTTTCAATCAGACGGAACTGCGCGTCCCTTTCTTCAGCGGGCATTTGGGCGGCGTAATTTTCCACGATGCGGGCAACGTCTACAGCGATCTGAAAGCGATCACGTATCGTTTCCGCCAGCGCAACGATGCCGACTTCGACTACATGGTGCATGCGTTGGGCCTCGGGGTGCGCTATCGTACGCCCATCGGGCCGGTGCGGCTCGACTTTGCCTATGGCATCAATAACCCGCGCTTTGTGGGTTATCGAGGGTCGATCAATGATCTGATCAATAATCTGGGCGAGCGAACTCTGCAGCGGGTCTCGCGGTTCCAGTTTCATTTCAGCCTGGGGCAGGCTTTCTGATGCGTATGCTGTATCTGTTCACTGCCCTCGCTGCGGCTGCATCGGCGGAAATTATCGATCGTATCGCCCTGACGGCAAACGATCGCGTGATTACGGAAAGCATGCTCCTGCAGCAGATCAAGCTGGCGGCGTTCTATGACAATCATGAGCCTGTGATCACTGCGGAAGCCAAGCGTCAGGCGGCCGAGACGCTCATCGCGCAGAACCTGCTGCTGCAGGAGATGGATAATACCCGTTATCCCGAACCAGCGATGACGGACGTGTTGGCGCATTGGAAAGAAACGCTGCTGGGCCGCTTTGCTTCTGAGGAGGCGTACCGGAAGGACCTTGTGCGGCGCGGCCTTGATCACGACGAGGTACTCCGCTTCCTGCAATTGATGCTGCGGTCGATGGAGTTTATCGAGCTCCGGTTCCGGCGCGGGCAACAGGTTACCGCGGAAGAAGTCGCCGCCTCTTATGAAAAGGATTTCAAAGCACAGTGGAGCCGCGGCAATCCGGGAAAGCCAGTGCCGGCTCTCGATGACGTCTTCGAGGAGATCGAGGAGAACCTGTTGACCCTGAAGACCGATCAAGCGAGCGAGGCGTGGCTCAAAGAGGCACGCTCGAAGGCTAAGATCCGTTTCCGGGATAAGGGTTCCCCGTGAAGCGGTTTCTTCACTGGGCGGTGCGATGGGGCTCGCGATCGCTGCTCGTTGCGATGGCTTTGGCAGCTCTGCTCGCCATCGCCGTGGCGCTGCTGCTGCGCACGCAATGGATTCGGGAGCAGGTGCGCTACCGCATCGTGAACGAAGTGGAGAAAGCCACCGGCGGCAAGGTGGAATTGAAGACTTTCGACTTCGATCCCTCGGCGTTGACCGTTACCGTGAAGGATTTCGTGCTTCGCGGCGGGGAACCGGCGGGCGATCCGC
Organism: Bryobacteraceae bacterium; assembly: GCA_035526195.1. Lineage (GTDB taxonomy): Bacteria > Acidobacteriota > Terriglobia > Bryobacterales > Bryobacteraceae > CADEFT01. The sequence continues at coordinate 16,893 of DATLCW010000377.1, forward strand.
CGCTGGCGCATGTGGCGGAGATCCGCGTGGGCGTCAAGGTGGTCTCATTTGTGCGGCGGGACATTTATCTGGAATCGCTCGAGGTGGACAAGCCCAGTATCCGCATCGTAGTCTTTCCCGACGGCTCCAATAACATTCCGGGGCCGAAGCAAAAGACCGGCGGCAAGTCAATCTTCGAACAGTTTGTGGCGCTATCGGCACGGCGATTCGCGTTGAAGGACGGGTTTTTCGAGTACGGCAACCGGCGCGTGCCGCTCGATTTGCGGGCGGAGAATCTGCGTCTGGACTTTTCCTGGGAGCGTGATGGGCCGCGCTATCGCGGCGCGGTATCGGCAGAGCCCTTCCACTTCAATTGGCCAAAGGTTGCGCCGCTGGATTTCGGTGCCACAGTTCAGTTGACCATGGACAAGAACGGCCTTGATTTCCAGCGCGCAGAGGCGCGGCGGGGTAAATCGCTGATCGTGGCCACCGGCTCCATGAGAGATTACCGGGCTCCCCGTCTCGACGTGGACGTCGATGGCCAGTTCGTAATGGCGGAGTGGGTGAAAGAGTTCCGGCTACCCATCAGCCCAGCGGGCACTTCCCACTTCAAAGGCAAGCTCACTTACGCCAACGGCCTCTATGCTCTGGTGGGACCTTTCACCAGCAGTCATATCGCGATCCGGGAACCTGGCTGGGGCATTGAGGATATCGCCGTCAGCAGCGACGTAAGGCTGGATCCTGACGGGGTGGCCTTTTCCAAAATCCGTGCGACGGCGCTGGGCGGGGAGTTCCGGGGAGGGGGAGCCATACGCGGGTGGAGCGGCCTCGAGGTGCGGGGCGCCGTGGCGGACTTAGCCTTGGAGCAAATACAACGCATTGAGCGAACGCAGCGCCCCATCGCCTGGTCCGCCGCAGTCTCCGGTCCCGTCGAGCTGACAGGTGTTTTCGCGCGTAGCGGTTTTCGCGACCTGGCCGTTAAGTCTCATCTCGTGCTGGAGGCGCGAGAGGGCAAGATCCCGCTGGAAGGCACCGTGAATTTCCGCTATCTGGACACAGGCAGGCAGCTGTTTTTCGACACCAGTTATCTCAAGACTCCGCGGACGCGGGTGGATTTCAGCGGTGCGTTGGGCGGTCAATTCCGCGTTCTTCTGGAGACGAGCGATCTGAACGACTTCCTTCCGGCTGCCGCCTTGTTCACGGCCCAAGCGCCGCAATCGATGCCGGTTCAGTTAGACGGCGGCACGGTACGGTTTGAAGGGCGGGTTTCTTCGCCGCTCGACACCCCGCGCATTCAAGGCAATCTCAATGCCACTAACGCCGTGTATGAGACGCGCAAGATCGACAGCATCTCCGCGGATATCGACGTTGACGCCACCCATCTCACGGCGCGCAAACTGCATGCGGTGCAGAACGGGAGCGAGATTAACGGCGACCTGGACCTCGGACTGAATCAATGGCGGATCGCGGATGACAGCAGGCTGGCCGCTCGTCTGGATCTGCGTAAAGCGTCCATCGAGCAACTCTTGAAAGAGTGGCAACCTTCGATTCCGATCAAGGGGACGGTCTCCGGACCGATCACGGTCGAAGGCTCCGCCGGCAACCCCAATATCATTGCGACGCTGAATCTGGCTGCGGTCGCGATCGGACAGGAGCAGTTCCAAACCATCCGCGGCAATCTTCGTATTCAGGGGGATCTGGTGGAGTTCAGTAGTGGCGAAGCGATTCCTGCCGGCGGAGGCCGCATCCCCTTCAGCGCCCGCTATGAGCATCCTCGCGAGAGCTGGAACCGTGGCCGGTTGACATTCTCCGCGTCTACCAAGGATGCGCGCATGGCCGCTTTTCAAACCGTTCGTAAGTTACGGGAAGATCTCGACGCGCGGCTGGACCTGGACGTCGCCGGCGATCTGCGGATCGATAAGAACCAGCCCGCACTGCAGTCTTTGAACGGAACTCTCTCGTTGCGGCAGGTGACGCTGAACAAGAAAGTTGCCGGCAATTTCAACCTCATTGTGAAGACCCAGGGCGAGCGGCTGGATGCCGCCGCGACGGGCGATCTGTTGGGATCGCCAATGAAAGGCAGGGGCGAATGGCAGATGCGCGGCGACGTGCCCGGTCTGGGAACTTTGGAGCTCGGCTCCTTCACGCTGGCCAAAGTCAACGAGATCCTGCAGATCGCCGGAGAGAAGCGGGACATCCCGTTCGACGGCTCCTTTGAGGGTGAGATTGTTGTGAGCGGAGCGCTTCTCAAGCCCTCTACGTTGCTTGCTCGCGCGAATCTGTCGCGGCTCGAGCTTTTTCCTCGAAACGACAAGAACCAGTTCAGTCCGCCGGTGCTGAAGGAACTCACCCTCACCAACACCGGGCCCATTGTCCTGGAAGTGGATTCGAAGGGACTGCAGGTGGTGCAAGCGCAGTTGACAGGCAAAGAGACCAATCTGCAACTCAGCGGCAACGTGGCCACCTCCGCGCGTAACGCCTGGAACATTGTTCTGCGCGGCGGGCTCAACCTGGGCATCTTTCAAAACTACGTACCGGGACTGCGTACCACGGGGGCCGCAGTGGTGAACGCCACCGTACGGGGCACGCTCGACAAACCGCTTCTCGGGGGCCGCATGGAAATCAAGGATGCCACCGTCTTCCATCGCGATTTAACCAATGGGATCGAGAAGGCGAACGGCGTAGTGGCCTTTGACCGCAACCGCGCCCTGCTGCAGAACTTCACCGCGCAAACCGGCGGAGGCGGACTCAAGCTGAGCGGCTTTCTCACCTTCGGCGGAGAAGATCGAATCACGTACCGCATCAACGGGCAACTCGAGCGAGTTCGCATCCGCTATCCGGAAGGTGCCAGTACGACGGTGAATGCCGACCTTTCGCTAACGGGGACCTCCGATCAAAGCCTGACCGCGGGCGTGGTAACCGTTCTTCGCTCCGGCTTCACGCCGCGTACGGATATCGGTAGCATGCTGCTGGACCCGTCGAAGCCTGTCCAATCGCCTCCCACGAGCCCTTTGTTGCGTGGGATGCAGTTCGACATTCGCGTCGTCAGCACTCCCAATCTGATTCTGGAAACCTCCGTGACGCAGGGAATGCAGACGGTGGTGGATCTTAACGTGCGGGGCAGCCCGGCGAAGCCGGTAATCCTCGGAACCGTTTCCGTAAATCAGGGCGAGTTGAATTTTTTTGGCACCAAGTACACCATCACACGCGGCACGGTGAGCTTCTTCAACGCGGTTCGTATCGAACCGATCGTCGATCTCGACATGGAAACGACGGTGCGCGCGATTACGGTGAACATCAATGTATCGGGTTCGATTGATAAGCCGAACATCACCTACCGTTCCGATCCGCCGCTGCAACCCTCAGACATCGTCGCGCTGCTAACGGTTGGCCGAACGCCAACCAATGCGACGATTGCCACGCCGGTGAACGTAGCCGGTTCCGCAAACGGATTCTTCGCGGGCACGGACGCGATGCTCGGACAGGCGGTCAGCGCCGGCGTATCGAGCCGGCTGCAGCGATTCTTTGGAGTAAGCCGGGTCAAAATTGATCCGCAGCTGTCGGGTATCGATACGACGCCGCAAGCCCGTCTTACCATCGAGCAGCAGATTTCACGCGACATCACTCTAACCTACGTGACCAACCTCACCGGCACCTTGCAACAGATCGTGCGGTTGCAATGGGATCTGCGCCGCAACTGGTCGGTGACCGGTGTTCGCGATGAGTATGGAGTGGTCGGCGGCGATATCCTTTACCGCCGGCGATTCAAGTAGCTCTGTTAGACTGAGGCTTCCTCCCCTCCGATGCCGACGTACCTTACACGCACAGTCAGCCTGGTTCTAGCCACCGGCTTAGCTTGGCCCGCGTCTCTCACGCTGCAGCAGGCTGTGGATCAATCGCTCGAGAAATACCCGGCCGTGCGCGTTTCCTTAGAGCAGGTTTCGGCGGCGGCGGCGCAGGTGCAACTCGCCCGTACATCTTTTCTCCCGAAAGCCGATTTCCTTTCCCAGTTGAACCGCGCTTCCAGGAACAATGTGTTCGGAATGCTGCTGCCGCAATCTACCATCCCTGCGATCTCGGGACCCGCGCTTCTCTCCAACAGCCTAACCAACGTGTGGGGGTCCGCCGTGGGCATTCTTGTATCCTGGGAGCCGTTCGACTTCGGTCTTCGAAAAGCCAATGTGAATACCGCCGATGTAGCCAGGCGCAGGGCGGAAGCCGGGGTGGAGAAGACTCGTCTGGAGGTAGCCGCCACCGCCGCCGACGCCTATCTAACGATCTTGGCGGCTCAGCAAATGGTGCTGAGCGCCAAGGCCATTGTAGAGCGCGGCAGGCAGACCGAAACCGTGGTGTCCGCCCTGGTAAGAGCGGAACTTCGTCCGGGAGCCGATGCCGAGAGAACGCGCGCCGAGATCGCGCTGGCCGAGACACAACGGATCCAGGCGGAACAGTCAGTGGCAGTGGCCAAGGCCGCCCTCGCCCGGCTGTTGGATGTGAGACCGTCCGATCTCATCATAGAGGCCGGCAAACTGTTGGATACGCCGGTGGCCGTGGAACTGGCGGCAGGCAATCTGCAACAGCACCCGATGGCTATCGAGCAACAGATCGCGATTGAGGAAGCGAAGGCACGCGAAGTTGCTCTGGACCGTACATGGTATCCGAAGTTTCTGCTGCAAGGCGCAACCTATGCGCGGGGTACGGGCGCGTTTCCCGATGGAACGACCGGCGGCGCGGCGTCCGGCATCGGACCCAACATTCAAAACTGGGGGCTTGGATTCACCATGACCTTTCCGTTGCTGGATCTGCCATCGCTCAAGGCGCGCAAAGATATCGAAGTCCACAGGGAAAGGGCAGAAGCGGCGAGGCTCGACCAGATTGTGCGCGACCTGGATGGACGGCTGGAGCAAGCAAAAGCGATGTTGGAAGGAGCGCAGCGCGTCGCCAGGCAGGCCCCCGTCCAACTGCAAGCCGCGCGCGCCGTGGATCAGCAGGCAACCGCACGCTACAAAGCGGGACTGGCCACCATCGTAGAAGTGGCGGAGGCGCAGAGACTGCTGGCTCAGGCGGAAGTCGACAACTCGCTGGCGCGGCTCGCGATCTGGCGTGCCATGCTGGCGGTGGCGGCGAGCAAAGGCGACCTTCGCGAGTTTTTGGAAAGGGCGAGGTAAGCGGCCATGTGGCTGGTTCTCACGGCGCTCCGCCGCCCGGTAACCATCGTTGTGATGGTGCTCACCGTAGCCCTGTTGTCGTGGATGGCGATACGCCGGATGCCGGTGGACATTTTCCCCAAGGTAGGCGCTCCGGCCGTGTATGTGGCGCAGCCCTACGGCGGCATGGACCCGCTGCAGATGGAAGGATTTCTCACGTATTACTACGAGTATCACTTCCTCTACATCACGGGGATTGAGCATGTGGAGTCGAAGAATATCCAGGGCGCCGCGCTCATGAAACTCGTGTTTCATGAAGGCACGGATATGAATCAGGCGATGGCGGAAGTGGTGGGTTACGTGAACCGGTCGCGGGCATTTATGCCTCCGGGCGCGGTGCCTCCCTTTATCACCCGCTTTGATGCGGGCTCCATTCCGGTAGGACAACTGGTCTTCTCGAGCGCCACCCACACGCCGGGCGAGATGCAGGATTTCGCACTGAACCGCGTGCGGCCGTTGTTCGCCACCCTGGATGGAGTTTCCGCTCCACCTCCTTTTGGAGGAAACCAGCGGACGATTGTGGTGCGTCTGGATCCGGATAAGATGCGGCAGTATCGCATTTCGCCGGAGGAAGCGATTGGAGCCGTGAATCGCGCGAGCGCCGTGCTGCCTTCGGGTAATGTGCGCACGGGAGATCTGAACCGGATCGCCTCGACCAATGTGGTGATTGGCGGCAACCTGCGCGAGCTTGCCGATGCACCGGTCCGTACAGGTTCCGGTCCCACGGTGTATCTGCACGACATCGGCGTCGTGGAGAACGGAACGGACATCATCAGCGCCTACGCGCACGTCAACGGGAAGCGGACGGTGTACATCCAGGTGACGAAACGCTCGGACGCGTCCACGGTCGCCGTGCTGAACCGCGTGAAAGCGGCGCTACCGTCGTTCAAGAGCGTCGTGCCCGAAGGTGTGGATATTGCGCTGGAGTTCGACCAATCGGGTTATGTGATCAGCGCTATCCGCACGCTGGTGAATGAGGCGCTGTTGGGCGCCGCGCTTACCGGCATGATGGTGCTGATCTTCCTTCGAGACTGGCGTAGCGCGTTCATTGTCATTATGACGATTCCGAGCGCATTGCTGGCGGCGGTGGTCATGCTATGGATCACTGGACAGACAATCAACATCATGACTCTGGGCGGACTGGCGCTGGCGGTGGGAGTACTGGTGGATGAGGCGACTGTGGAGATCGAGAACATCCACACACACTTGGCCAGCGGCTTGGCGCGCGCCCGCGCTGTCTTGGAGGCTTGCCGGAAGACGGCGCTCCCGCGTTTTCTTTCGATGCTTTGTATCCTCGCGGTATTTGTACCTTCGTTCTTCATGCAGGGGCCGGGCAAGCAGCTCTTTGTGCCGTTATCCCTGGCCGTCGGTTTTGCGATGATCTCTTCTTATCTGCTTTCGACAACGCTGGTACCGGTGCTCTCCACCTGGATTATGCGAAAGGGTTCGTCGTCCGAGGAGGAGGGCGGTTTGTTACGGCGCCTCTACGGCGGTTATCTGAACCTGGTTTTGAAGGCGCGGTGGTTGGTGGCCATCGTCTATCTGCTGGTGTGCGGGGTGCTGATTTATACGATGTATCCGGCGCTTGGTCTGGAGATGTTTCCTTCCACCAATGCCAATAACCAGTTCCAAATGCGGCTCAAAGCGCCTACCGGCACGCGCATCGAACGAACGGAACTAATCGCCTTGAAAGCCATTGAGCTGATCAAAGCCGCCGTGGGGGCCGATAAAGTGCGCATCACCACCGGCTTTATCGGAGTGCAGCCGGCAAGTTATCCCATCAATACGGTTTTCCTGTGGACCGGCGGCCCGCATGAAGCGGTTGTGAAGTGCGCGCTGCAGCCTGGCGTTCCGCCGATGGAGGATGTGAAGGAGAAGCTGCGCGCGAGCTTTGCGAAGGAACTGCCGAACGTACAGCTATCCTTTGAAGCCGGCGATATCATCAGCCAGGTAATGAGCTTCGGCTCGCCCACGTCTGTGGAAGTGGCGGTGCAGGGTCCGGCGCTGCCGGTGAGCCGCGCGCATGCGGAGAAGGTTTTCATCGAATTACGCAAGATCCCTTCGTTGCGAGATTTGCAGTACTCGCAGGCGTTTGACTATCCGACGGTGGATGTGAAGGTGGACCGGGACCGCGCCGGGCAGTTCGGGCTGACTGCCGCAAGCGTCGCCAAGGCCCTCGTGACCGCCACCTCGAGCAGCCGCTTCACCGATCCCAACTTCTGGCGCGATCCTGTGAGTGGCAATGCATTCCAGATTCAGGTGGAGATTCCTCAGAGCCGGATGCAATCGATGGAAGATCTCCGGCAATTGCCCGTGATGCAGAACGGGGAGCCGCGGCCGCTGCTGGGCGATGTCGCCGATGTGCGTTATGGAACGACGATGGGCGTGGTGGAGCGCTATAACATGCAGCGCGTAGCTAGTATCACCGGCAACATTCACGAAAAGCCGCTGGGGGATGTGGCGAGGGAAATCGAGGAGGCTTTGAAGCGGGCGGGGGCGGCTCCGAGGGGCGTAACCGTCAGTCTGCGCGGGCAGATTCCGCCGCTGCAGGAGGCTGTCGCCGGCCTCTCGCTGGGTCTGTTGCTTGCGATTGCTTTCATCTTTCTACTGTTGACGGCTAACTTCCAATCCCTGCGGCTCGCGCTAACGGTGTTGATGACCGTACCCGCGGTGCTGGTGGGAGTGATCTTCATGCTTCGATTCACCGGCGGCACGCTCAATATTCAGAGCTTTCTAGGGGCGATCATGGCGATCGGTATCGCGGTGGCCAATTCGATTCTACTGGTCACGTTCGCCGAGATGGCCCGGGCCCAGGGCAAGGGTGCGAGGGAGGCTGCGCTGGATGGGGGCCGCGGCCGGTTGCGGGCGGTGCTCATGACAGCCAGCGCGATGATTGCCGGCATGCTTCCCATGGCCATCGGACTGGGAGAAGGTGCGGAACAGAACACGCCGCTGGGCCGGGCGGTGATCGGAGGTCTGCTCCTGGCGACGTTTGCCACGCTCACGGCGGTCCCGGCTTTTTATGCGATTTTGCAGGGGAATGCCTCTCATTCCTCGCGTTCTCTCGATCCCGATGATCCAACGAGCAGTTATTATGAGCGTGTATAAATCTTTCGTTCTTCTGATTTGGGCGGCGGCGGCGTTTGCGCAAGCCGTGGAAGTAGCCACCATCACGACGAGGATGCTGGAAAGGAAGTCCAAGCTTCCGGGAGAGTTCCGGCCTTATCAGACAGTGGATCTGCACGCCCGCGTGACAGGATATGTCGAGAAAGTGGAAGTGGACGTCGGCAGTGCCGTAAAGAGCGGCCAGCCGCTGATCACCCTGACCGCGCCGGAGATGCAGGCGCAGGTGGCGGAGGCGGAGGCGCGCGCCGGAACCATCGAAGCGCAGAAGGCGGAAGCGGAAGCGAAGCTGGTTGCTTCGCAGGGCACATATGAACGGATCAAGGCAGCTTCGGCCACCCCGGGAGCGATCGCCGCCAATGAGCTGGTGATTGCGGAAAAGGCGGTGGATGCTTCGAGAGCGGTGATCCAATCTCTGGAAAGTGCGGCGAAGGCGGCACGAGCCGCGGTGGATGCACAACGGGACTTGATGGCCTATTTGAAGGTGACCGCGCCTTTCGATGGGGTGATTACGGAACGGTGGGCCCACCCCGGGGCTCTCGCCGGCGCGGGTTCAAAACCTTTGCTCCGGCTGGAGCAGCATTCGCGATTACGGCTTGTGGTCGCTGTGCCGGAGACCGAAGTAGGCGGAATTCACCGAGGATCGAAGCTGGTGTTTACGGTGCCCGCCTATCCGGGGGAAACCTTTGCTGGAGTGGTGGCCAGGAATCCCGGAACCATGGATGCTAAGACTCGCACAATGCCGGTGGAGTTGGAAGTTTCAAATCCTTCCAATCGCCTTGCGCCCGGGATGTATCCGGAAGTGCTGTGGCCGTTCCGGCGCGCCCGGGCTTCTTTGCTGGCTCCTCCGGGAGCGGTGGTGACTACGACGGAGCGGACGTTCGTGATTCGGGTGAATGAGGGAAAGGCCGAATGGGTCAACGTGACAAAAGGGGCTCCGGCTGGGGATTTGGTGGAAGTGTTCGGCGCTTTGAAGGAAGGCGACGTGGTGGTGAAGAGAGCCAGCGATGAGATTCGGGAGGGGTCCGCTATTCACGTAAAACGATGAAGCTTTTCCGCGATGGCGGAATCGGAGTTCCTTGAGTCGAAAAGGTAAAATGTAATCGAAGGAATGGCTGGAATATGAGTATCCTCCTGGAACGGCCGGAAGTCGCCGATACCGGAAATCTTGGTCCCACCGGTCCGCAAATTCGATGTCCCTTGTGCGAATGGGAGCCATCCCCGAACGATCTTTGGACCTGTGCCTGCGGCCATGAATGGCACACCTTCGATACAGGCGGCGTTTGCCCGGCATGCCTCCATCAGTGGACTTCCACGCAGTGTCTATCCTGCGCCAACTGGTCAAGGCACTCCGAGTGGTACCAGTATCGAGTATGCGAGTGACGATCCTCTGACTCGCGGGGCCCCCCGGCGTTTATGGCGCCGTCCGTATTGTCAAAAGCGCACCTCAAAAAACCAACCGTAATGCGAACTGCACCTGACGGGCGGGTTTCGCCGAGAAGATGCGGCCGAAAGTGGAAGGCTCGTCCGCGTAATGTTCCGGCATGTCGAAGTTCGTACGATTCGTCAAATTGAATGCCTGCGCCTCCGCCGTTGCGTTCAATCGCTCCGTAAGCTGAAACCTTCGCGCGATCGCCGCATCGAAATTGAGGTACGCCGGTCCCCGGAGAATGTTGCGTCCAGCATTCCCGAACGTGAAGCGCGGTGGAACCACCAGCGCGGCGGTGTTGAACCAGCGATCCGGAGTGCGGGTGTCCAGGTGCGGGTCGCCCGCTACGTTCGGCCGGTCAGACCCGAAATTCCCTCCGGTGTTTCCCGTGTTCGAATTGTCAAAGCGCAGCAGCGGGGTAAAGGCCTGTCCCGCTTGCAGAACGGTAATTCCCCGGAACTCAAATTTGCCGGGGAGCGCCACCACCACCGAGGCACTGAAGCGGTGCGGGATATCGTAGCTGGAAACCGCCCGCTCGGCACGAAAGTTCCGGCTGTCCTGCGGGAAGTTCTTGTCCACTTTCGTACTGAGGAACGCCGAAGTGTCGTCGATACTCTTTGACCATGTGTAAGCCGCGAGGAGCGAGAGCCGCCGCGAGAAGCGCCGGTCTGCCGAGGCCTGTAACGAATGGTAATTGGAATTCCCCGCGCCTTCAATAAACACCATGCTTCCATATTGTGGAAAGGGCCGGCGCGAGGCGAGATCGCCTGGCGCGGGCCGCGCCTGATTCGGATCGCGCGAGCGGATCAGGTGTGTGCCCGCGGATCCCACGTAACCTACGCTCACCACCGTCGCCGGGCCGAACTGATGCTGCACATGAAGGCTCCAATGCTGCACATAGGCGGTAGTCAGATCCGGACTCAGGGTACTCGGCGAGACCGGCGAGATGCCTCCGGTGTTAGGAAACGGATTATCCAGCGTGATCAACGAAGTCTGTGTTGGAAAGAAGGCTCGCAGGGTGAAGAAAGGTGGATTGAAATACTGGGAAGAGGCGAGCACCAACATGCCGCTGTCGTAGTAGAAACCATAGCCGCCGCGAATCACCGTGTTCGGACGCGCGTTCCAGGCGAATCCGGCGCGAGGCGCGAAGTTGTTGCGATCGGCGCGAATCCCGGAGCGCGATACCCCTTCCGTACCCACACGGATGATGCGGCCGGTGGAGGGTTGATAGACGGCCATGCGGTCATAAGGATCCGTGGCCGGCGTGTTGTACTCGTAGCGGAGTCCGAGGGTAACGTTCAGCCGCGCAGTAAGCTTCCACTCGTCTTGCAGGTACGCATTGTAGGAAGTAGTGCGCAGAGTCTGCGTATTGTCGAGCTTGGCTTGCAAAGTGAACGTCGGGAACCCGAGTAAAAGGTCGCTGATGCCGCTGCCGGACACCGCACCCGAAAGCGAAAGCGATCCGCGCGCCAGCAAGTCCACATTCGCGTTGGCGCGTGTGTTCCTCGCCTGAAATCCGGCTTTCCACGCGTGGCGGCCGCGAAGCCAGGCAATGTCCTCCTGCAACTGATACGTGGTCGTGTAGCGCAACAGCGGCAGCGGCGTCGCATCGCCCACCGGCGAATACCCCTGCACATTGAACACCGGAAAGCCGTAGTCCCGCGGATCGATGGCGCTGAGCCAGGGTACATTCCAAAGCTGGGCGGCGTTCTTTTGATAGTTCTCCGGAAACGCGGTGCGCGTGGACCGGTTCACTCCCACGCGAAATGAATGCAGAAAGCCGGCGCCCACAGGCTGCTGATGATGCAGCATCGCATTATGGCCCGTATTGCCGACCAGATTTCCGAACCCGGGGATATCGGTCAGATCCTCGGCAAAGGGCTCGAACAGGCGTTGGCGGTTGTAAAGATAGCGGAAAGCAAGAATGCCATTGGAGCGGAGGTGATGGTCCACGCGTCCGCCCCCTTGACCGAAGTTATCGCGGAGCACCGGCTGCGCCAGGTAATTTCCGGCGGCGCCGGGGCGGTTGGGAAGCGGAAACAGCTCGAGAACTCTCCGCGCTACGCGATTGATGCGCGCATCGGGAATGCGATTGCCCGGGAACGGCTGCCTCGTGAAAGGGTCGAGCACGGGGGTAGTGCGGGCGGAAAGATCGCCGCTACGCTCCGCCAGCGTGGGCACAGTGGCCAGCCGTGTCAGCCCGCGGCGCTCTCTCAAGGCGTCGATATTGGCGAAGAAAAACGTGCGGTCGTGGACGACGGGTCCGCTTAACGTTCCCCCAAACTGGTTCCGAATGTACTTATTGTTGGTGTCCGCGTCAAAATAGTTCGCGGCATCGAGCGAACGGTTGCGGAGATATTCATACGCGAGCCCGTGCCATTCATTGCTGCCGCTGCGGGTGATCACGTTCACCTGGGCGCCGCCGCTGCGGCCGTATTCGGCGGAGTAGCTTCCGGCGGTAATCTTGAACTCTTCGATCGTGTCTACGGACGGCTCCAACACATAGCGATTGGTATACAGATCGTTGTTGTCCACGCCGTCCAGCAGGAAATTGTTGAACTCTTCCCGCCCCCCGTTGACATGAGTGGCGAATGTACCCCGCGAGGACAACTCGGAGTCCTGCACCGGCGGCAGTGCTCCTGGCGTAAGCAACGCGAGTTGTAGAAAGCCCCGGCGGTTCAACGGCAAGCGTTCGATGCGGTCCCGCTGGATCACCGTGCCCGAATCCGCGGCTTCCAGTTGAAGATGGACAGCGGGCACTTCGATGGTCACGGTGTCCGAATTCAGCATAAGGGAGAAATCGAGATGCCTGACGGAATCCACGGTGATGGTCACGGAATCGCGGACCGCATCGCGAAAGGGGGCCTTACCGGCTGTAACCCTATACACGCCGACAGGCACCTGGGTGAACCGGTACCCGCCGGCAGCGTCGGTGGCGGTCACCCGCGTAAATCCGCGTAGCGGATCAGTAAGCTCGACACGTGTGCCGGGAATCACGGCTCCGCTCGGATCGTACACGGAGCCGCTCAATGCGCCTCCGGTAAGTTGAGCATACATCGGGAGAGCAATAAAAAATAAGAAAAACCACATGTAATTAAATTTCCTGGGAGGCTCGCAGGATAGTTTCCTGCAGGAGCAACTCGAAATCGTAAGAATATTTGAGCGGAGTTTTCGTCTGGATGGCGCGGGCCAGGTCCTGGAAATCGCCCACATAGCGCGGTTGTGGCGGCAGTTCGACATCCTGCCAGCCGGCGCGATACGGTCCACGCGGCTCACGCATGCTGACCCGCATCCTGGTTCCCGGCTCCACCGGCTGGATGAGAATGGCTCCCTCGGTCCCAATCACCTCGAAGCTGCGGTGCTGGGTAGCCCCCGGCATCCGCGCCGACGTGGTGATCACCGCCAATGCGGAATCGTATTCGAAGATGGCGAGGGTGTTATCCGCCAAGCCATCCTTTGCGCCAAGGGGTGTCTTGTGAAGCCAGCTTCTGACCGATTTCGGCCGTCCGAACAAATCCACCACACGATCCATCTGATGGGAGCCGAGTTCAAACATCATGCCGCCACGGAATTGTGCCAGACCCGCGCGCGTCTGGGGATTCAAATCTGTATGGATGGTCCCGCGCATCATATATACATGGCCGAGCCAGCCTGCCTTCGCCGCCTCAATGGCACGGCGGATACCTTCATGAAATCGCCAGATATATCCTGTTTGCACCAGTAGATTCCGGCGGCGGGCGTCTTCAATCAAGTCGCGAAACGGAACCATCTCATGGGTGGGCGGCTTCTCAAGATGTACATGCTTGCCGGCGGCTATGGCTCTGCGGGCAAAGGGCGTGCCTTCCGCCGGCGGCGTTTCCACCACGATCAACTGGATGGAGGCATCGTTCAGCATCTGCTCTTCCGTGAGCCACGGTCCGGCAATCGTGAGTTTGCTTTTAGCCTCGGAAACCGGTTCGCAGACGCCTGCTATTTCGAAGGCGGAATTGCCCGCAACCGCTTTCAGTTTGCCGCCGAAATGCGAATGCCGGGTTCCCCAGAACGCCGTTCGAATGCGCGGCGCTGTCTGCGCTCCGGCAGAAGCGAGCAGCGCGGCGCTGCCTAGAAATGCGCGACGGTTCATGAGAATACCGCCTCCTTGGTAGTCACTTTGGGCAGAGTGAACCCCGCGTATGGCAGAACTCCGGCGCGGCGATGCCGGGATACCAATTCGGCCAGACGCTGCGCATGCCGCTCGGGGCCCACAGGATGAAAATGGCAGCGCCGCACGAACTCCTCCGGCAGCGTGGAAACCAGATGCACGTCGAACAGGCGGCCCAGCCGTGCTATCCACCATGCTTTATGGCCGCCGATCTCGAACTTCTTCCGCAGCGCCTGCTCCATCTCGCGATCGTTTTCATAGCGCGCGATGTAATCCTCGAAGGAGGCATGCCCCGCGCCGGAACGGCATTCCGCGTAGAAGAGGATCGATCCGCCGGGCTTCAGCGCCTGCACCGCGTTCTCCAATCCTTTATGAGCCTGCCGCAGATCGATGTCCAGTGGAAACCCGCCCGCGGAAGCAACGATCAGGTCATAGGGCGCATCCAAATCCGCGCCCAGCATCTGGTCGACGGCAGCACATCCTTGTCTATGCGCGAGATCATAGTGACCGGCAACCACCTTCACCAGTTCCCCTTCCGGGCTCAGCACGACGTTGAGCATAAAGTCCGGCTGTACAAGGCGGCATGCTTCGAGCAGATCCTCGTGCGCGGGATTGCCGTCCAATACTCCGGAGCGGCAGCGCGGGTCGAAAATCATACTGTGATTGAAGGTGGTGGTTCGTGCGCCCGCCACGCCCGGAACCAGGCTCTTGCGGCCGCCGCTGTAGCCCGCGATCAGATGATAGATAATCTCCCCGGTGAGGAGGATGCGATCCGCTTCCAGCACCCGCCGGTTGATCTCCACGGTGTTGCCGAACGAAGTGGAGCCCACCGGGACCAGGTTGGCTTCATCGTAGGCATCATGATCGATCGCCCGCAGCCGGCCGTAGAGATCGTCTCCGAGAATGCGCCGGCGCTCCTCCGGCGTCTGCGGACGATGGATACCGAGAGCGAAGACGATGAGTATATCCGAGTCAGGCACGCCGGCCAAGTTCAGCTCTTCCACAATTAACGGCAGCATCAGATCGGACCGTGTCAGCCGCGTGATGTCATTCACGATCAGCACCACTGAGTCGCCCGGCTTCACGATGTCCCGCAACGGCTTTGTACCCGTTGGCTTCCTAAGAGCCTCTCTGATGGCGGCATGCTCATCGGGTAGTGGAGGCATCTGCCGGTGGCGGATCAGATCGCCCTCGAGCTCCACCGCAAAGCCGCCATCGCCGAATGGGAACTTCAGCATCTCAAATGATGCCCAGGATACGTTCCAGCGTATCGGTTTCCCGATCGGCCTTTTGCAGCGCCGCTTTGGCGCCGGCTGTGTTCCCGGAGCGCAGCGCGTTTTCGGTCTCATCCATGAAATAGGTCATGCGGCCGATTCCCGAAACCACGTCCGACCGCATCCCCAGCCCCTGTGACCGCTGTTCGGATTCGATGCGTTTCGCTTTGGCCTGCACGGCGCCCACACGCGCGGCCAGTTTCATCATGCGCTCACGCACAGCTTCGAGGTCCGCTGGATTGGCCGGTGGCGTCTGCTGGACAGGGATCGGCGCCTGCTGCTGTTGCTGTTGCTGTTGAGACGGCTGCTGTTGAGGAGTTGCGGCCGGGGGGGGCGCCTGTTGCGCCTGCTGGACCAGCGGCGTTTGTTGGACGGGCGCGGCTGCATTATTCGGCGTCCTCTGCTGTGCCGTTTGCGGCGGAGTATTCTGGGGCTTCGGTCTGGCATCCATCGGAGGGACAACCACGGGCCTCGACGGCTCCGGGCGTGTTGCGGTCTCCACGGAAGTGGGCTTCGGCTCCGCGGGAACAGTTACTTCCGGCTGCTTTTCCGCTGGTTGAGACTGCTGCTGTACCGGTAGCGGTAGTTGCGTGCTCTCCGCCGCTTTGGTGCCGTACCATTTGGGAAATTGCAGCGCCGCCAGGACCAGGACCGCCACCGTGACCAGCGATCCCGCGGCCATATACAGACCCCGATTTGACCGCGGGGGCGAGGGTTGCGCCGCTGCGGGCGGAGGCGGAGCAACCATGGCGGCGGGCCTCTGCGTAACCGCACCTTTGATGCCTCCGCGCACGTTTCCAAGCGCATTGCGAAACGCGTCCGCCGATTGAAATCGGCCCGCCGGATCCTTCGCAATCGCCATCAGGATGATCTCATTCAACGGCGCGGGCAGCGTGGGATCCAGCTCTACCGGCGGCACCGGAGCCTGCTGCAAATGGGCAGCCATGATCGAGAAATCGCTGGTCCCTTCAAAAGGCCGTTTGCCCGTGGTGATTTCATAGAGAGTGACGCCCAAAGAATAAAGGTCCGCCCGCGGATCCAGTTCTTTGTCGCCGCGGATCTGTTCGGGCGACATATAAAACAACGAGCCTACCGTACGCCCGGTCTGCGTCAGACGCTTATCCGCACGCATCTTGGCAATGCCGAAATCCATCAGTTTCACGATGCCGTCCGGCGTCACCATGATGTTGGCCGGCTTGATGTCGCGGTGCACCACCCCGCGCGCGTGCGCGTAGCCGAGCGCCTGCAGCACCTGCATGGTGTAATCGAGAGCCTGCTCGAGCGGCATGCGGCCGCCCTCAATCATCTTCTCGACGGACACGCCTTCCACATACTCCATCAGCATGAGCAACTGATTGCCGTGCCGGAGCGCAGTATGAAGGTGCGCAATGTTTGGATGGGCCAGGCTCGCCTGCACTTTGATTTCGCGAAGAAACCGGTCGGCCAGATCCGCATCGCCCTGCAAATCGGGCAGCAGCACTTTCATCGCCTCCGCCCGATCCGAAATGACGTTGCGAACTTTGTAAACCGCGCCCATCCCACCGGCGCCGAGCACCTGCGCCACTTCGTAATCGCCTATCCGCTCGCCGACGTTGAATTGCATGGCGGCCCCCGCTTACTTCTCAGGCGTCCGTGCCATGTCGCCAACCCTTGGATCGCCCGCTCCCGAAAATTTTCCGGTGGCGGAAAGCTCTTCCACTTCGGTAATCGTTAACTCCCCCAGACGGTCTGTCATCCGCTTGATTACCCGGCCGCTGGATGGGTCGGTGACTTCCCTGCCCTGCCGGACTACCTCAAACTTGTCGCCCGCCTTCACGCCCGCCTTGCTTCCGATGTTGATGATGATGATCCCGTTGCTGACGTCAGCCAGGAGTCCTTGCATGCGGATGGTCCGCACCGGCACGCGTGAAGCGGAAGCATCGAGGGACTTCGCCGTAGCCTCCACCGCCTTGTTCACCGCCTCGCCGATAATGGTTGCGCCGAAGTTGCGGCTGCTCATATCGCTGTAACCGCCACCGGAAGAGCTCTGACCGCCGCCGGAGCCTAACAGTGCGGTTCCCGACCGTGTGGATTCTCCGGTTCCACTCGCGGTCACCACCACTTCTCCCGTATCTACATTCACTATGCGCGCGCTGACCACCACCACTGCCTTCGATTGCTTCTTGCCAATGCCGCTAATGCCATAACGTCCCGTCACGCGGCCTACAGCGCCCACCTCCGTCGTTTTATCGTCGCGGCCAAATTGCGTAATACTGCCCATGACGATCGCGTCCACTCCAATCAACTGTCCGATGCGCGCCGCGGTGGCGGGATTGGCCCGGTCGCTGTTGGAGAAGTTCTGCTCGGCCATGATCTTTTCTATCGCTTTCCGGTCGTAAACCTGGTAGGTTCCGCTGTTGACCAGTTTTTCCATCATGATGTCGGCGACGCCTTTTCCGATGTCGACGTTGGAGTTGAAGATCGAATACACGTAGCTCGAGACGGTGGAGTAGTCGAAGTTCAGCACGGCGACGCGCCGCTTCCTCTCCTGCGCGCCCAATGGAAAGACAGTGCAGGCCAGGCAGACCAGACCCAGGATACGATTTCTCACGACAGCACCTCCAAAACGGCAACTTTTACGATTATATCGCGTACTACTGTTTGCGAGCCTCCGCCGCCAATTGCGTAACCTCCGTAGCGTTCCTCACCCCGCTTTGACCTTCTGTTTCATTGCATCCCTGCCTTCCAAGTCTACTTCGATACAATTTCAACGTGTCCCGAATCCTCATGGTGGCGTCAGAGGCCACTCCATTTTGTAAGACCGGCGGTCTGGCCGACGTATTGGGCGCGCTTCCCCCCGCCTTGAAAGGCCGCGGTGAGGATGTCGCGGTGGTCCTGCCGCGCTACCGCAGCGTTTCGCTGGATGGCGCGCGTCGCGCCGCTCAGAATTTTCCGCTATGGATCGGACCTGGCAGGTACGCCGCGGACATTTATGTGGTGGAGCGCAAAGGCGTGCCGTACTACCTGGTGGAGTGCCCGGAATTCTTTGACCGCGACGGGCTCTATGGGTCCGGGGGCGCCGATTATTGGGACAACCACACCCGCTTTGCGGCGCTCTGCCATG
Organism: Bryobacteraceae bacterium; assembly: GCA_035526195.1. Lineage (GTDB taxonomy): Bacteria > Acidobacteriota > Terriglobia > Bryobacterales > Bryobacteraceae > CADEFT01. The sequence continues at coordinate 35,149 of DATLCW010000377.1, forward strand.
CGGCACTAGGTATCGCGAGGCACCTGTTCCGGCCCCAGGTGATCCATTGTCACGATTGGCAGGCGGGGCTGCTGCCTGTCTACCTTAAAAATTATTTCGCCAGTGACCCCACCTTCGCCGGCGTCAGGACCGTTTTCACCATCCACAATCTGGGCTATCAGGGCAACATCACCAAGGACAAGCTATTCTGGCTGGGGCTGCCTGACTGGCTATCGCGCGAAGACCTGCTCGAGTTCCATGGCAATATCAGCCTGCTGAAAGGCGGGATCGTTTATTCGGACTTCCTGACCACGGTGAGCCCTACCTACGCGAATGAGATTCAGACCCCGGACCAGGGCTTTGGCCTGGATGGTCTGCTGCGCGCACGCCATAGACAATTGACCGGCATCCTGAATGGCGTCGACTACGCCGAGTGGAATCCGGAGACAGACACGAAGATTGCGGAACGATTCTCGGCCACCAACCCTGCCGGAAAGGCGGCGTGCAAACTCGACCTCCTTCGCACGATGGGGCTGCCGGAGGACCGGTTGGACGTTCCCGTGGTCGGAATCGTCTCCCGGCTCGCCACCCAAAAGGGGTTCGATCTGATCGCTCAGGTCGCCTACGATCTGGTCAATTGGGATATCAAGCTCGTGGTCCTAGGTTCTGGCGAGGCCCAATACGAGAGTCTTTTCCGGGCGCTGGCACAGGCGCGGCCGGATAAATTCGCCGTACGGATCGCCTACGACGATACGCTTGCTCATAAAATTGAAGCCGGTTCGGACATGTTCCTGATGCCGAGCCGCTATGAGCCGTGCGGGCTGAATCAAATGTACAGCTTACGGTATGGAACCGTGCCTGTCGTGCACGCCACCGGCGGTCTGGATGATACGATAGAACAGAGCACGGGGTTCAAGTTCCGGCCCTATTCCGGGGACGCGATGCTGGGAGCGTTGCGGGAAGCGTTGACCGTCTATTGGTTGGAGCCGGACCGCTGGAAAGCGTTAATGGCGGAAGGCATGCGGCGCGATTACTCCTGGAACGCTTCCGCGGACGCATATAGCCGCCTGTACCGGTCGCTGTTGGACTGAATCTTTTTGCCTCGAAAATCATCTTATTTGTTGGAGACAAACACACATGGCTGGACAAAACACACTTACCTTGACGGATACGGGATGGGAATCGGAAGTTCTCAAATCAGACCTGCCGGTGCTGGTGGATTTCTGGGCAGAATGGTGCGGACCGTGCCGCATGATGAGCCCCACCGTGGACGCCTTAGCGGACGATTATAGAGGCAAGGTGAAGATCGGAAAGCTTAACGTGGATGAGCAGCCGGCCAGTGCCATGCGCTACAACGTCCGCGGGATTCCCACCCTGTTGTTATTCAAGGGCGGCCAAGTCGTGGAACAGCGTGTCGGAGCCACCGGTAAAGCCGACCTCCAGAAGATTATCGACTCCCATCTCTAAGAATCTGGCGTAATCCTTTAGGCTGCCGCCCGGACATTCCCCTGGCGGCAGTCTATGGGACGGTTTGTACCGTCGCTTCCACCTTTCGCGCCTCAGCTTCCAGCTGATCCAAGGTTGGCGTCACGATCGTTTTTTCCGCGTCCTCCCAGGTCTCGATGAGATGGCGCAGGTGCAGCGCCGCAAGCCGGATACACCAGGAATCGCTCATCTCGCGGCCCAGCTTCCTGCTCAGCGCCAGCAAATGGGGGTGCATCAACGCGACCACCCGCTCCATCTTTGTACCGTCGCTGGCGGTCAACTCCCACTTTACGTCAATGGCATCGGCATGACGGATGGAAATCGCGTTCTGATAGAACACAAGGATGGCGGTCCATGGGCGCCCAAAGGGATCGGTGGCCTCGAACCTTCGAGGATTAACAAGCATCGTCTCCCGATTGTAGCAGCGCAATAGAGAGACCTGTTAAGCTCTGACGCGGGGGGAAATATGGAGGGAGTGGACACGCCGGACCGCGAGCGGATACGCCGCGATCTGGTGCGCACCGTCATCAAAGAACCGTTATACGCGATGATCCTGACCCAGCAGGAAGCCGGCCCCATCCCGGTCATCATCGAGGCGAACGACGAATACTATCGCGGCAAGGAATGGGCGTTGAAAGACGCGGCGGATCTGGTCCAGACAGTCACCGGCTCTGATCCCGCCGCCTTACCCCGGGCGCATTCTATCGGCGGCACGCAGAACCCTTACTTGAAAGCCACTCTCACCAGCGCCGAAATTCTCAAGCTGGTGGAAGAAGACTACCGCCTCGCACAAATCAAGCAACTGGCGGCAACCAGGACAGGGGGAACCAGCGGCGAAGGCGCTGCCGTGAAAACGCCCATCGCACCTTCGCAAGTGGTTTATTACCTCACCATGCGCCGCATCTGGTACGACTTTCCGCTGCGCGCGCTCATTGATCGCTCGGTCACCACCGTGAAAGTGGATGCCGCGCGGCGGGCGTTTTTGGCCGAGGGCCGCGATGTAGTGTGGGCCGTAATCGACTCCGGCATTGACCGCGCGCACATCCACTTTGCCTCCCTGCGCACGCTGGAACTCACTCTGCCGGTGAGGCATTGTGACTTCACGACAGCGGACGATCCGGGCAACAGCGATCGCGCGCTGACCGATGGCTACGGCCACGGCACTCACGTCGCAGGCATCATCGCCGGGGGATTCGCCGCCGGGCAAGGGACGGGAATCGCCCGCCGCAGCCGTGTCGGAGCCAATAACCAGATCGAGGAGTTTGAAGAACCGCTCACAGAGCTTGGCGGCATGGCGCCGCGCTGTAAGCTCGTCAGCATGAAGGTCCTGAATGACCAGGGCCAGGGCGGCGTCAGCAACATTATCGCCGCCATCGACAAGATTCAGACGATCAACGACCATGGCCGCAGTCTTAAAATCCACGGCGTGAATCTCAGTGTCGGCTATGAGTTCGATCCGTCGTGGTTTGCCTGCGGCCAAAGTCCGGTGTGCGTGGAAGTGAACCGGCTGGTGCGCTCCGGCGTCGTGGTAGTGGTGGCCGCCGGAAACACCGGCTATGGCGTACTCAGCTCCAACCAGCGGCCCACCGGGGCCGGCTTCATGCTGACCATCAATGATCCGGGCAATGCCGAGTTCGCAATCACCGTTGGCTCTACCCATCGCGACTCGCCGCATACCTATGGCGTCTCCTATTTCTCATCGAAAGGCCCCACCGGCGACGGACGTACGAAGCCGGACCTGGTCGCCCCGGGTGAGCGTATTCTATCCTGCTGCAGTAGCGTAACCACCGCCGGCAATCTGACCAACGTGTACATTGAGGATAGTGGCACCAGCATGGCTGCGCCCCATGTATCGGGAATTGTTGCAGCCTTCTTTTCCATCCGCCGCGAATACATCGGATCGCCGGAGAAGGTCAAACAGCTTCTGCTCTCGACGGCAACGGACCTGGGGAGGAATCCCTACTTTCAGGGCCGCGGGCTGGTCGATTTGATGCGCGCCATACAGTCCGTCTAACAGAGGTAAGTACGATGAGTATTCCGATATGGGAAGTGCAATTCGACAAGGATGCAAATCCTGTCTTCCCCGCCCAGGAGGGTGAAATCCTACGGCAGCTCACGAGCCCTCCGGCGAACGCCACTACGGATGTGGTGGTGATTTCGCATGGCTGGAATAACGACATGGAAGAAGCCCGGACACTGTATCGCGAGTTCATCCGGCAGCTGGAGAAAGTGACTCCCGCGGGCAAGACAATTTCCGTGATTGGCATCCTCTGGCCATCGAAAAAATTCGCCGAGACGGAGCTGATCCCCGGGGGCGCGGCAGCGGCGGGATCCGATCCCGCGCTGGACGCCGCCCTGCTCGATCGCCTGCAAGAGTTGAAGCACCTGTTTGGAGAACAGGAGGCGGATGAAAAGCTGGATCGGATGAAGGCGCTGGTGGCGGATCTCCACAAAGACCCGGGTAAGCAGAATGCCTTTGTCGCGCTGCTGGGTGAGATTATGGACCGGCACACGGACGAGCGCCAGCGAAGCGAGGATGAAGGCCGCGCGAAGATCAGCGAACGGACCGATGGAGCCGCATTGCTGAAAAGCTTTTCCCATCCGATTGGCGCCGCGCGGGCTGACGTAGGCGCGGGGGGCGCTGCTCGAAGACCAGGCGGAGGACTAGGCGGCAACCCTGCCCTCGGTGGTGCCGGGGCGGCCGCCGGCTTCGGCGATTTCCTCAGCGGCATCAAGGCCGGCGCGATGCGGCTGCTGAACCTCACAACTTACTATGCGATGAAGGATCGCAGCGGCAAAGTGGGACGCGACGGCGTGAATCCGATGTTGAGCCGCATTCAGTCGCGCCTGCCTGCCAGCATTCGATTTCATCTTGTCGGCCACAGCTTTGGCGGCAGGTTGGTGACCGCCGCGGTGGACGGACCCAATAAACTCCGCGTGCAGACTCTGCTGCTGCTGCAGGCCGCCTATTCCCACAACGCGCTGGCCAAAGATTTTGACAGCCACGGAAAGGACGGCTTCTTCCATTCCGTGCTCGAGCAGTCGAAAGTGGCGGGGCCGATCCTGATTACGCATTCCAAGCACGACAAAGCAGTAGGGCTGGCCTATCCTCTGGCGAGCCGGCTCAATGGAGATGACGCGGCTGCGTTCGGCGGCCCCGATGACCGTTTCGGGGGCATGGGGGCGAACGGTGCGCAGCACGTGGATCGAGCGGATGGGGTGTTGTTGAAAGCCGGCGCCGCCTATGATTTCAAAACTTCCGGCAAGCGCGTGTTCAATCTCAACGGAGACGCGCTGATTACCAATCACGGCAACGTCGCCCTGCCTGAAACCGCTTACGTCCTGGCCGCCGCTATGTCCCTCTGACGCTCAAGCGAGCAAGCCCTTAACCACTGAGCCGTGGATGTCCGTCAGCCGGTAGTGACGGCCCTGGAACTTGAACGTAAGCCGCGTGTGATCGACGCCCAGGCAATGCAGGAGAGTGGCATGCAGGTCGTGCACATCCATCGGATCCTGCGCGATGTTGTAGCTGAATTCGTCGGTTTCCCCGTAGGTGGTGCCACGCTTGAGCCCTCCACCAGCCATCCAAATGGAAAAGCAGCGCGGATGATGATCGCGGCCGTAGTTGTCTTCCGTAAGCGTTCCCTGCGAATAGACGGTGCGCCCGAACTCGCCTCCCCAAACCACGAGCGTGTCGTCCAGCATGCCCCGCTGCTTCAAATCCATGATCAGCGCCGCCGAGGGCTGGTCGGTTTGCTGGCACTGCTTGGCAATTTCTCTCGGCAGATTCCCGTGCTGGTCCCAGCCGCGATGGAACAGCTGGATGAATCGCACGCCCCGCTCCGCCAGGCGCCGCGCAAGAATGCAGTTCGCCGCGTAGGAGCCGGGCTTTCGCGCATCCGGCCCGTACATTTCGAAAATATGATTAGGCTCTTTCGAAAGATCGGTGAGTTCCGGAACAGACGTTTGCATGCGAAACGCCATTTCGTATTGCGCGATGCGCGTGGCAATTTCCGGATCCTGATACTCTTTCAACTTCAAATCGTTCATCTTCCCGAGATCGTCCAGAAAGCGGCGGCGGGCATCCGGCTCGTATCCCTCGGGGTTGGAGAGAAAGAGCACCGGATCGGCGCCGGCGCGAAACTTCACCCCCGCATACTTGGTAGAGAGGAAGCCGCTCGACCATTGCCGGTCAGCCAGTGCCTGCGAATTGCCGCCCCCTTGCGACACCATCACGACAAAAGCGGGCAGATCCTGATTCTCGGTTCCCAAACCGTAGGAAATCCAGGAGCCGATGCTGGGCCTGCCTGCCAGTTGGAAGCCGCTCTGAAAAAACGTCACCGCCGGGTCATGGTTGATCGCATCGGTATGGAGCGACTTCACCAGGCAAAGCTCGTCGGCCACCTTGGCAGTATGCGGCAGCAGTTCACTGAGCCACATTCCGTTGGCGCCGCTGCGGTGGAACTTGAAGATGGACGGGGCGGTGGGGAACTTCGCCTGATAGGCCGTCATACCCGTCAGACGCTGGCCCATGCGGATGGACTCCGGCAGATCCGCTCCGCGAAGTTTCGTCAGGTTCGGCTTATAGTCGAACAGGTCAAGCTGCGATGGCGCGCCATGCTGGAAAAGATAGATGACGCGTTTTGCTTTTGCCGGAAAGTGCGGTAATCCGCTGAGGCCGCCGGTGGCGGCTTGCGAATCGCGCCCCAGCAGGGAGGCGAGGGCCGTAGTACGAAGAAAAAATTCGCGGCGGTTCACTGGCTATTCCTTTGTAATCGCTTCATCCAGATTAAACATCAGGCTGGAGACGGCCGCATAAGCTGCAAGCTCAGCGGGGTTCAGGGCCGGATCGGCGGCGGAGTCGCCCTGCTTTAGATACGCTGCAACGCGTGCGGGCTTAGTGGCGAAGTAATCCTCATGATAATGCAGGTTACTACGCAACACCGCAGCCTCTGCCGCCGACGGAGAGCGGCCCGTGACCAGTCGAAAGCCATAGCGCAGACGCGCTTCGGCATCGCTGCCGCCTTCCTTCAGCATCCGTTGCCCCAGGAAGCGGGCAGCCTCCACAAACGTCACGTCGTTCATCAGGTTCAGCGCCTGCAGCGGCGTGTTGGTGCGATTTTCCCGCACCACGCATGTTTCGCGAAGCGCGGAGTCAAAGTTCGCCATCATCGGCGGGGCCACGGTGCGTTTCCAGAACGTGTACAGGCTGCGGCGATAGAGATCGTCCCCTTTGCTCTGCACGTAATCCATGTCCTGCATCACCAACTCCGCCCACAGTCCGGCCGGTTGATACGGCTTTACGGAAGGCCCACCCAGCTTCTCGCGCAGCAGCCCGGCGGAGAAAAGAGCGTTGTCGCGAACCATCTCGGCGGGCATCCGTGTTCGCGGACCGCGGGCGAGCAGGCGGTTCTCGGGATCGCGCTGCCGCAGTTCCGGAGTGTCCTTCGACGATTGCCGGTAGGTGGCGCTCATCACGATCGCCTTGACCATCGCCTTCATGTCCCAGCCGGTGCGGATAAACTCCGTAGCCAGCCAATCGAGCAGCTCCGGGTGCGAAGGCCACTCGCCCTGCAGACCGAAATCTTCCGGCGTCTTTACGAGCCCGGTGCCGAAGACCATCTGCCACGTGCGGTTCACGAACACGCGCGCCGGCAGAGGGTTCGACGGGTCTACCATCCATTTAGCCAAGCCCAGCCTGTTGTTGGGAACGCCCTGAGGAAGCGGAGGCAGAACGGCGGGCAATCCCGGTTGCACCTTCTCACCCTTTTTGTCGTATTGACCGCGCTGCAGGAAGTAGGTGTCTTTCGGCGTGGGGCTTTCCGCCATTACCATGACAGTCGGAAAGGTGTTTTCCAGTTGCCGTTTCTCGAGCAATAGCGCGGAAAGTTGTTTCCACTGCAGCCGCGTATGCTCGGGGGCGGCGTTCTCCAGAAAGTGCAGCCGTAGCTGCAGCTTTTCAGAAGGTGTACGCGATTTTACCGGCTTGGCGGCGATCGTATTCAGCGACTCCCCAAGCGCCAGCGCCTCGATTTCCTCCGCCGTAAGAACGCGCGCATAGATATGAACGTCGTCGACGAGACCCTGGAATCGCTGTGCCGCGCCGTTTCCGGCTCCAATGCGGAAAGGCTCGGTGAACGTGCGGCCGGCGTTTCGAAATGGGCGGTAAAGCGTATCCAACTGGACTTTCACTTTTGCCGGCTTGCCATCCACGTAAAGCTGAAGTCCTTCGGCCATCCGCGATCCGGTGTAGGTGATGGCCACGTGAGCCCAGCGCTTCGGCTCAATCGATTGTTCTGATTCGTAGCGAATGGCGTCGTCGTCCCAGTTGTTGGTCATCGTAACGAAAAGCTTTCCGTTCCTGATGTGGACGCCATAGCCCTTTCCCTTGGGCCCGTCAACCATGCGCGAGAATACCGTGCAAGTGTCGCAAGCCGGGTTCATCCAACCCGCAACCGAGAAGCGTTCATCGATATCGAACTGGCCGGCCTTCGGGATCTGCAGATAGGACTTGCCGTCGAGTGCCACACCCTTCCCTACGGGCCCGGGCGCGCTCGATGGTGTCCCCACATGCGGCGGAAGGTCGCCCTCGAGGTCCCAATGCGCATCTCGCGACGTTTCGGGAGACCAGTACACGGCCGGCGCGGCCGCCAGACTCGCCTCCCAGGCGTGCTGTGCTTTGGAAGTGGCCGGCGAGTGCTTGGCCAGTGCCAATTCCATAGCCCGGATTCGCGTTTCCAGAGCCTGCAGTTTCAATTGCTGCTCATGGGTAGGCGCCGCCACCAGCGGCGGTGAATTTCCATACTTCATCGCCCGCCCTAATTCGGGGATGTTGTTGAAGTAGGCGAAAAACTGGTAGAACTCTTTCTGCGTGAAAGGATCGTACTTGTGATTGTGGCAGCGGGCGCAGCCGATCGTTGCCCCCATAAACACGGCGGAAGTGGTCTCCACGCGATCCACCACGTATTCCACCGCGTACTCTTCGGCAATGATGCCGTCTTCGGTGTTGGCGCGATGGTTACGATTGAAGCCGGTGGCGATTTTCTGCTCCATGGTGGCGTTGGGCAGCATGTCCCCGGCTATCTGTTCCAACGCAAACTGGTCGAAGGGTTTGTTCTGATTGAAGGAATCGATTACCCAATCGCGCCAGCGCCACATCACCCGCTCGCCATCGAATTGATAGCCGTTGGTGTCGGCATAACGGGAAGCGTCCAGCCAGCGGATGGCCATGCGCTCGCCGTAGCGGGGCGAGTGAAGAAGCCGGTCCACCACCTTTTCGTAAGCTTTTGGCGACGTGTCTTTCAGAAAGGCATCAATCTCAGCAGGCGTTGGCGGAAGCCCGGTAATGTCGAGCGATACGCGGCGTAGAAGCAATTCTTTCGAGGCTTCCGGCGATGGAGTCAGGTTCTCGCGTTCCAACCGCTGCAGGATAAAGCGATCGATGGCATTCTTTGGCCACGCTTTGTTCTGGACCTCCGGCGGCCCCTGCCGGACAGGAGGAAGGAAGGCCCAGTGCTTCTGCCAGCGTGCACCTTCCGCAATCCATGTGCGCAGAGTTTCGATTTCCTTTTCCGTCAGCGTATGACCGGTGAACGCCGGCGGCATCCGCAGTGCTTTCCGATCGGTGGTGATGCGCTGCATCAGGACGCTTTTCGCCGGGTCCCCTTCCACCACGGCACGCCGCCCCCCGAGGTCCGCTTTGGCCGCTCCTTCCGAGTCCAGCCGTAACGGGATCTTCTTGGCGGTCGCGTCCGGTCCGTGGCACCCGAAGCAATTATCCGACAGGATCGGGCGAACGTCGCGATTGAACTCGACCGCCCCCGCAACCCTGCCCTGCGAGGCATAAGCGCAGGCGGCAAGGATGTAAACGGAAGCCCACACGCGGCGCTGATTCATTGACGCTCCATTTACCTGTATTTTACCTCCATGGGAACTGCCGCGATATACTACGAAGCGCCATGAAACGCCGCGATCTTTGGAAACCGTTCGTCGCAGCGCCCGCTATGTCCGCGGCCGCACAAGCACAAACTCAGAAGGCTACCGCGGGATTGCCGCCGCTCAAGATCAAGGATTTTAAAGTGATCTCCACCAGCGGCGGACGGAATTACCGCTGGACGTTTCTCAAGCTCATCACCAATGAGCCCGGCCTGTATGGCATCGGCACCGCCGGCAATCATTTTCAAACTCATGCCGTGATCGCCGCGCTGGAAAAGCACCTCGGACCGTGGATCATCGGCAAAGACCCTGACCGCATCGAAGATCTGTGGCAAAGCGCCCATTACCGCACCTATTGGCGCAACGGTCCGGTGAACAACAATGCTCTGAGTGCAATGGATATGGCCCTTTGGGACATCAAGGGCAAACGCGCCAACATGCCGGTTTATGAGCTGTTGGGCGGCAAAGCCCGGGATGCCGTGCCCTGCTACGACCATGCAGCCGGGCGCGATAAGGAATCCGCCGTCGCCAGCGTGCAGCAATCGATCGCCAAGGGCTTTCGCCATATCCGCGTCCAATACGGCGAAGGCGGCTACGGGGGCGGCGGATTTATCCCCAAGGGTCAGGGCAACCGTCCGGAAGGCGGCCAGCAGGATCTCGCTTTCGACGAAGAAATGTACGTCGAGGCGATTCCCAAGATTTTCGAATACGTGCGCAGTAAAGTCGGCACCGAACCGAAGCTATGCCATGACGTGCACTCTCACCTCAGCGGCATCAATGCGGTCGAGCTTTCGCGCCGTCTGCAGTCGTATCAACTGCTCTTCCTCGAAGATGTTCTCGCCCCGGAGCAGATTCAGTGGTACCGCCAGATCCGCCAGATCTGCACCACGCCGCAGGCCGTGGGCGAGGTGTTCTCCCATCCTTATGAATTCTTCCCGCTGGTCACCGAGCGGCTGATCGACTTTGTTCGCTGCCGCGTGTCCGCTACCGGCGGCATCACGCCAATCAAGAAGATCGCCACGCTATGCGAGTTCTTTGGCGTCAAGACCGCGTTTCAGGAGGGCGGCGAGAATGACCCCGTCAATCAGCTCGCGGCTTACCATATCGACATTTCCAGCACCGCTTTCGGCATTCAGGAAGAAAACTCCTTCCCGCCGGTGGTCCATGAAATGATGCCTGGAGTGGCGGAGATTCGCAAGGGTTATCTCTATGGCAATGGCAAGCCGGGCCTCGGTATCGATATCAATGAGCAGATGGCGGCGAAGTATCCGCTCGGCCAGATCCGGGACGGCGGCGCCTATCGCACCGATCGTACGCTGGATGGAGCGGTAGTCCGTCCCTAACGCGGCTCCGGACTGATCGTCGCTATATGCTGCCCGCGCGGTAAGACCAGCACCCACCCGTCGTCAAACACCCATATCGTGGGTTCCACGGGGATGCCGTCGACCCATAGCTGCTTCACCGGTTTGCTCAGAATTGCAAACGCGCGCGCCTGGCTTTCATAGGCGAACTCGAGCTTTGCCCCTTCCACTCGCGCATCCTTGAACTCCGCGTTCAAATCAAGCAATGCCAGCGCCGGACCCGCGCCGGTTTTCTCCACCACGTGCTCTCCGGGCGGAAGCCAAACCCATCCGTTGGTTGCGAAAGGCCACAACGCGCCATCCACCATCGCCGCGCCCTGCCAGCGCACACCGCCCCAAGCGGCAAGGTTTACGGTGAGCCTTTCCGGTTCTCTGCGCAAAGATTTCACCGAAGCTGCGGCGGCCCCTACCAGCGGCCAATCGGACTTGCGGAGGGAACTCTCCACATAGAGCGTCACGCGGGAAAAGACGTTCGCCGCCAGGTGTAGCTCCTGAAACAATTCCACACCAGTTTGTTGTTTCGTGGGATACACGTCCTGATAACGGTCCACGACATTGATGTCGATTGCCAGGCGGCTTGGATTTCGGACCAGCGGCGCATACTGCGCGGCGATCTTCGGATACCGCTCCGGCCCGAGGCTCCAGGCCGTGGCCGGGTCCTCCACCAGAAACGTCAGGTCGTGCTTATCCAAAAGCGGCAGCAGGCGTCTCGCGTCCGCCCCGATGCGATCCCGTGTTTCCGGCTCCAGCAGATTGTCGACATGCGTCAATACCAGATCCAGATGCGGGAGCTCTTTGCGGATTTCGTCCATCGTGCCAATCCATTCCTGCTGGATCCTCTCCGCCAGCACCGCGCGGTAATGAAGAAACTGGGACAGCCCGGCCGGATTCTTTGACCGGTGACGCTCCGAGCCGTCCTGGAAGAGATTTAGTGGATCAAAGCCCGCCTGCTGCCGGAACTCCTGCCGGATGTCGCTGTTCATCGGCGTGAAGCGCGAGGGGTTGGAGTGACCCTCTAAGGACTCGAAGTAAAGCTCCGCCAGGTTGACTCCGTCCCAATCGAACCGCCGCAGCAGTTCCCGCACACCCACCTTGACCGCCGCCGCGCAGCCCGGATTCCGGAGGTTCATCAGCTTACGCCAGTCCAGATGCGCATCCGCCCCGGAAGCGGTCTGCTCGCGCCATTCCGGATGCGCCTGCCAGAATACCTCGCTCACATGGGGCAGCTCGAGCCACGCATAGACGTGGATTGCATTCCTGTGCAAGGCGCCGATCAGCCGCCGCAGGTAGAGGTCGCGCTGTTCGTCGGGTTCCTGGTAGTGCCATGCCGCGATGTGTAAAGCGGCAATTCCGTTCCGCCGCCATAGCCGCGCCATGTAATCGGGGTCTACCCGCATGCGGTAGGAGGTATCGAGGAATACCCACAATCGCCGGCTATCCAGAAGCGGCTCCAGCCCCAACCCGCGCAAGGCTTGCAGCACATAAGGAAACCGTTCCCGTCCGTTCACCCCCGGATCGGTCGCCACCCACAAAATGCCTCCCGCGCCTACCCGCAACCCGGCTGCCAGCGGCGCCCCTGCCCAGCGCTCCCTGGAGAAGATCGTGGCCCCTGCGGGGATGTCGAAAACCGGCAGATCCACCGCCTGCTCCCAAACAATGGGAATGTTAGGGTCGTGCGAATCGACGGCACTACGAACAACCACCCGTCGGGAAGTGGCCTTGAACCCGAAGCTTTCCGCTGCTTTCGAAGAGCCTTCCAACAGCACATACCAGCCCTGCCGCAGCCGTACACCCAAATCCCCGGCCGGCATGGCGGCTGCCTGTGACGGCAGGATCACCGCCGCGCCGAGTTCCGGCCTGAGGTTCACGGCACTCAGGATTCTGGCCCATCCGTCATCGGGAGCGGCGGTGGCGCCCCAGACTTGCCCGGCCCCCAGCAAAAGCACCAGCGCGCTACCTGCTGATCGCATACCATACCCCTGCGCGCACATCGTAGTAGGTACCCTCCTTGGTCAGGTAACGCCCCCGCAGCAGATCTACCGTCCAGAGCATGGACGGTGGCATGCGCTTGAAACGGAACCGCAGACCCGGCCCGCTGTCAAAGAAGTTGGCCCACGCCTCGCGGTTCCTGTCCACTGTCAGGTTCGCATTCCACGAAGCCTGCCATTGCAGCGGGCCGGCCCGCGGCAGAGTATACCCGAAGCGGTTCTGCGAGTACGCGAGCGTATCCCAGCGGAAGCGGCTTAGCGTGACAACGTCACCGGTCATCTCAAAGAACGCTCCCGGTTTGGCGGCGCCAATTCCATGCCCGAACCCCCGGGCAAAGGAAATGCCGCCGCGATAGTCCGGAATCATCCGGCCTACATCCGCGCGTTGCCGGTACCGCATTGCATTCCCGGCCTCCGCCCATGCCATGAGTCCTTTCCATGGCCGCGATCCAATTCCTACGCCCGCGATAAAGGAACTTTCCGAAAGGTACTGCGGATGCAAACTCCCCGCCGCGCGCTGCGAATCCCCCACAAAGCGCAGCGAAAGGTACGGCCGAAAGGGCAGCTTTCCGATCCGCATCTCGGTTTTCAACTGCCCGTAGGAAAACCCTTCATGCCATCGCGAGGAAAAGACCGGCAGAATCCACGCCGTCGTGCGGAAGCGCCCAGCCTCCGGCCGCAGATTGTGAAACGCCTGTTGCGCTTCCGCTTTCAGCTTTGCATCGGGAGCGCGCCGCGCCATGTCGAAATACCGGATCGCCTCGTCGTCCTGGCGCAACATGTTATACGTTCGGCCAAGCTGGAGATTCACTTCCTGATCATGGGGATCCTCGGCGTGAGCCGCGCGGTAGTACCGGGCCGCATCCGCCATGTAACCCGCTGCATAGCTGCGGCCACCCATCTCCTTGTTGCTCAGCCGCTCGATTGCCGCGCGGGGCTTCAAGCCTTTTGCCGTCAGCGCATCTCGCATTTTCTTCGCCAGCGTCTCATCCTTGCCCGCCAGCACCTTCTCCATCAGTGGCATTGCGCCTGCGATGTCGCCGCGAGCCAGCCGCAACATCCCGACCTGCGCCAGCGACGTCAGATCTTCCGGCGCCATCTCCAGTAGCCGCGCAAATTCCGCTTCCGCTTCCGTGGGCTTGTTGATGGCCAACCAGAGAAAGGCGAGCTCGCGGCGCAATTCGAGATTCGACCGGTCGAGCTCAATGGCGTGCTGGAACTCCGAGGCATAGGGGTAACGGACCGGCAGGAACTCCCTGGCCTGCTCGGCGGCCCTGGCGTTCGAGCCTCTGGAAGCGGCCAGCCAGGCCGCCTGAGCTCCAACGGGATTTCCCCCCACACTTCGGGCACGGCCGAGATCCACCAGCAAAGCGCGCTCGGCCGGGCGCAGCTCCCAGGCGAGTTTGTAGTGCTCCGCCGCCACCCGGATATCATTCCTTGCCTCGGCCGCGCGCGCCAGTTCCACGTGTGCGCTGAAATCCATAGGATTTTGCGCCACCGCCAACCTCCAGCGCCGGACCGCCTCCACCAGCGGCTGGTCGGCATTGAGAAATGCCTGCTCAGCCGCCTTCCGTGATTCCGCGTCTCCGTTCGTTCGCACGCGGTCAAAAACCCGCCTCGCCTCGCCGATTTTGCTTGTTTCATGGCATAAATACCCGTACTCGAGCGCGCTGTGCCAATCCTGTGGCGCCAGCCGCATTACCTCCGCAAATTCATCCCGCGCCTCCACGGTGTCGCCCATTTTCAGCAATACGTAAGCTAACTCCTTCCGAAGCTCAACCCGTTTGGGCTCCCCGGCAAGTGCCAGCCGGAAGAAAATCGCGGCCTTCTCATAATCCTTTTGTTTCACGGCCAGATAAGCCTCTGCCGCCGGATCCCCCGCCGCCTGGGCGACAGCCGCTGCAACGGCGATCCAGGCGGCACAGCGGGAGAGCATGCCTATCTAGTGCCTCGGGATCACGTTTCTTCTCACTCGCGGTTACACTGGGTACCTATGGCTGCTTTCAAAGGCGTAGACTACCTGCTCATCGATTCCTGCTTTTCCGAACAGGAGTTGCTCGTCCGCCAGACCACCCGCCGTTTTGCCGAGGAGCAGGTAATCCCGGTGATTCGCGACTGCTGGCGCGACGGAGTCTTCCCCTCGCAGCTCATTCCGCTCATGGGCCGGCTGGGATTCCTCGGAGCGAACCTCGAAGGTTACGGCTGCGCCGGCATGACCAATGTCGAGTATGGCCTCATCATGCAGGAGTTGGAGCGCGCCGATTCCGGAATCCGCAGCTTCGTTTCGGTGCAGGGCGCCTTGGTCATGTACCCCATTCTTAATTACGGTTCCGAGGAGCAGAAACAGCGCTGGCTTCCCAGATTGCAGTCGGGCGAGGCACTGGGGTGCTTCGGGCTCACCGAACCCGATTTCGGTTCTAATCCCGCGGGAATGGCCATGCGCGCGCGCCTTGAGGGCACGGAATGGATTCTCAATGGCGAGAAAACGTGGATCACGAACGGCTCCGTCGCAGATATCGCCCTGATTTGGGCGCGCACTGAAGATGGAATCCGTGGGTTTTTGGTCGAGAGAGGGACGAAAGGCTTCCTCAGTTTGGACATTCATGGAAAAATGTCGATGCGGGCTTCCGTCACCTCCAGTCTCTCTTTTTCCGATTGCCGCGTTCCCGCCTCCGCCCTGCTGCCAGCCGCCAAGGGCCTCAAAGCCCCGCTGAGCTGCCTGACCCAGGCGCGCTACGGAATCGGCTGGGGCGTCATCGGAGCGGCGATGGATTGCTTCGAAACGGCCCGCCAATACGCGGTCGTACGCAAACAGTTCGACAACCGCCCCATCGCATCCCACCAGCTTGTACAGGAGAAACTGGCGCACGCCATCACCGAAATCACCAAGGCCCAACTGCTTGCGCTGCATTGCGGACGCCTGAAGGATCAGGGGAAACTCGACCCCACCCACGTCTCCATGCTCAAGCGTAATAACGTTGCCATTGCCTTGGATAGCGCCCGCTTATGCCGCGATTTGCTTGGAGCCAACGGTATTATGGATGACTATCCGATCATGCGGCACCTTTGTAACCTGGAAACTGTGAAGACTTACGAAGGAACCGACCACATTCACGCCTTAGTGATCGGTGAAAGGGTCACCGGAGTGGCAGCTTATCGATAGAATAGTACTAAAGTACTATTGGGATTAAGGTAGTATTTCTGTCATACTAGGGTTACAACGGGGGTGTGATGAGGAATACATGCTGTCTCTTCCCGTACAGAAATCACCTCGCGAGGCCAATGCGCGGCTCGCCACCAGAATCGCTAACCAGGAACCCGATGCCATCGAGGAGTTTTATGCCCAATTGAAGCTCAGTCTGCGCGACGTGCTTTGGCGCCGTCTGCCGGAGCACGATCCGGATGACATCCTGCATGACACGTTAGCCATTTCCTTGAAAGCAATCCAGAACGGAGAGCTTCGCAATCCCGGCGCGATTCGCTCCTACGCTGAAGTCATTCTAAACCGCATTATCTGCGCCAGAATTGGGCAGGTGATGCGCGCCCGCACTCGATCGGTGAATGCGGACAGATTGCAGTTTGCTGTTTCGCCCGGAATGGATGCGGAGGCCTCGATGCTTTTGCAGGAAAGAATCGGGCTGATGAAGGTCGGGATGACCCGCTTGCGCCAGCGCGATATCGAATTGCTGACGCGCTTCTACCTTAACAACCAACCCTATCGCGACATCTGCCGGGAGATGAAACTGACGGAGCCGCAGTTCCACCGGTTCAAGCATCGCGCCAAAGCACAATTGAAGGCCATCCTCTGCTCCCGGGAGTGAGGGTGGCCCAGGTCCGGGGGTACAATAAATCTCCGGACATCATTCCATGCGCAGAAGAAACTTTTTATCTACCCCCATGCTTTTCCAGGCCGGGCCGGAACTCGAACGCGAGTACGAAGCGGCCGGTACCGGCTCGACCGCCTATCAGCCGGATCTCGTCGTGGAGCGGAAGAGATCCGGCAAGCCCCATCAAGGCAAAGTCCTGGCGGCCATCCAGCCTCATTGCGACGATATCCCGATTTTCGCCGGCGGCACGGTTCTCAAGTTGTTCGATGAGGGCTACAGCGGCGTACTGATCACGCTATCCAATGACTCGATGGCGGGAACGGGTTCCTCGATTGGCGACATCGTGCTCAGGAATGAACGCGATACGACAGAGATGGCCAAACGCCTCGGCTTCCGGGAAACCTACTTCCTCAATTATCCGAATCACAATATGGATGCCTGGCCGCTGATTGAGATCCGCGCGCGACTGGTGTTCCTGTTCCGCCTGCTAAAAGTCGACACGGTTCTGGTTTACGACCCCTCAGCCCTGTACGAACGCAATCCGGATCACTACATCACCGCCCGCGCGGTGGAATCCGCCGCCTGGGTGGCGGCATCGGAGTGGGACTACCCGGAGCACTTCAAAGCCGGGCTCAAGGCCTATGGGCCCAAAGAAAGATACTACTTCGCGCGCGGCCCCCAACTGGTGAACCGCGTGGTGGATATCACGGATTATTTTGACCGCAAGATCCACGCCAATCTTGCCAATGTGACGCAGGGCCCGGCCGGCAACAACGGTGCAAAACTCCGTCGCAGCCTGGCCGCGCAGAAGAAGCGGCTTCCCCTGCTGGGCGCCGACGATGAGACCGCCAATCGCGAATACACGCGGGTGTTTGCGTTGGGGCGGGATCGGGTCCGGGGAAAAGCGCACGGCCTGCGTTATGCGGAGTATTTTCACTATATCGGCCCGGATGAAACCGGCATCGAAGCGTACGTGCAAAAGAATGCCTTGACGCTCTAGAGAGGGCGCCGGCGCGCCGTTTTCGTCAGGACCTTAAGGTATTTGCCCGATCCCGCCGATTACTCTTAAGAATCAATGGCCGCCGCGCGCTACCGAGCCCTGTTGGTCCTCATTCTGCTTAGCTGGCCGAGTGCGGCGAAAAGGTATTCCTTTGAGCACTACGGCCAGGAGCAGGGTTTAGCCAACGCCCTGGTGCGCGCACTGGCCCAGGATAAGACGGGTTTCCTCTGGGTGGGTACTCGCGATGGCCTTTTCCGTTATGACGGCTTGCGCTTTCAACGATTCGCTGTACCGGACGGCCTGCCGGAAGCAAGTATCCGTACCTTGCATGTCACAGGCGAGGGTACGCTTTGGGCCGGCACGCAAAAAGGGATCGCCCGGCTGGCAGGCTCGCGCCTCGAACCGGTACCTGTTGAGGGTGAGACTCGCAGCCGGCTCGGCATCGCTTCCGACGCGTCGGGTCGTGTTTATGTCGCTTCCAGCGCCGGGCTATTCGTGGCTGAGGGCGGCGGATCCCTTCGCCGCGTGGACGGGCCTGCCGGGGCCATTCGAGGCCTCTGGGTGGATCATGACAACATCGTGTGGATGGGTTGCGGCGAAGCAATCTGCCGCTGGGACGGCCGCAAATCCGAAGTCTTCGGTCCCCGTCAGGGCGTCCCCCGCGGTAGCTGGACGGGCTTTCAACGCGATGCCGCCGGCGCGTTGCTCGCTCGCGCTGACAGTTCTCTGCTGGTGATGCGGAGAGACGATAACGTCTTTCGCAAAGACCTGCAATTTCGCTTTCCAGGCTCGGATCAACTTATGCTCGACCGGGGCGGCCGCCTGCTCGCCCCGTCGCAGGGCGGAATCTGGATGCGCGGCGCCGAGGAGCATTGGACGTGTCGGAACAGGAAGGGTTGCCCGCCGATCGGGTGAATTGCCTGTTCGAGGATCGGGAGGGACTACTCTGGATAGGGTTTGCCGACCTCGGAATGGCCCGCTGGCGCGGTCGGGACGAATGGGAAAGTTACACCCGCGCCGACGGACTGGCGAGCAACGCGGTGACCGCGGTGCGAACCACAGCCGATGGCATGTTGTGGGTGGGATCGCGCTCGGGGCTCATTCGTCTCGATCGGAAGTCAGGCCGTGCCCGCGAGATTTCCCGGGGCGAAGTACGATCCTTAGCGGCTACTCCCGACGGAATGATCTGGAGCGCTTCTTCCACAGACGGTCTGATCCGCGTCGATCCGAAGACTTTGCATGTGGAGCGCATCGGGAGCGCATCCGGGCTTTCCGCTCGCAAAATCTTATCGCTTTGGGTAGATCCGGGTGGCTCCTTGTGGCTTGCTTGCCGCGAGGGCGTATACCACTCACTGCCAAACGCACCGAGGCCAACGTTCGAACCTGTCGCCATACAGATCCTCGAGCGGGGCGAGGAGATTTATGCGGTCCGCACGGACACCGGCGGCCGCCTGTGGCTGGCTGGAAATCGCGGCCTGGTTATCCGCGACGGGGGGGCATGGACGCGCGTCGGCACGAACGAAGGATTGCGCTCCCGCGGTCTCGTGTTTCTGACGCTCGGGAAAGACGGCTCGGCTTGGGTGGGTTATGACCGGCATATGGGAGTCAGCCGGATCAATCGGGAGCCCGGCCACACGCGCATTCGCGATTTTGATCAGGACGGAATTCTCCGTTCCAACGATGTATGTTTTTTGGAAACCGGCGAACGGGGCTGGATCTGGGTCGGTACCGACAACGGACTGGACGTATACAACGGCCGGAACTGGCGCCATTTCAGCAGCCATGACGGGCTGATCTGGCACGACGTCGTGCTGAACGCGTTCTATCAGGACGCCGATGGCAGCGTGTGGATCGGCACCAACCTCGGCCTTTCTCATTACACGCCCCGTGAGAGCGTGTTCGATGTGCCGGCTCCTGTCGCGGCCCTCACCAATGTAAGCTTTGGAGGCGAAGCGGCCGGGCTGCAGACCGCGCAGATCAAAGTGCCCTATAAGAGGCGCTCGGCGAAAATTTCCTTCACCACGCTCTCCTTCTCCCGCCAGCATGTAACCAGGTTCCGCTACCGTCTCAAAGGATTGGACGATACCTGGGTCGAAACGCGCGATCGGGAAGCGGTGTTCCCCAACCTCGCCCCGGCGAACTATGAGTTTGAAGTGCAGGCGGGCGCAGATGGACGGTGGAATCCGCTCGGCGCATCGTTCTCGTTCCATCTGGAAGCGCCCTGGTGGGAGACGAACTGGTTCAATGGGGGTCTCGTCCTGTTTCTGGCTCTGACGGGCGGCAATATCTATCTACGCAGAATGAAGCGCGGTCTCGTGCAGCGCAAGGAACTCGAAACAGCCGTCGCCGAGCGAACTTTCGAACTGGAGATGGAAAAGAACCGCACGGAGCGCGAAAAACAGATTGTCGAGGAGCATCAGCGGGAGATCGAGAATCTCCTCGCCAAGGCCCAGGAGGCCAGCCGGTTGAAGGGCGAGTTCCTGGCAAACGTCAGTCATGAGATTCGCACGCCGATGAACGGCATGCTCGGGATGACGTCGTTAGCCCTGCAAACTCCTCTTACCGAGGATCAGCGCGATTATCTTGAAACCGCCAAAGCTTCCGGGGAATCGCTGCTCTGTCTCCTCAATGATATCCTGGATTTCTCCAAGATTGAAGCCAACCGCCTGGAATTGGAAGCTGTTCCGTTTTCACTGGCCGCATCGCTCGAAGAGAGTGTCCGCAGTCTCGCCTTCCAGGCTCAGCAGCGAGGCCTTGCGCTCGACGCGATCCGGAATCCCGGCGTGCCGGATATCGTGATTGGCGATCCGGGCCGTCTTCGGCAGGTGTTGCTCAATCTGCTCAGCAATGCGATTAAGTTTACCAATCAGGGCTGGGTACGGTTAAGCGTCCACACCGACCATTGGGACGGTCCCGAGGCGGTGCTGAAGTTCCAGGTGAAGGATACCGGCTGTGGGATTCCCCAGGACAAGCAGGCGGTCATATTTGACGCGTTCCGCCAGGCGGATGGCTCCACGACGCGAAAGCATGGGGGCACGGGCTTGGGGCTTGCCATCTGCGCCCGGCTGGTGGGAATGATGGGAGGCCGCATCTGGGTGAACAGCGACGGCGTAAACGGTAGCGAGTTTCTCTTCACGGCAAAATTCGCCGTGGGAGCGTCTCTCCCGGGGAATCCGCCCCCTGCCCATCAGATCGGCAAACTGGCGGCGGCCGTAGACAAGGGAGGCACGCGCGTTCTACGCGTGCTAGTGGCGGAAGACAATCTGGTGAACCAGAAACTTGTGGTGCGGCTCCTCGAAAAGCAGGGGCATACCGTGGAAGTGGCGGCGAACGGAGCCCAGGCGCTCCACATGACCTCCCGCATGCGTTACGACCTCGTATTAATGGACGTACAGATGCCGGAGGTGGACGGGATCGAGACCACCCGCCGAATTCGCGAGCGCGAGGAGAGGACCGGCGATCACCTGCCCATCCTCATGCTTACCGCGAACGCCATGGTCGGGGACCGCGAAAAGTGCCTCCAGGCGGGAGCCGATGGATACCTGCCGAAACCAGTGAGCACCGAACTCCGGATGAGCGCCATAGAGAAGCTCGCGTAGTCGCCGTCTCAGAGAAAAGTGGAGGCGGAAACGTGGATGAGATCGAAGAACGTACCCTCGAGGGGCCTTTCGCCGTTACGCCCCTATGAGGGTAGCGATTTCCAAGGTTGCAGTTTTTACCAGCATTTTTTCCTCAGTAACTTTAGACGTTTTCTAAGGGAAAAACCTTAGGCAGCGGCCGATCTCGGGCGATACTCGGGCTGCTGCTGGCGCAGGCCGTCGGGAACCGCAACGAAATGCTGCGGCTGAAACCAGTCGGCGGACCAGCGCGATTCCGCATCCAGTTGGACGTCCACGAAGTAACCCAGTTCGGGTTCCCAGGACCAGGAATGGACTTGCCCGGTCAGTCGCCCCGACTCTGCATTTACAGTCACATGCGTGCCCTGTGCGACCGGGGCTTCGAGCAGCAGCAAAGCGCTCCACTCGCCCATCTCCTCGAGGTTGCCGTAAATGACTTGGGTTCGACCGCTGCAGTCGATTGTCCTGATGCTCACGAGCTCAGAGCACAAATGCGGGTGTCGATTGAGTTCCGATTGCATAAACTCATACCTTGCAGGTACCATGCCATTCAAGATGAGGGGAGTAAGGGGAGTACGGTTCTATACTCCTTCGTCTCCGATTTCCTTGCGCCAGCCGCGCCGCAGGTATTCATCGTCTTTCGCCAACCAGTCCTCGCGAATGGGGCTGAAGATGTCCAGGTCGAGCGTGTCCTCCAACGCCACGGCACTGTGGGGCACGTTTGAAGGAATGTGGAGCACTTCTCCCTTGCGCACCAGCACTGTCTGGCCGTCCAGCTGAAACTCGAGCGCACCTTCCAAAATGTAGGTAATCTGCTCGCTGACATGGGAGTGCTGGGGTACAATGCCCCCCTTTTTGATAAAAACTTGCGCCACCATCGCTTTCTCGCCGGTGATGATTTTGCGGGATATGGAATCGCTCATCGTTTCCAGGGCAACGTCCTGCCAAGTGTAGTGCTGCATGGCGCCTTTCGCTACCGATCGTTCACACTGATAGTTTACGCAAAAGCCGGACTTCCTGTTAGACAATGTAGGTTGCGGCGAGTCGGCTTTGAAATCCAGGCTGTCTGCCCCCAGACCGGGGCGCGCGCGGGGCTGCTACACACCCCGCACGGTACGGTGGAAACGCCGGTCTTCATGCCCGTGGGCACGCAGGCTACGGTGAAGGGCGTCACGCCGCGCGATCTTGCCGGTGAGTTAAAGGCGCGCATTCTCCTTGCCAACACCTATCATCTCTACCTGCGCCCGGGCCATCTTCTGATCGGGGAATTGGGCGGTCTCCACAAGTTCATGGATTGGCCCCACGCCATCCTGACGGACTCGGGCGGGTTCCAGGTGTTCAGCCTTCCGGGACTTCGCAAAGTGACCGATCAGGGTGTCTTGTTCCGCTCTCACCTCAATGGCGATCCACACATGTTCACCCCGGCTTCCACGGTGGACGTCCAACTCGCGCTAGGAAGCGATATCGCGATGGTGCTCGATGAATGCCTCGAGTATCCGGCAAGTCATGAGCATGCCCGCAAATCGATGGAGCGCACGCTGCGCTGGGCGGATGAGGCATTTGAGCATTACCGCGGCAAAATGCTCAGCAATTCAACGGGCGGGGCGTTGTTTCCCATTGTGCAGGGCTCGATGTTCCCCGATCTGCGCGCCGAATGCGCGCATCGGCTCCTGCCTTTGGATGCCGATGGATATGCGATCGGCGGTCTGTCGGTGGGCGAACCGCGTCCCCTTTCCCTCGAGATGACGGCGGCGTCAGCCACTGTGCTTCCCCACGACCGCCCCCGCTATGTGATGGGCGTCGGAATGCCCGAGGAACTTATTCAATACGTGGCCCTGGGCATCGACATGATGGATTGTGTATTGCCTTCGCGAAACGCCCGCAATGGCTGCCTGTTTACCCGCCAGGGAAAACTCATTATTAAACAGGCGCAGTACCGCGACGACAGCTCCCCCGTGGACCCCGAGTGCTCCTGCTATGCCTGCCGGCGTTTTTCCCGCGCCTATCTGCGCCATCTGTTCCAGGCCGGCGAAATGCTTTATTCCACGCTCGGCACCTTGCACAATCTCCAGTGGTATCTCGATATTATGGGCGAAATCCGTGCCGGCATCCTGTCCGGAACATTCCCGGAACTGTTAAGACGGTGGAGAACCGCCGCCTGGGGCAGCGGCCGCCTGGATTCATAAATACTGTTTCCGAACCACCCAGCCGTGCTATATTCGCAAGAGGAGACGAGGAATGAAGTCAATGAAATTGCTTGTACTTTCCGCGACGCTGGCTTCCATGGCTTTCGGCGGCGGGCTCCAGAAGTCACAGTTACATGGCGATTACGTGGAAGCACGCACCGCCGACGTATTTACAGGCCCCTGTTTTGCCAACGCCGAAGTGAACCTGGTTGGCGATCTTGCGGTATTCGGATGGCGCGTCACAAAGGGCGGGTTTGAGGGCGTATCGCTCGACGGCCTGGGCGTGGTTGGCGTCGTTAAAGCGAATGCGACTCTCGGCGATATCCACAACAGCGCCTATCCGGTAAAGGCCGTGCTGATCGTAGACGAAAAAGCCAATCCCGAACAGCGCATCGTCCTTCAGAAGTTCGCCAGGCGGATGGGGGGAGACCTGCTCCAGGACGTGGTCCGCGTCGTATATGCCCCGGTCGATCTGAAAATCGAAGGCGGCAATGTGCATGGAGCGAGCGCCAAGCTGACGGCCGGTCTGGCGGAAATCCAAACCCGCGCCATTCACAGCGGCGATCATGTCTGCAACAACGAAGAAGTCTGGTACACGCCGCTAACCAAGCTCGATCATGCGATGCCCGCCTACTCGCTCAGCCACAGCTACAAAGGAGAAGGTCTCGGCACCACTTGGTCCAGCCCGGAGAAACGCAGCGCCTTTGTCGGCACCTTCCAGTTGAACGACTAAGTTTCCTCAGAGTAGGGCGGAAGCCGTTTCTGCCCTACTCTCCCCTCTCTCGTTTTACCGCCGCAATTAGTGCCGGATACGGATTTACCGGTTTGCCCTTCCACCACTCTTTAACGGATTCTACTTCAAAGATTGTGAAATGTAGGTGCGGCGCGCGCGGGTCGGCGTTTCCGGTCGAACCCACATACGCAATTACATCCCCCCGTTTCACTTCCATCCCTTCCCGCAGCCCCTCCGCATACCTTTCGAGGTGAGCGTAGTAGTAGCAATACGCGCCCGCTTTATCGACAAGGTAGATCGTAATCCCGCCGGGCTTGCTCAGGAATAGCTTGCGAATTGTGCCGGAAACCACTGCCCGCACCGGCGTTCCCGCGGGAGACATAATGTCGATCGCTTCGTGTGGGCGTCCACCGCGATTCTCATGGAACATGTCCCGCACGTCCTTCAGCGTCAGACCATGGATCGGCGGCCGCATGTCTGAGGCGGGAACCTGGGAGCAGAAACACAGGTAGGCGAAAAGGGAAACTGCGCCCGGCAAAACCGCCCTCGGCAAGGCTATTCCTCCAGCAACGCCGGTGTACCAGGCCTCACCATCCGGGCCAGGTCATCGGCATCCCAATTCGTGAGCCGGATGCATCCGTACGAGGTGTCATGCCGGATCTGACCCGGCTCCGGCGACCCGTGAATTCCGTAGTGCGGTTTCGAAAGACCCATCCACACCACCCCCGCGGGATTGTTCGGGCCGGGGGGCAGCTTGGCTTTTGATTTCGTCTGGTCAACATTCCAGAAACGCTCGGGATTGTAAAGGAACCAAGGGTTTCGCTGCACGACAGTGATCTTCCATGAGCCGATTGGCAGCGGGTCATGGGGACCGCCAATCGTGGCGGGATATTGTGCCAACACACGGTCTTTCAACCCGTAAGCTGTCACGGTGCGATGCGTCTTCGAAACCACCACCCGCGAGGCGCGCCGGGCCGGGCCCCGCTGGACATTTGGTACCGTAATCTGTTCCCCCGCGGTATCCAGTTTCTTTCCCGGATTCAGTTGGGCGAGCAGTTTTGGGGAGAGGTGAAATTTCTCGCCCAGCTTCTCTTCCACCGACTCGTAACCAAGCGATTTCATGGTGGCCTGCTGCTGTACATCCTTCGGCACATCTTGGAACGGCCCCTTCACATCCGCGGCGGTGATCGTATAAGTGGTGAGCAGATC
This sequence comes from Bryobacteraceae bacterium, assembly GCA_035526195.1. Classification (GTDB taxonomy): domain Bacteria; phylum Acidobacteriota; class Terriglobia; order Bryobacterales; family Bryobacteraceae; genus CADEFT01. Next base: position 60,469 of record DATLCW010000377.1, read on the forward strand.
GCCGGTGTCGGCCATCAGCAGCTTCCACATCTCCGCGTTCACCGTGCCGGTTGGTGGTAAACCGTGCTTTTCCTGATAACCCTTAATGGCGATCTCCAGGTCGCCCCCATAGCGCCCGTCGATCTGACCCGGTGAAAACCTTGCACGGTCCAGAAGAATTTGCGCCCGGATCACCAGCGACCCGGCGGCCCCCTTTGCAATCGGGTCATTTTTCGAAGTGTCTTCGACTTCCGTGGCGGTGACGTTTCGCGTAACTGGCTGCCGCACTTGCTTTTTAGCAGGTGGCGCGCTCCAAAGCGAAATCAGCGGTAAGAGAGTTAAAGAAGCCAGAAGGCGCATGCCCAAGTACCAGCACTTCATTGGCCAGTGCCGTACTAATCGCGAGCAATGGAAACCGGCCGGAACGCTGTCACCAATTGCAGGGCGAGCGTATTTCCTCTCGAACCCTGAATAGCCGGTCCGCGCTGCAGCTCATAACCGATTTTTACCAGTTGAAACCGGTTTGGCCGGAAACCCACCGCCACTTCAAACGCATCGCGCCCGGGAAACGCGCTTGCACGGAGGTAGCCGGCCCGCACTGCTCCATACCACCGCGGATGCAGCAGCCGTCTCGCTTCCGCATAGCCAGTATGCTGGCGCACGGTGGGAATTTTTCGATAGTCCAATTGAAACCGCTGCCACTCCCCATAAGCGTTCCACGGTCCCCTCGCCCATTGCGCCTCCACTCCGCACGCCGTGGCCGGGAGCTCTCGCGGCGCTGCTTCGCCCGGAAAGAAGAACCGGTGCTGACGGTGCAGGTAGGGTCCCCGGTACGCGGACACACCCACGCGCAATCCCTGTACGATAGTGAGTCCCACGCCGCCTGTCCAATTGCCGTATTGCTCGCTGTCGAACACGTTGCGGCGGTTGGCGGGCGACGAATTCACGAACTGCACACGCGCATCCAGCCTCCCGTGGGAAACGTCGATCTGCGCCCCCGCCAGGCCATTCGTGGTGATGGGCTTGTAATAATAGCCATAGGCCAGCGGCATATCGATCAGCGGATTCACCGCATCGTCGTATCGCAGCACAAACGAGCCGAACGCGGATGAAAGTTGCCCCGCGCGAAACACGATAGAGCCGTTCTTCCAGAAACGCGAATAGCTCAGATGCGCCTGCAGCAGGTCGCCTCTTACGCCATTCCCCTGCGTGCTCAGTTCCTCATAAAAAAAAGGACGCGAGTGCACCTGCATGGCGCCGCTCACCGCCCAGTTCTTGCTCAGCTTCCACGTTGGATAGAGCATCGCCCGAAAGCCGACGGCGAGCGCATTTCCCAGGCGGGGAGCGGTCTCCAGCTGGTGCGAATACAGGGCGCCGGCCGTTACGGTCGTCCGCAGTTCGAACCCGGAAGTCGCCTCTTGTGCCCAGAGGCCACCAGGTATACAGCAAAGAATCCAGAAAGCCCGCTTCATACTTCGCTTTTTTCCTTCGCCTGCCCGGTCGTGCTGTTGAGCGCCTGGGCCAGCATTTCCATGGATTTGTTCTCCGGGAGCAGAGCCTCGGCGGGCGACCTGCGCCTTTCCTCGATCTCCGTCAAACCCGCGAATACCGAAACAATCGCCGGATCGAATTGCGAGCCCGAGAACCGGCACAGGATAGCGATCGCCTCTTCATGACTCATTCCCGGGCGGTACGGCCGGTCGGATGTCATAGCGTCGTAGGCATCGGCAACGTGCACAATTCGCGCTGCCAGCGGCGTCGCTTCCCTTACCAGGCCTTTTGGATACCCGCTGCCGTCCCAGTTTTCGTGATGAAGCTCCACCGTGGGCAGGTAATTGTGAAAGCCCTGCACCTCCTCGAGAATCCTGCGTCCAATCGTTGGATGCTGCTGGATCAGTGCGAATTCCTCACGAGTCAGTTTGCCGGGCTTTTGCAGCACGCTGTCGGCGATACCGATCTTTCCGATGTCGTGCAACAAGGCTCCGATTCGAATCTCCTCAATCCCGTCTTCCGATACCTGCAACGCTTCCGCAACCGCACAGGAAAACTCACTGACTCTCCTGCTGTGGCCCGCCGTGTAGTGGTCGCGCGCGTCCAGGGCGCTCGCCAGCGATCCTACGAATTCGACATACGCCAGGTGCAGATTCTCCCTGGCTTCCCGAATGGCAGCCGCCGCCCGGTTGAAGCTTTCCGTCAATTCCCGTATCTCCAGGATGGGCGATAGCTGCGTCTTGAAATCCGGCAGCAAGCCAGTGCGCTCGCTTTCCTGGAGCTGCGCCACCACGCCGGCGAGCGGCTTTCCGATGGACCGCGAGGAAAGCACGCTGAGAATCAGTGCGGCCAGCACGGCGCCGGCGCCGACTGTCAGGAACACCGTACGCAGAATGGCCTGTACCGGACCGCTGGCGGAATCCACGCTCTGCAGACTGCGCAGCACGTAGCCTTCCCCAAAATAAATACTTTCCATGGGAAGAGAGATGAAAGTCTCCCCATTGAGCCGTACTTCACACTCCGCCTGCTCCTTGCAACCCGCGAGCGCCTGTTCGATTTTATCCCCGGGGACTCGTGAAATATTCGATTTCAACACCTTGCCGTTCTGCGTCAGAACGGCGGGCGTGTTGAATTCCGAGAAGTTGAATTGCTCACCCACGGAAAGCAGCCCCAGGTTTTCATCCCCCTGATTGACTGGTGTCGACACCACTTGGAACGCGCGGCCTTCCACCGTGAGAAATCCCCGCTGCGGCGGATGGATGCGTGGGACGTCCATAGCGGTCAGTTGCTCGCCGACGCGCATCACGCCCGCCAGGGCAACGCCCGTCTCACTCGAAACGAGCAGAAAGTCAAAGCCCAGCGTGCCGCACATTTCCCTGAGTTGGTCCTCGACGGTAAGCTTCGCATCCCTGCTTTTGGGCTCCGCGCGCATCAACTGCAGTCCGGCCTTCAACGAAGCATTTTCGCTAAGCACACGAAGAAAGCGGCTGTTGAGCAGTTCGCTTTTGGAACGTACGCCCGCGATGGAGGTGTGTGTCTGGCGCAGCGACGACCGCAATCCATCGCGCACCGTCAGTTCCACCCGCTTTTGGATGGCCCAGAAGCTGGCCATGAGCAAAATCGCGAAAGGCACAAACGATACCAGAAAGGTGCGCGTGCCAAAGCGCATGCTCACCTCTGCGCCCCCGGGTGCGGAGTGCCGTCTTCGACCAGCGGGATGAAGAATTGCAAGGGGGCAGCAAGGTGATTTCCTGTCACTCGCACTTGCTGCCGGAAGAATCCGGCTGCCTTGTGCCACGCCACCACCGTGTAGGATCCATCGGGAATTCCGCTGAGCACGAATCGTCCGGCGGGATCGGCTTTCGTGCTCCAGCGGTTGGGAGTAACGACAATCACGGCGCCCATGTTGGGATGCAGATGACAATTCACGAAAACAATGCCCGGTTTTGAGAATGTCACCTGGCGGCTATGGTCCTTGGGATAATTTCCAAGATCGAACGACTTGGGTTTGGAGAGGGAGAACACGTTGTGAAAAATGGGATCCAGATTAGGGAACGATACACTCGACCCGGCTGGCACCACCACCGTATCCGGCACGAATCGCCGGTTTTTTTGTTCCATGGTGACCGTCACAGGGGCGGACGCGCGCGGGCCATCCACGTAGATCGCTACCCTGGTTCGTTCAAAGGCGAGATCGTCTTCCCGCTGCGCCGTATCCAATTCCACCGCGGAACCCCGCTGGTAAGAACTGACGGCCGCGGTGACTTTACGCTTGGTGAGCTTGCGCTTCACTACGATCAAGCCTTCCAGGTCCGCTGCCGGAGCCAACATGGCGCTCAGCACCGGCGCAAGTATGACGATACCTAGTACCCTGCCCATAGTTGGGGTATCGGCCCCGCCGTCGAAAGCTCCAATAGGAGACAAGGTTCAAAGCAATGCGGATAGTACCTTAGAGACGGATAGTGGATTGCACTTAGGACGGATGCGCCGAGGCGCTTCGACAAGAAGGTTAAGGTGTCAGCCTGGAAAGGCCGCGTCACAGCCCGCCAGTATGAACTTTCTGGCACGAGTGCAATTTTTTTGTTAATGGATCATCCCTCTTCTCAGCCCAATTTTGCCTGCTACACTTGTCATCAAAAAAGGTACATGATGAGAAAACTTCTGTGTGCCTGTGCTGCGCTGGAACTTCTGCCGGTTTTCGGCGGGAATGCCTTTGGACAGACGATTACCGGAGAAGTGCTGGGCACGGTGGTGGACTCCACCGGAGCCGTGGTTACAGGCGCCAAGGTAAGCGTACGTCACATTGAAACCAACCAATCGAAGGACACCTTGTCCGCGGACAACGGCGCCTATCGCATTCTGCAATTGCCGGTGGGCAGCTTTGAGCTGAGCGTCGAGAAGCCGGGCTTTGCCAGGTTCGTGCAAGGTCCCATCGTGTTGGCTTTGAATCAGCGCGCCGAAATCGTTGTGAAGCTTCAGGTGGCCTCATCTACAGAGGTGATCAGCGTGAGCGACAACGCGCCCCTGATCAATACCACCAATGCCGAGGTCAGCACCAATTTCGATAGCAAGCGTATTTCCGAGCTGCCGCTTTCCACCAACCGGAATATCATGAATCTTGCCGGATCCGTGCCGGGAGTGGCGCAGATCTCATCGGGTAACGCGGGGTTCGGCGCCAACGGCAACCAGGGGACGGAAGGAGCCTCCTTGTCCTTCTCGGCGAACGGAATGCGTCTCCGTTCCAATGCGTTTTTCATTGATGGACAGGACTCCTATTACGGGAGCACGGGCGGGCTGTTGCAAGGTCTCAACAACCCGGACATCATTGCCGAAGTTCGCATCATTACCAACCAGTTCTTGCCGGAATACGGACGCGCCGCGGGTTCGGTGATGAACATTGTCACCAAGGGCGGCACCAACGACTATCACGGGTCCGCGTTCTGGTTTTATAACGGCAATGCCCTGAATGCCCGCAGCAACACGGATAAAGCGGCTGGGTTTCAAAAGGCGCCGTTTCGCGTCGAGAACCTGGGCGGTGGAACTTTCGGCGGGCGTCTGATTAAAGACAAGACTTTCTTCTTCGGGTCGGCGCAGCGCTGGACTACGCGGTTGCTGGGATCAGGCAGCTCCATCAACGGCGCTCCCACCGAAGCGGGGCGGCAGCTTTTGGGAACCATCGCCAGCAATCGGCCGACGGTAAGAGCCTTTCTCGACAACCTGCCCGCGGGGACGCCCAACGGGGCCACCGCGACGGTGATTGCTGACGGACGAACTTTGCTGATCCCCCTGGGAGATATCACTGGTTCCGCCTCCGGCAAGTTCAATGACTGGCAATACTCGGGGCGCATTGACCATCGATTCAATGACAGGCACTCGTTGATGGGACGGTATCTGGTGGATGATTCGACGCAATCCGGCTCCGGACAGGCGACACCCGCCGGGCTCACCAGCGTCACGCCCCTTGCGACAAAGTCACTCAGCGTGGGGCTGAACAGTTCCCTGCGGCCCACCGTGCTCAACGAGTTCCGCGTTTCCTTCAATCGCTATACTTCCAGCAATAACGCCGATGATCCGGTAGTAGCCGAGCGTATTCCTTCCATCGAAGTCCCGGCCTTGGGACTGCGCCAGTTTAATTCCGGCACCACGCGGACAGGCATCGGGCTGGCGGCGAACCTTCCGCAAGCTTCCATCCTGAACGGCTACCAGCTCCAGGAATCGCTGTCAGTGGTTCGCGGCTCACACGCCATGAAGTTCGGGATTGACTTCCGCCGCCAGGAGCAGTTCGGTCTGTTCCTGCCCCAACTGCGGGGACGGCTGGAGTACGCAACGCTGCAGCGTCTGGTGGATGACCAGGCAACGGCGGCACAGATCAACGCCTTGCTGCCGGGCGGTCTCCCCACGCTGCGCTACCGCTATTACGATTATTTCTTTTTCTTGCAAGATGAATGGCGCATCAGGCCCGGGCTGACGCTCACCTATGGCGTACGTTATGAATCGGCCGGCAACCCCTTCCAAAACCTGGCGGATCAGAACAAAAAAAGTACTGGAGCTGAACAACAACAATCCGGCATTTGCATACAGTCCCGTCCCACCCCGCGATACCAACAACTGGGCGCCGCGGGTCGGCTTCAACTACCGCTTCGGCCAGGGCGTCAGACCTTTCAAATGGCTTACGGGAGAAGGCAAACTCGTACTGCGCGGCGGCTATTCACGCACGTTCGATCCGGTATTCGTGAACATTGCGTTGAACGTGAACAGTTCCTTCCCGTTCGTCTTTGCGTACGACGTACCGGTGGACCCGTCGGTGCCGGGCGCGGTGCGCTCGAATGCTTTTGCCGAGATC
>DATLCW010000380.1:0-70802 GCA_035526195.1 Bryobacteraceae bacterium
CTGAATCGCGGACGTATTTATTCAACCCCGCGGCCGCGGTACGCTTACGCGCTTTAGCGAACCTTGCGCGGACGCGAATTGGGCCCAGAGGTGTTAAGTTGTGTAAAAAAAAGAGAAAAGCCTTATGGCTCTCTTACAGGCAGAGCACCGGCCGGGGTCGCCTGCACGAGCCGCGACATGGTATTGCGCCAGGCACTTCGCACGTCGTCGGGAAACGCTAACAACATCCGTTCCACCTGTGTCTTCAAGTCGGCGATCAGTTCCGCCCGCTCGGGAGCGCGGTCATAACTCTCACCGGGATCCTCGTCTACGTTGTAGAGCTCAGGACGCGGCAGCGGAAGGTTGTAGCGGCCGCCCACCGGATCCTGCGTCCAGGCGACGCTGTTGTAGCGTGAAAGATGAAGTTTCCAAGGTCCCCAGCGAACGCATTGCAGCTCCCAACAGTCGAAAAACAGGAGCGGCTCGCGAGTGATATAGGGCTGGTCGCCGGTGAGCATCGGCCAGATGTCGACCCCGTCTACGGAGGCTTCCGGTACCGGGCTGCCCGCAACCCGCCCCAGCGTCGGCAAAAGGTCCATCATAGAGGCGATGCCGCTTGCCACAAGTCCCCCCGGAAAACGCCCCGGAAAGCGCGCCAGAAAGGGGGTTCGGACGCCGCCTTCATAGGTCGATCCTTTTCTACCCTGCAGGTTGCCGGTGCTGCCCTGGTACCAGGGACCGTTGTCGCTTGTGAAGATCACCAGCGTGTTGTCCGCAATCCCGTTGCGTTTGAGCGCAGCCAGCACCTGACCGATTCCGTCATCCATTTCCGCCACCACATCACCATAGATTCCCTGCCCGGATTTATCACGGAAGGCGGCTCCGGGAGCGAGCGGGATATGGGGAGCGGAATAAGCCAGATAGAGGAAGAACGGTGTTTCGGAATTCCGGTTGATGAACTCGACCGCCTGCTCGGTAAATCGCCGCGTCAGCGAATCCTTCGGCGCCCCATTCTCCATCATCTGGCCATTTCTGACGATGGGCAGCGGATCCATATCATTGCTATAGGGGATGCAGTAGGATTCATCAAAGTGCCGGTTAGGCATGAACTCCGGTTTGCTTCCCAGGTGCCATTTTCCATAGCAGCCGGTGCGGTAATTCTGCTCTTTCAATACTTTCGGCAAGGTTCGTTCCGACGTGCTCAATCCGTTGGTTGAATTAGGCATGAGCACATTGACAATGCCGCTACGCACCGGGTACCGGCCGGTGAGGAGCGCCGCGCGGGAAGGCGAGCACACCGCACTCGCGCAATAAAAGCGCGTCAGACGAACCCCGTCCTTCGCCAATTGATCGAGGTTAGGGGTGGGAAGGGAAGATCCATAGCAGCCGAGATCCCCGTAACCGAGATCATCCGCCAGAATAATGATAATATTGGGTTTATTTGGAGTTTGGGCCCGCAGAGCGGCAACGGCGCCAGCAGCCGTGAGTGCACGCACAAACCCTCTGCGGTGAAACGTAGTTGAGTCCAAAAAGGCCCCTTCCACTCCGGGTGATTGCTACGAGCGATCATACCTCGACGCCCACACCGTTCGCAATAGTACTCATGGAGCCGGAAATGGCAGGAGCCTATGGCGTATAAAGCGTTCTCATCCGGAACGAACGGTACAGTTGGGTCTCGGCCTCTACTTGCGTTACCAATGCGCCCGACGGATCGAATTCGAGTGCCTGGCTGAAGTTGTTCGACATCCATCCGGAGCTGAAGTGGAAATTTCCATTGCGCAGCAGTTGTGCAGAACCGAGGGCGCGGGAATAATCGCCGAGGTCGGCGTTGATGACGAAGCTTGCGGTGCCCGAGGCTTCATTCAGGTCAATCACTTGTCCCCGGCTGTGCGCTAAACCGTCTTCGACCAGGCGGGTGTTGCCGTTGTCATACACGACGAGCCGCGGACCCGCCGGGCCATCAATGATGCTGGCGTCGTGCTGGTGGGAGAACCACGGCCACGGATCGTCGCTGAGAAACTGAAAGTCGCCATCCTTACCCAACCGCCAGAGTACGCCGCCGGAACCTTGGCCGTTGGCATAATTGATCTTGATGACCCAGTCCTGATGCCGGGCGGAGTAAAGAATACCCCCGTCCGGCGTGAGATCGAGCGAATTTCCATGGAGCCAGTCATTTGCAATGGAAGCCAGGCGCAATACGGGACATCCGCCGCCGCGGGGCACGCATTTCTCATCCAGGACAGCCATGCGGGACACATCCAAATGCTCAAAAGCGTCCCAAGCCCACTCTATTTCCAGATCTCGATTGAGCACCAGGATCATGTCGCCGATGACCGCCAACTCGCCAGGACCCTGGACATCGGTCAGCATTCTCTCGGTGCCGGCGAGAACCATGATTTTGCCGCCCGGCAGATTACGCGCCTCGTGATGAAAACTCGTGATGTGATTTCTGCCGAGCGTATCCAACTGTTCATTCATGCGCGCCGCGTTGGTCTCGAGGACGGTGTTGCCGGCGAGATCGATCTGCTTCAGGATCTGGTCTTCGTCCCCGCCTTCCTGATTCTCGAAAAGCGCGAAGAAATATCCTCCCGTCTGCGGGCGGGTCAAATACTGAATAATCTGCGGAAAATACCAGATGACATTGCCATCCAGATCCGTGGCAATACTATATTCGAACAAACGGTTCTGAAGAAGGACTCCCTGAGTTAACCTCCCTGGAGCCTTTTGAAGTCCACGGGTAATCTGGGGCGTGAAGCTCAACGCGCCGGTGCGCAGGGTGAGAACCGGGCCCCGCGTCAGGGTATCGTCGGCCGCCTGAATACTATGCTGCACGGTATAGGCGCTTTCCGGGCGCATTCCCGCGAGATAGACATTCATGCTGCCGTCGCCTGTGCAAAGAAGGGGGGAAGTGGATTGCGAAACTCCATCGGCTCCCGTGAATGCTACGCGAAAGCGGCTTTCCACGGGGCATGGCGGAGCGCTGTAGAGGAAAACCAATTCATTCGAAGTGGGCGTGATTACCGGGCCGCCGCCGGTTACACGGGAAGTGACATCATACGATGCCATGGCTATCGCGGTTTGCCCGCTTTCGCGATGCCTGGCCGTCACCTCCACCTGGTACAGGCCTTCGCGGAGCGAAGGGACCCACCGGAGGGACGCCTGGGAGCTGAAGTCGCGCACGATTCGAAACGCCGCGCTTCCCGGCGTTCGCACCCGGTATCGATACCAGACTGTCCCCGGCAAGGCTTGCGTAACCAGCGAATTCCACACAATTTCCGTTCCGACCGGGGCCCGCTGATCCGCGGAAGGCTGCAGTTGAACCGACATGCTCCAGGCGGGGACAAGCGAAAGTAACATCAGCGGCACGAGTGGAAGGGAAACAGCAATTGGAATGGGTTTCATGTAATTCTCCTGCGTCGCGGGATAGTCACCGCGAAAAGGCAAAGAAAGCTGCTGCTTTCCGTGGCAAGACCGTGACGTGTATTTACCGGCTGAAATGCCGCAGTGCGCCAGCCCTTTCCAACACTTGGACAGGCGCTAATCCGCGGTCATAGGTTACCGCGAACGGCCTGGTCATCGATTTTAACATTTTCGTGCCCGATTTTAAGGCTTTTAGTCAACATTTTCGTTGGCTAAAGGACGTTGCCGCGTTCCCGGCCACGTACACTTCTGTTGCGGCTCCAGTGGTCAGGCCGTGTAATGGGGGAAGCAATGAATGCCGCCGTACACTCGACTAACGAACGAAACAGGGAGGCGCCGCGATAACGACTGTGCCCGGATTTTCCGGAAAAGGGCGACTCCTGTATAACGTCGATGATACTTTTAACGGTCTTCGAGATGAAGCATCGTCATCGGATCTTCGTCCTGACCGCCGCCCGCCTTACGCCGCAGCCGGCGCATCCCAAACAACATCACGCCGCCGACCACCGTTAGCGCCAGCAAGACGCCGGTTAACTGAAAAATGGCGACCAGCATTTCACCCGCATCGTGCACAATCCCTCCGCCGGCGGCTTGATTGATCGTCACCTGAGCTTTGTAATCGACCAGCGACAACACCCGCTCGGCGTCATCCGGACTCGGCGGTGAAATCACGATTGCCAACAGCGGCCCGGCGCGCTTGACCATCGCCCCCGGCACTTTCTGAAACTCCGGCTGGCGGTCGCGGGCCATTTGGTTCGTCGGATAGTAGAAGATTGCCATTTCCACTTCGCGCGCTCCCACTTTATAGCGCGCAATGAACGCCTCGGCGCCGAAGTGAAATCCCGCCGCTGAGGGAGAGAGCTTCGGGTAAAATTTCTCAAGCGAAGCCGGACCGCTGACGAACCGGTCGGTGCCCGCTACCACGGCGCTTTTCGGAACGTATCCGAGAAGAGGCGGCAAGGATGACTGATCCACTTTAGGGAGTTGGAACAGAAAAATTTTCAGCTCTTCCAGCGTGGGCGCGCGGCCTTCAAAGCGGATGACATAGTTCCCGAATCCCATCAGGATCTGATTGCCGGAGGTGACGGCGAAATCGGGAGCGTAGTTCAGCGCGTCCTTGTTGCCGGGCTTGGCGTTCGCCGGCTTCAACCAGCGGAAGACAGCCTGGGCGCCGGTGGGATCCTTCATCCTCCAAGCCGTGGCCGTAAAGGGCGCGCCCGCCGGACCTTCATAACGCCCGGTCTCCGCTTCCGCCAGTCCGTATTCCTCCCATACCTTGCTGTCAGCGGGAGTGATCGTTTCGAGCGTGACTCGTTTCGCCGTGCCGAGATTGTCGGTAAGAACTGAGCCGGTAAGTGGTAGCAAACCAAGAAAAAGGCCCGGAATTAAGCGCCACAGCATTTCTTATACTTCTTTCCACTGCCGCATGGGCACGGATCGTTGCGGCCAGTCTTGCTGGTCCGCACCGGAGCCTTGTCCGCGGTTGAGGAGTCCCCTCCGGCAAACTGCAGATCGGCCATTTCGCGTTCTTTTTTGCGCACAATGTTGCGGGTGAAGTCCTGCATAGACCGCGCAGCCGCCTGCTTCGCCTGGGCTTGTGCCACCGCTACCGCTTCCTGCTCCGCCGCCTCGTCATCGTCTTCATCCTCCTCTTCGGGATCGAAGGGAAGCAGAGGCCGCGAGGTCTGCACCATCCCTTCCCCGCCGCTGGTCTGCAGGAAGAAGAGATAGCGGACGGTCTCATCCTCAATGCGGTCCATCAGGCCGTTGAACATGTGGAAGGACTCCTTCTTGTATTCGACAAGAGGATCCTTCTGGCCATAGCCGCGAAGGCCGATGCCTTCTTTCAGGTGATCCATCGACAGCAGGTGGTCTTTCCACTGCGTATCGATGACGTGCAACATGATGAAGCGCTCGGTTTCGCGCATCACATCCGCACCCACCAGCTCTTCCTTTTCGCTATAGCGGGACGCGAGGCGCTCCTCGACGTGCTCTTCGATCTCCGCCCGGCTGAGGTTGGCATTCTCCTGGGGAGTAACGCGTACGCCGAACTGCGTCAGGATGTCGCTTTCGAGACCCATCAGATCCCACTCGCTCGGATCAATCTTTTCCGGGCAGCGGATATCGATGAAGCCGGTCACGATGTTGTGTACAATTTCCAGCACACGCTCACGCTGTTCCTCGCCCTCGAGCAGCGACCGCCGCATCCCGTAGACGGCCTTGCGCTGCTTGTTCATCACATCGTCGTATTCCAACAAGTGTTTGCGGGCGGCGAAATTCTGCGCTTCCACCGCTTTCTGAGCGGCGGCAATGCGCTTGGTGATCAATCCGGACTCGATGGGGACATCCTCTTCCATGCCCAGGCGCAGCATCAGATTTTGGATGCGCTCCCCGCCGAAAATGCGCATCAGGTCATCCTGCAGGGAAAGATAGAAGCGCGAGGAACCCGGGTCGCCCTGGCGGCCGGCGCGCCCACGAAGCTGGTTGTCGATACGGCGGGATTCATGCCGTTCGGTGCCGATAATGTGCAATCCGCCGGCCGCGACAACCTCATCGTGCTCGATTTTGCATTGTTCGGCGTACTTGGCGTAAATCTCTTCCCAGCGCGGGCGGGGCACGCGATAGAACTGATCGTGCTGCTGAAAATAGATCCAGTGCTCATCGTTGACATAGGAAGCCGATTCGGTGGGAATGGCTTCCGCCAGATTCTGCTTCATGCAGCTCTCGCGAGTCATGAAGTCCGGATTGCCGCCCAATAGAATGTCCGTGCCGCGGCCCGCCATGTTGGTGGAAACGGTAATGACAGCCTTCCGCCCCGCCTGCGCCACAATGAACGCTTCCCGCTCGTGATTCTTGGCGTTGAGCACTTCATGACGCACGCCCATGCGCTTGAGGATTCCCGAAAGCCGTTCCGATTTCTCCACCGAAATCGTACCGATCAGAACCGGCTGGCCGCGCTCCTGGCACTCCTTGATTTCTTTGGCGGCATTGCGGAACTTTTCTTCCTCCGTGCGGTAAACCATGTCCATGGTGTCCTCACGGCGCATGGGCATATTGGTCGGGATGGTCATCACGTCCAGGTTGTACGTCTTAGAAAACTCGGCTGCTTCTGTCTCCGCCGTCCCGGTCATCCCGGCGAGCTTCTTGTACATGCGGAAGTAATTCTGGAAGGTGATGGTGGCGAGAGTCTGGTTTTCGCGCTCGATTTTGACGCCTTCCTTGGCCTCAATGGCCTGGTGAAGGCCGTCGGACCAGCGCCGTCCCGGCATGATACGGCCCGTAAACTCGTCGACGATCAGCACTTCCCCATCCTTGACGAGGTAATCCTTGTCGTTGTGGAACAACACGTGAGCCCGCAGGCCCTGCTGGACATGATGATTCAGCTCAATATTGCCCGGATCGTAAAGATTGGTGAGACCGAGCAACCGCTCCACCTTGAGCACGCCCTCTTCGGTGAGGGCGACCGTCTTATGCTTCTCATCGACGGTGTAGTCGCCGGTCGTATACTTCTCGCCGGGCTCCTTCCCTTCGATCACTTCCCCGCGCACCAGTTTCGGAATAATGCCGTTGATGCGGTAGTACTTGTCAGTCGATTCTTCAGACGGCCCCGAAATAATAAGCGGCGTACGCGCCTCGTCAATGAGGATCGAATCCACCTCGTCGACAATGGCGAAATGATGCGGACGCTGCACGCAGTCCGAGATCCGGAACTTCATGTTGTCCCGTAGATAATCGAATCCGAACTCGTTATTCGTGCCGTAAGTAATGTCGCAGTTGTAGGATGCCTTGCGTTCCTGATCGTCCAGCTCATGAACGATAATGCCCACCGAAAGACCCAGCGATTTATAGATGCGGCCCATCCACTCCGCATCGCGCCGCGCCAGATAGTCATTGACCGTGACTACATGAACGCCCTTGCCTTCCAGCGCATTCAGATAAACAGGAAGCGTCGCTACCAGCGTCTTCCCTTCCCCGGTTCGCATTTCCGCGATTTTGCCGTGATGCAGCACGATGCCGCCGAGCAACTGCACGTCAAAGTGACGCATGTTCACCGTGCGGCGGCCCGCCTCGCGTACCACCGCGTAAGCTTCCACCAGCAGATCGTCGAGTTTCGCGCCCTGCTCAAGCCTTTGCCGGAAGGATACAGTCTTCGACGCCAATTCCACGTCAGAGAGCTTGCGCAGCTCGGATTCTTGCGCGTTAATTTCCGCGAGGAACGGCGTGATCTTTTTGATCTCGCGGTCCACTTTGGTACCAAATACTTTGGCTAGAAGGGTGTCTAACATACCCAGGGTTACATTTTCATTCTATCAAGCATCGCGCCGAGGTACCCTGCCAGACCCGATTTTTGTTTCCAGGCATGAGAATAACCGCGCCGCCGCTCTACATATATGGGGAAGGAACGAAATATCATGTCCTCTCCCGCCACCTCTCCGGCACCCGGTTTCCGGCTCCTGTTACTGGGCTTGGAAGCGAACCTCGCCTGCGGAATCCGCACCGCGCTTCCGGAATGCGATGCATGGGTCGAGACGGCATTGCCATCCGGGGAAACCACTTGCATCGAACGCCTAAAAACCCTCAAGGCCGATGTCGTCCTGTGCCCGCCGGGTTACAGCCAGTTGTCTCTTCTCGTCCAGCACGCACAACGCTGCCGCTACTCGGTAGTCGTCGTGGACCGCGACCCGAGTATGCCCCGCTGGATCGATGCACTCGATGCCGGCGCAGCGGATTACACGGCGCCTCCCTTTGAGAGCGGCCCGTTGCGGCAAATTCTGAGACGCCTTCGCGCCACGGCAATCTAAAAGGCCTGCTATGATCCGGAAATGGCCGTTCGGGGATGCTTATTCTTTTGGTGTCTTTTGCTATCCGGCCAACAGCCGCGCGATCTGCGCCTTGAGCTTGCACCGCCGCAGAATCCCCTACGAGACCGCGGTGGACGTTGGGCGCTGGTAGTCGGCGTTTCCAACTATCAGCATTTGCCGCCCGCCGCCCAATTGAGGTTTGCCCACCGGGATGCCGAAGAATTTTCGACCTTTCTCCGTTCCACGGCGGGCGGAGCTTTACCGGCGAGCCGCATTCGCACGCTGACGAACGAGAAGGCAACGCTGGCCGCCATTCGTGCCGCGCTGCATGCCTGGCTCGTGGATTCCACAGGTCCCGAGGACATTGTATATGTCTTCTTCGCGGGGCACGGAGTGGTGGCTGAAGGCGAGGAGCCGTATTTCGTCGCCCACGACTCGGATCCGCAGAATCTGCACGCCACCGCGCTTCCCTTCTCCGAAATGGATCGCGCCCTCAGTGAGCGGTTGCGGGCGAACCTCGTGGTGCTCACCGCCGATGCCTGCCATAGCGGGTCCCTCGGTTGGGCGAGCTACCGTGCGGACGATCGTAGCAAGGCAAGCGAGCCTTTGGCGCACATCGGGAAGGGCGATCGATCGTTCCTCAAACTGCTGGCATCCCGGCCGAGTGAGCGCTCCTTTGAAGACGAACGTTGGAACGGCGGCCAGGGCGTGTTCACCCACATTATGCTGGAAGGTTTGCGCGGGCCTGCCGATCGGGACAGCGATGGCTTCGTGCGCGCCGCCGAGTTGATCGACTATGTGTCGCGCTACGTCCCGGAACAGACACAGGCGCGGCAGCACCCGCGGGTAGCCGGCACTTTTGACGCAAGGCTGGCGCTGGCGGCTGCGACCGTAGCCCCGGCTGCGGCCTTGCAATCCGGGGTACTCGACATTGCCGGTCCGCCGGGAGCCGGTATTTATATCGACAATGTGTTCCGGGGGAATGTGCGGCGTAACGGAACTTTGCGGGTCGAGGCGCTCACCACCGGTACCCATCGCCTGTCCGCCGATCTGGATGAGGGCACGGCGCTCGAGGGCAGTTTCTCCCTGACGGCTCCTTTCTCCCGCATGGAGCTTGCCAGGCCGCAGCCTTCCCAACTGGCGCAACTGCGGGCGCGGATTGCGGCAGGTAGAATTCTGGAAACAGGAGGCGCCTTCGACTTCTACCGCGGGTTGGCGCTAACCGGCGCGCAGCGAGCGCCCTTAACGGCGGCGCTGAGCGCGGCACTCGAGGAGATGGGGCAGGCCTGCGTAGGCGACTACGTGCAGAGCACGCAGGTTGGCCCGAAAAAAGTGATGCTGCAGCGTGCCGTGGACGCTTACGAGACGCTTCAGGTGCTGCGGCCCTATGACCAGAGCATCGAGTCCAAAAAACTCTTCTGCCGGGGGAGGCTGCAAATCGCCGAAGGGAAATTCGTCGAAGCCGTGTCTACGTTGCAGCAATCCTTGCAGCGGGATTCGCAGTTCGCCTGCGCCTACAACGCTCTCGGCGTCGCATTGGACCGTTTAGGGCAGGCCCAGCAGTCGCGCCGCGCTTTTGAGATGGCAGCCAGGCTGACACCCGAGTGGGGCTTGCCGCCGTTTCAGATTGCCTCGCAGCATATCGCGCGCGGCGAGTTGAAACAGGCACTGCCCTACCTGGAAAAGGCGGTCCAATACAATCCGCGCTCGGTTCCGAATCGTTGGAATCTGATGAAGCTGCATCGCCTGATGGGCCGCTTGCCGGAAGTGGAGCGGGATGCGGCGGAGCTGGCGCGCCTGAATCCGGGCTACGCCCCCACACAGCTCGAGCTAGGGCGTGCCTACGAAGCGGCGGGAAATTCCGCCAAGGCCGCGGACGCCTACGAAGCTTATCTGTTGATGGCGCCGAATTTTGCCGATAGCGACGAGATCCGGGCCCGAGCCCAGCGCTATCGCGGGATAGCCTCGCGTCCACCGCCCACGCTGCGGCGTAAGCAATAACGTCTTTCAACCTTTCAGAGCGGTGAGCTGCATAAGAACGAACTGGTTTCCCGGGCGGCGGATATTCCACGCGCGCCAGAATGCCAGCCGTTTCGCATCGCACTGGCGGGCAGATTCCTCGTCACCCGCCTTGCGATAGAGATCCGCAAGATCGCGCCATTGGTTGGAAAGCCCCAGCGCGTGCTGCAGGTCGTCTTCGTCCTTGATTTTGCCTGCCCGGTAGGCGCGAATTGTCTCTTCGCGAATTCCAATAGCCTTTGCATAATTTCCCGCCTCCGCTTCGGTCTCCGCTTGAGCGCGTAACACGACATCGGCTGTTCCGGTCGGCGTTGCCTCGTTGAAAGGATTCGCCTTCGCCTGACGGAGGATTTCCATCGCCTTGCCGAGGCGGGTGCGCGCCTGCGCCTGCCTCCCGAGTAAATTCAAAGGAACCACGGAATCGCACCAAAGCCGCAGCAGGTAGTTACTGCGAACGTTTCCCGGCGGAGCATCCGAGATGATCCCGAGACCTTCTTCGATCACAACCAATCCTTGTTTGGGATCGTGCAGAGATACCAGCCGGCCAAGCTTCTGCGCATTCTGGGCGAAATAGGTGCGCGCCGTCAGGTCTTTCGGATCAGCCTGGACCATGCCCCGCCAAAGGTTGATACTCTCGGCCAGCTCTGCTTCGGCGGCCTTGTGTTGTCCCAAACTGAGTCCATCTATTTCTCCTCGTACGACCCCGAGAAAATAGAGGATATTGCCCCGCTCGAGTAAAGTACGGGCATCTTCGGGCAGCCCTTCCACAATCCGGAGGGATTCTTCGAGAGCGGCAACCGCCTGATCCAGTTCGCCGTCGTAGCGTAGATTCGTTCCATACTTCCGCAGGGCAATTGCGAGCAGCAGGCTCGCTTGCGGCGTGTTGGCCGCTTCGGCATAACGGCGGCGGTAATCCAGCCCGAGATCCATCAACCGCCGCGATTCCCTCACCCGAGTCCCGTTGAGCAGTATATTGGCCGCCCCGAAATACACTCCTCCGGCTAGAGCAAGATCGCCGGGGCCGGGCGGTCCGCCGGCAACGAAACGATCCACCTCCCGGGACAGCTCGACAGCGCGGGTAGCGGAATCTCCGTCGTAGTTTTGACCCATGGCCCGCAGCGTTACCAACTCCGCCCGGTTCCTTAGGAAATGACGGCGCAGCGAGCGGTCCTGAGGACTGATTTGAACGGCGGCGCGCAGCAGTCCGTCCGCCTTCTCCAGCGCTTGCAGAGCCTCGGACCACTTGCCGAGGCTGGGCTGGCCGTGACGCCCGAGCACCGATGCCGTCCGCCCGTAGGCGGTTGCCAGTTCGGCCATCAGCGCCGGATCATTGCCCGCCTCTTTGCTCAACCGGTCGAGGTACTCGAGCGAGGTGCCGGCAATGGTCTGCCTGGCGGCCGTGGAGCCGGGCAGCGCCTGGACTTTCTCATCGATATCGAACAGCCGGTTGGCGAGCGAGCGAACCTGCTGGAAGCGGCGCTCAGCCAGGGCGCGCTGCCGTTGCGCGATAATCACTCCCCCGCAGAGGCCGGCCAGCGCAAGCGTCACCGCAGCGACTGGAAGCCAACGGCGGCGCAGGAACTTTCTCAGCCGGTAAAGCACTTCCTCCTGCCGCAGACGGATGGGCCGGGAGGCGAGATTGCTTCGCAGATCATCGGCGAATTGCTCCACAGTGGCATACCGCTCCTGTGGCTCCTTGCGTAACGCTTTCTTGAGAATCGCGTCCAGGTCGCCCTTGCAGGCAGGCTCGAAGCGGCTCGCGGGAAGGGGATCGCGGCCGCAGATCACCTCCAAAAACCGTCTCGCGCGACCTGCCGCCGAACTCATGCGGCGAGCGGCCGGTCAGCAGCTTGTACAACAAGGCGCCAAGCGAATAAATATCGGTGGCCGTGGTGGCCGGTCCGCCCGTTACCTGCTCTGGACTGGCGTAATCCGGCGTCAGCGCGCGATGCTCGGTTCTGGTGACGGCGGTATCCATCTCCAGAATCTTCGCGATGCCGAAATCCAGCAGTTTCGGCCGCCCCTCCACGTCCACCAGAATATTCGCGGGCTTCAAATCGCGGTGGATGATCAGGCTGCGGTGTGCATACGCGATCGCATCACAGACGGCCAGGAACAATTCGATGCGGGCGCGGATCGGCAGCGTCCGGCAGAACGCGTCCAATGCGATTCCCTCGACAAACTCCATCGCCAGATACGGCCGCCCGTCACTGGTGTGACCGGCATCCAGTAGCCGTGCAATGTGGGCGTGGGAGAGCGAGGCGAGGATCTGGCGTTCCTGCAGAAACCGCTGGCGGAGATTGGCGTCGGTAGTTCCCAGGGGCAAAATTTTGATCGCTACCTGCTGGGTGATTTCGCCATCGCTGCGCCGCGCCCGGTAAACTGCCCCCATGCCGCCGGCCCCAACGAGATCGAGCAGCTCGTAAGGACCGCATTGTACGCTCGCCCCCTCTTGAAGGCGTGACAGTGCCGCTTGGGCGGCATTACCGACAGGTTTTGCGAGGAATGCCGAGGCTTCGGCATCATGCGCCAGCAGCGACTCGACCTCGCTCCGCGTCTCCCCAGAGACACTTCTCCCGGGCGAAGAACAGCTCGCGCTCCGCCGGGGGAAGCCCGGCGATTTCATTGAAGATGCGTTCAACCTCGGATTCGGGCGTCATGCAGCGGCGCTTTTCCGCCTTTACCGAGTATGTACCAGAATCGCGCTCAATTCACGGTCTGCCGCGCCGCCTGTTCACGCGTTAAGGGTTCCGCCGGTCCCGGTCGTCATAGCGATGAAAGTGGCGCCCGTCTCTGGTGAAGCCATCATCCGCATGGCCAATGCGTAGCGGCCGGTCGAGCCGGA
The DNA here is from genome assembly GCA_035526195.1 of Bryobacteraceae bacterium. GTDB lineage: Bacteria > Acidobacteriota > Terriglobia > Bryobacterales > Bryobacteraceae > CADEFT01. The sequence continues at coordinate 13,066 of DATLCW010000380.1, forward strand.
ACGTAATGATCGACTCTGACGGCAGCCGCACACGGCCTCCACGGGTGACGGTTTGTCCGACGGCGCCTGCTCCGGCGCCCGTTGCCGCGCCGATCGCCGCACCCGAGCCGCCGCCGGCGATGGCGCCAATAATGCTTCCAATGATGGCCCCGCCGCCCACATATCTGCCGGTGCGGCTGTTGACCCCAACACCGCGTTTCCGATCATCCGATCCGCTGATTACCTCGGAGGGACTGTCGACAATGTAGCGCCGGCCGTTCACATTGATACTTTCCAGGTCGACCACGATATCATTGGCTGAGGCCTCCCGCATGATGAGCTCGACCTCCGCCCCTCTGTCGATCACCACCCGGCCCCGTGCATCGCGAACGTCGCGATCAACGATTCCTGAGTAAATTCTACTGTCGGTCGGATGCCTTGCATCGATCGCTTCGTTGGTCCGCACCACGATCTCGGTACCCGCCGGAACCCTATCCACTTGAGCCGCAAGGATACCGGCTCCGAATAGGACAAGCGTTGAGAAGTGAACAAAAGAACGCATAGGATAACCTCCGTTGGTTATGACAGCAATTGCACTGCCACCCAGAGGTATCCGGATGTACATCAGGGGGCGACGCCGCTAGACATCGCTCGTGCCGCTCTGCCCCATAACCCGCCCGGATCGATGCGGGCAGCCTCCTTGTAATGGTGCCCGCTTCGGCCGGCATCCCCGAGTTCGGAGTACGCTCGCGCCGAGTGATAATGGACCTGCGCCGTGATCGACCGTACCTGGGTGTCAGCCACCAGCGGCATCGCTTCCTTGACGAGCCGGTCCACTTCCTCCTTCTCCCGCGACGATGCGGCCACCGCCCATGCCAACGTCGCCAGGTTCGCGCTCATATTCAAGCCGTAGGCGCCGGGCGGGAGCGCGCCCGCCGCGCTGTCCTTGTCGATCGCCATCTTCGCGCATTGAAATGCTTTGGAAAGATGCCCCCGGTGCAGCAGCGCTTCCGCCATATCCCGATGGGTGGAACCGCGATCGGGCCAATGCCGGAGGCTCGTAGCAAAGCATTGTAACGACTCTTCGTAACGTTGTTGGTGGATCAGCAACTGCCCCAGGGTTGAGTATCCGATGGCCGTCTGCTGGGGTTCCTTCTCACGGGAGATGCTCTCCCGCAGCCACTTTTCCGCTTCCATATAATGGCCAAGATGCATCAGCATCGTGCCGCGGAAAAAGCAGTAAGGCGCGGGTTTGCCGCCTCCTGGACGAAGGCCCTCCGCCGCCAGCAGCGCCGCCTGGTAGTTTCCGTCGCGGTAAGGCGCCATCACCGCATCCATTGCCTTTTGAAGCAGCGCCGGCGAGCCCGGATCCTGGTTCGCGTTGCCCGGCCGGATCAACGCCCGGAACAGTTGTGAAAGAGATCTCACGGCGCACCTTCCTTTAAGTCCGTAGCGGCGTTTTTCAGGGTTCGGCGCATAAGGTAAAACACTTAGTTTGACCGGTAATTTACCTGAAGTCCCTAGATTGTGTGGCGTACGCTCCCCTGCGAATTCAGAAGTGCCTGAATGCTACCGTTCGAGTCTACTTCACCGTCGGCAGAAACAAGTCTTCCTATGATAGGTGTACTCTTTCTGATTTTTGTCTCACTCCTGCTTGCCGTTCGTTTCGCACCGGCCGGAGCTATTTCCTGCCGCGATTCGCTTTGATGTACTCTTCCAGTTCCTTGGCGAGCGCGGGATCGGACGGACGCCCATAAAGTTCGCTGGATTTATACTTCTTCAAGTCCATCTTGCGCTTGATCCACTCATCCCGAGCCTTGGTGTTCTCGGCAGCGTCAATCGCGGCTTTCACCAGCTGCGGCGGTATAAAAAACAAGCCTTCTTCATCGCCGAGCACAACGTCCCCGGGCATCACCGTCGCATTTCCCAACCGAATCGGCACGTTAATGCCCGTTAGCATGACATTGTTCAACGAGTCCGGCCCGGTGCCGCGGAAATAGGCGGGCATACCGGTAGGAATGATCTTGCCGAGCCAGAACATGCCGCCGTCTACCACCATTCCCGTACCCGTGGTTTTCCAGATGTAATACGCCAGTTTGTCGCCCACAAACGTGCCGCCGTCGGTCTTGCCGAAAAGGTCCACCACGATCACATCGTTCGGCCCCAGCATGTCGATGACGGTCTGGTTGCGCAAACGGCCGATACCCCGTTTGGTGGCCTCGGCTTGCATCCCCTCGGCAACATCCGGCCTCGCGGGCATGAACTGCACCGTGAACGCCCGGCCCACCAGCCTCTTTCCCGGATTGAGAATCTTCCAGTCGCCGGCGAACTGATTGGGGAAGCCTTTGCTCTTCACCGCTCCGTACGCTTCTTCGATCACCAGGCTCTTCACCTTTTCCAGCAGTTCGTCGGGCACTTTCGGTCTGCCGTCGGGGAACCGCTCGAACGGGTTCTGCGCCGTGTAGGCGATCATCTGTTCTTTGGTCAGAATAAACTGGGCGTGCGCGCAGACCGTAGAGATCAGCAGTGCGGCTAACAGCCTGACGTTCTTCGCGGACGGATCGAATGTATCTATTTTCAAGCGGCGCCTCCAAAAACGTGACGTTTTGCGGTCCATTTCGCGGTCAGATACTCGCCCATATCGAGGGTGCCGGACATCGTGTCTCCCGCCACCTTCCCGCTGAATCGATAGGACAACGCCGCGCCGTGGGCTTCGCTCACGGAACTACTGATGTGCAGATCCTCGCCTGAGATTGAGCCCGAAAGATCGCGGGACACGAAATCTCCCTGGTGCGTTCCCACCAGCTGGTTGCCCTGTTGCTTCACATGGAGCACGTGCTCCCCGGCACCGGCGGTAAATTCGATTTGCACGTTCCACCGGCCGCTGAGATCGCTGGCCGGCGCCTTGGGAACTTCCCGCTTCCATGCCGGCCGCCGCATCGAAAGAATCTGATGAAGGCGATCCCCCACAACCTTATCCTCGCCGGGAGACATCATGTAAGCGGAAATCGAAATACCCGTTTCGTTGGCGCCACGCGACGGGCCGCGGCGGCCACCCCCGCCAAGAGCAATGCGAGGCTCGGTCGCCCACAGGATCTTCGACACTTCCTCGCCGGTTATGCCCAGTTTCGCCGGGTCCCAACGGATGCTGAGTCCCGGGCTGTGATTCGAAAGTCCCCGCGGCTCACTGATCGCCGTGCTCACTCCTTCAATGCTCGAAACACGGCCGGCAATGTGCTTCAGCCAGGAATTCCACGTTTGCATTTCACCGTTGTGGTCGCGCTTCACCCACATCTCGACCGCCGCCAGCATGCCAATCGCCTCTTCTTTCCCCAGTTTCATGGTGCGCCCATGCCCGTGGTGCGGGGCGCTGGCCACCCACGCCGCCTTTACCAGATCCTTTCGCCCGAGCAGCATTCCCGCGCACTGCGGCCCGCGAAGACACTTGCCGCCGCTGTAGCCCACCAGCGTGGCGCCCTTCTCGAGGTGCACATTGGGAACGGTAAGCATCTCCGCGGCCGCGTCCACCATCACCGGAATGTTCTTCTTTTTGGCGATGCTGTAAATCGTCTCATAGGGCAGCGGACCGCTCTCCGCCCGAGGGCCGGCGAACACGTAAACCATCGCGACCTTGGGTCCAAGCGCGGCTTCATACTCGGCCGCATCGCGCGCTTCAATGATCCGCACGCCCACCGAGCGAATCGCCTGATCGTAGACGTTGCGCGAATGACTGGGAATCACCACCTCGTCTTTGGCGAAACCGCTGAGATCGGGAACGCGCACATGAAGGTCGGGGTTGCCGCCAGTCACGCAGGCCGTAGTGGCATGAGCGATGGCCGCGGCGCAGCCGGACGCAACCATTCCCCATTCGGCGCCCGTCAGCTCCGCCAGCCGCTTGCCGATCCCTTCCATCAGCTCATCCAGTTGTACAAAGTGATGTGCTGCGGCCTCCTTGGCGGCGCGTACTTCGGGCAGCTCCAACGAGCCCCCGACGACCGTGAGCGTCCCCCGGCAGTTAATCAGCGGGCGAACGCCGATCGACTGATAAATTTCATCGGGGTCGATGCGCAGCTTGCCCACTGGCGGCGGCGGCGCGGCCGCCAGCAACATGGGTGACCCGGCGAGCAAGCCGCTCCGCCAAAGCAAGTCCCGGCGGCTGAGCCCGTGCACCCATTTTGCAAAAACGTTCCTCAACGAATGGAACATCGAAGCACCTCCCTGGAAGTGGTATTGCTGCATGATACCTGGAATTCGGCCGCTTCATAAGTTATCATCGCGCTACGGAGTTGCCACAAGTGAGTTCAGCCGCCGTTCCCGGCCTTAACCGGACGTTTGCCCTTGACCCATCGATTCTCGGACCGAAAAGCTCGGCATCCTTACAGTTGTCGGGCGCCACCGACGGTGATGTCCTTCTCGCCGTGGCCGATAACCGGCCGTTCCCGTCGCGCCCTGAGGGCGTAATTGACCTGGCCCGCATTGGGCTCTCGGCTTCCGGCGGCGATCCGGTGGCGTTCAAAAGCGGACAAACGACGGTCGGTTTCAGCTTTTCGGCCGGCGTAACCGCGGGCGTGGGCATCTTTGATGATCCGGCAAAGGCGATCGCCGCACTGGGGCTGGATAAGACTCCGGGACTCACGTTGACGCCGGGACCGGGCGCGGACGACAGCCGCTTCGCATTGATGCGGGCTGGTTATCAGGCGAAGGGCAGCGTTTCCGGCAGCCATCCCATCGGCGCGTTAGGCAGCGTCACGTTCGGAGTTTCCGCCACAGCCTCGGGCATGAGCGCGGTGATCCGCCGGTTCCCCGCGCAGACCGGCGCCCGCGACGTTCTGGAACAGACGGTGAAAAGCTGGAAGCTGCCCCGCCATGTGACCACGGCGGACGCGCTTTCACCCGCCACCTGGGTGCTGGCGGAGGCCAACGGCTCGCTCGCGCTGAAGCTTGCCGCCAAGCTTGGCTACAACTTCAACTTCGTGCGCCAGGCGAAGCTCGCCGGATTGTCGGGCGATGTCGGCTTAAAGATTGATGCCGCAGCCACCGCCTCGTTCGGCTTCGAAGTGAGCGGCCGCTACCTGGTCGCGGTAGGCCGCGAGTCGGATTCGGAAGCGGACAGGAAAGTGCGCCTGCGCCTGTTCAAATTGTCCACCCACGGGATGAATTTCGGTTTGAACCTCAAGGTGGGCGTGAGCGGCGTGGCGGGCATTCTGCCGAACAAAGTTGACGATTTCACCCGGGCGGTTTTCGGAGTTCATGGAGCGCAAGCCGTCAAGACGTTGAAGCTGATCCAACAATGGACCGACCCGAAAAAGAGCGTGGGAGAACTGGTGGCCGGCCTCGTCAACGAGAAAGCGCTGGAGCTCTTGAAAGACGTCACCGGAGTGGATCCCGTGGCAGCGTTTCAGGAAGCGAGGGGCAAACTGCTGGATGCGGTCGGCATGTTTGAAACGTTGCCGCCGCAGGTTTCGAGCGAGCTTTGGGGAATTCTCAGCGGGTTGAACGGCTCCGCCACCGCTGCTTTCCGCAGTAGCCTGATTTTGCTTGCAAGCAGCAACGAGCAGACGCAGAAGGCCGAGCTGCTGAAAATTCTGAATACTAATGGCTTCGCCTCCACACCCGCCGGCCGTTTGCTCAGCGCGTTGGCGGATAGGGGGTTGTTGAATCTACTCGACCGTCTTCCCGACGTTCGCAAAACGGCGTCAACCGTCCACGCCATCCTCGAAGGCGGCACTCTAACCAAGCTGCAAACCTGGCTCAGTGACCGGTTGGATCTGGACAAAGTTTTGAATGCCTTGTCGCAGGCGGACTTCAATAAACTTGACTCCTTCCTGGTGGGACGGCTGGCCACGTTCTTCGATAAGACACTGGGGTTCGCCGACCTGAAGGAAGTCAAGGACACCATCAATCTGGTGGTGAGCAAGCGCCAGGAAATCTACGCCAAGGCGAAAAAGGCACTCACCTCGCGCTACGGGTTTGACCTTGCCGCCACGTGGAGTAAGACGTCATCGAGCACTGCCGTGCTGGATGTTGTGTTCGATACCTCGCAGCAGGCGGGGATCGATCTGCTCGCCGCCGTGCTGCAGGATTCCAATATCGATGAGTTGCTCATTACTCCCAGCCCGGCGGTGCATTTGAACTCGGCCGTGCTGAGCCACGAAGTTACGCGCAAGACGACACTCGATTTGTCCCTGCCGCACTTCAGCTTTCAATCGGTGAGCATCAACCGCGGACTCGCTTCCGTCCACGCGGAGGAGGACGGCGGGAGAATCCTCCTCTACGACGCCACCGGCAGCGACACGGTACAGGTGACCAACAAATACAAGAGCAGCCTGACGGTCACGTTCGCGGCGGCGGTTTCCCCCGCGGGGGCGGCGGCGTTTCCGAATCTACGGATCCATTCCGCCGATGCGGCCACCTGGAGCTACCAGTTGTTGCAGGCCAAAGAGTCCATGAGACGCGAGGAGCTCGAAGCGTTTACCCGCCCCTTCATCAACCAGTACATGGCGAGCCAGTTCACCGGAGGCACCAGTCTCAGCTCGTGGTACACGCAGTTTGACCGCACCGTGGAGAACGTCTTGAACAACGGAGTGGAGAACTTCGGCGATGTCTGCGCCGCCTATGAAGTGACGATTCCCGGCAACGCGCTAGCGGCGTGGGCTATGCCGATTGACGATGTCACCGCCGCGGCGAAGAGCATGTCCAAAGACATCCAGAAGTCGCTGAAACTCGTGATCCCTTTCTATTATCTCCAGAACGTCAATAAGCTGAAGGATCTGGCATCTTCCGCTCCGCTGCTGGCGTGGGCGTCCATCCGGGCTTCCAACGATGTCAAGGTCAATGGAAACACGCTCACTTTCGATGTGGGGAAAAATGTGTTTTGGAACCACCCCGATCCCGCCATCCGCCGGCTGATGGTGGACAACCAGATCACCAGCCAGAATCTGGTAGCGATGCTGCCGTCGCTTCGGCTGAGGCTGCAAGAGGCCGGTCTCGATGGCAGTGTGCAGTTCTACGAAGACAATCAGGCGCCAGCGATCCTCCGGGCCGCGATGGAAGGAAGCGGCCGGATCCTTCTCGAGAGTCTCCTGCGGTTCGAGGCGCAGATCGTGGAGAAGGCAGCGAAAGCATTGAAAGACGTGCAGGAGTTCCGCAAGGTATCGGCTACGGCTCCTTCAAAAGCGGTAGAGCGGCTCGCGGAATTCGCCGCCGACATTACCAATGCATTCCATAAGCTTGCCGGCCAGACCGTATTCGGCGGTGAGACGCTGCGCAGCGTCAGCCAGGCGGTGTTCGCTGATGCCTCGCGATCGCTCGATGGGACCTTGAACATTCCTCCGCGGGCGATGCTCACGATTATGGTTTTGAAGCCCCAGGCCGAACGCGAGTTCGAGCTGAGCACTTTCCTCACCGGCTCGATCCCCGAGGAAAAAGACGTCGCCGTGGCGCAGCATCTGGTGAATGCCTGATACGCCGCCAAGGCCTATGATGGAAAAATGCTTCACTGGCTGATTTCGCTTCTCCCCGGAATCCTTTGTGCGCAGACGCTCCCTGGTACCGCTCCGCTTGAATGGAAAGGAGACGGCGCGGAGTTGATCGTCGATGGCATCCACCGTTTTCTCGACTCCTATCAACGGCCCGCGGGCAAGCCGGATTCCCGGCGGCTGGCGTACATTCTGGGTGTGGTGGAGCCGCGAGTGAATCGCGGCATGGTGACTTCCGAAGTCATCGCCCGCGGCAACGGCTACACTGTCAAGACGATTGAGTGGGAATCGGTCGAAGGCTTATGGGGCGAGGGCCTGCTGCTCGAACCCAACGGCCAACCCCGCGCCCGCGTGATTGCTATCGGTGATGCCGGGTGGACTCCGGAAATGCTGGCCGGCCTCTCGCCAGGCGCTCCTTCTCAATTCGCCCGGCGGCTGGCGGAAAGCGGAGCGCAGGTCATCGTGCCTTTGCTCATCGATCGCAAGTCCGCTTATTCCGGCGTGCCCGGTGTGAAGATGAGTAAGATTCCTCATCGGGAATTCCTCTGGCGGCAGGCCTTTCCGCTGGGCCGCCACATCATTGGGATTGAAATGCAACAGGTGCTGGCGGCCGTGGATTGGATGGTACGGCAATCGCCGGGGCTTCCCGTGACGATAGCCGGACACGGAGATGGCGGGCTGCTCGCGCTGCATGCGGCGGCGCTCGATCCACGCATCGCCAAATCTCTCGTCACCGGTTACTATGGACCTCGCGATCAACTATGGAAAGAGCCTGTGGATCGCGACGTGTGGGGACTCTTCCCGGACTATCGCGATGAAGCCGTCGCCAAACTCATCGCTCCGCGGGAGCTGATTGTGGAGACCGCGCCGCCTTCCGATGCCGCGCTGAAGAAACTGCTCGGCGCTTCCAGCCTGAAAGCACCCCAAGCCTCGTTAAAGGATCTTCGGGCGGCGTTCGATCCCGGCCCGCGCATGCAGCGCCAGATGTCGCGGATCATTCGCTACCTGGAACACGTCATCAAGGAATCCCCGAAGGCCCGCGCGCAGTTTTGGGCAAAGGCCGACAAGACTTCCCCCGAGCACTGGGTGTCTAGCACGAGGCAGATCCGGGACCAGATCTGGGACGATCTGATCGGCCGGCTGCCCGAGCCATCCCTGCCGCCCAATCCGCGCACTCGGTTGATCTTCGATCAGCCGAAGTATCGCGGCTACGAAGTGGTGCTGGATGTGTGGCCGAATGTCAATGCCTACGGTTACCTGCTGGTTCCCAAGGACATTCGCCCGGGAGAACGCCGTGCAGCGGTTGTCTGCCAGCACGGCCTGGAAGGCCGGCCGAAAGATGTTGCCGACCCGGCGGTATCGAATCGAACCTACGCCCAGTTCGCCGTACGTCTGGCGGAGCAAGGGTTCGTCACCTTCTCCCCGCAAAACCCCTACGTCCTCGGCGACCGGTTCCGTCAGATCAACCGGAAGGCGCATCCCTGGAAGCTCTCGCAATTTTCCTTCATTGCCGGCCAGCATGCGCGCATTCTTCAATGGCTCGGGTCGCTGGATTTCATTGATGCGAGACGGATCGGCTTTTACGGCCTGTCTTATGGCGGCTTCACCGCGATGCGCATCCCCGCTCTGCTCCATGGATACGCACTCTCGATTTGCTCCGGCAATTTTACCGAATGGGTGTGGAAGGTGGCTTCACTCGATGCCCCGTTTACTTATCCCTTCACCGGGGAGTACGAGATTCCGGAATTCAACTTCGCCCACATGGTGAATCATGCCGAGCTCGCCAGCCTGATCTTTCCGCGGCCGTTCTACGTGGAGCGCGGACATAAGGACGGCGTATCAAACGATGAATGGGTGGCTTATGAGTACGCGAAGGTGTACCGCTTCTATCAGCAGATGGGCTTGAAGGATCGCACTGCCATCGAATACTTCGACGGCCCGCACCAGATCCACGGAGTGGGCACTTACGAGTTTTTGAAGAAGACGCTGATGCCGTAGGGCACTTCACTTGCGCTGCGCTATCGGAATTACCCACTTGAGCGCCGTCCGCGACGCCGAAAATCCAACCACTTTGACATCCACCAGGCCAGCGGCCTTACCCGCGGCCATCACATCGCTTTGCGTGATGTGTGCAAGTGCCCGCGTTGCGTTTCGACATTGGTGACTTCCTTAAACGGGATCCGCAGCCGGATGGCCCCGCCGCGAAAGGAAAGCTTCTCCGCCTCAAGATGCGCCACTCCCGCGGCGGTCGTTCCCAGGAAGGATACTGTGCACTCCGCCTGCCGGCCCATAATCTGACATCATCTCATTGATGGATCCTTTTCAGGTTGTAAAAACGAAGTGGTCGGCGGGCGATACGAGGGAAGTGGAATGCTCACGGCTGGACCGCCAGATCAACGTGGAGTACGACTCCTACCGGCGTGTGTATCTGGCGGATGGACAGGAATGGACGATCGTCGGCCAGATCGCCAAAAGCGACGGCAAGAAGTATTACATCTTGGAATGCGGAGGCTGATCCCGGCGCCGGCGCGCCCAGCCGTCTTTGTTCACCTGCCGCCCGCGGCCCACGGCAAGAGCATCGGCGGGTACGGCGTCGGTGACCACCGAGCCCGCACCGACGTAACTCCCGTCTCCGATTTCGACTGGCGCGACCAGGGTCGAATTGCTCCCGATGAACGCATCATTCCCGATGGTGGTGCCGTGTTTCTTGCGGCCGTCGTAGTTGCAGGTGATGGTACCGGCGCCGATGTTCACCTTCTCTCCGATGGTCGAATCGCCCAGATAGGCGAGGTGCATGGCCTTGGTGCCCTTGCCCAAGCGGGTCTTTTTCAACTCGACGAAGTTGCCGATGTGGGCTCCGGCTTCCACGTGATTTTGCAGACGCAGCCTGGAGTAGGGACCGATCTGCGCGCCGCTTTCCACGCGGCTATCGGCAATCATGCTGTGGGGCAGGACTTGCACGGCATCGTCCAGATGCGAGTTCTCGAGAATGGAATACGCGCCGATGCGGCACTCGGCTCCGATCACCGTGCGGCCGAGAATGCGTGTGAAGGGCTCGATCACCGTATCCATTCCGATGCGCACGCCGTCATCGATCGTCACTGTCTCGGGACGCTCGATGGTGACGCCTTCGAGCATCAGCTTGCGCACAGTCCGGTAACGCAGGATGCGATCCACTTCGGCCAGCTCTACGCGGGTATTGATGCCCAGCAGTTCCGATGAGTCGTCTACTTTTAACGGGAGAACGCGATGCCCCGCGCGGCTGAGGATTTCGACCATGTCCGTCAGGTAGTATTCGCGAGCGGGATTGTTCGGGCGGATGTCATGCAGATGCGTCCACAGGAGCGCGGCGTCGAAGCAATAGATGCCCGCGTTGATCTCGCAAATGAGCCGCTGGACGTCAGTGGCCGCCTTCTCCTCGACAACGGCTGTCACCTCGCCGCGATCGTTACGGACGACCCGCCCGTAGCCGTGGGGATCGTTAAGAGAAGTGGTGATTGCCGTGGCCGCGGCGCCTGAACCGGCGTGCAGCGAAATGAGGCTGCGAAGGGTTTCGAGACTTAACAAAGGAACGTCGCCATACAGCACCACGACCCGCCCGTTCCGCTCCGCTCCCGCCGCCGCTTCGCAACTGAGGACAGCGTGACCGGTACCCTTCTGTTCTGTCTGGAGGACGAAGCGGACACCGCGAGAGGCAAGTATCTCTTCTACTTGCTGCGCCTGATGACCCACCACCACGTGTATGGATTCCGGAGTGGTCAGTTCCAGTGCCGTATCCACCACGTGTTCGATAAGGCTCTTGCCGCCCGCCTGGTGAAGCACCTTCGCCTTGCGGGACTTCATTCGGGTTCCGAGCCCGGCGGCGAGAATTAAGATCGTCAACGGAGATTCCATGAGGAGTGTCTATCCATTACAGCATCTGGCGGCGCCGCGGGCGACCCTACAAGCTAGCCGCCATGGGCTTTAGCACAGCGGCCTTTTGCCTCCGCTTGCGGCCAAGCAGCGCCATTTGAATGGCCACCGCGGCGGCCCGATGCGAGTCATGCCTTACTTTTGCCGAGCGCGCCAACAGGTCCTCTCCCACGACGCGCAACCCCATTTCCTGAAGCTGCTCGTAATCCACCTGGACGGGCATTACCTCCTGGATCGCATAGCGGCGCCGCAATGTGGCAGTGACGGGCCGGGTATTCACAATGATGCAATCCAGCAGCTTGCCAAGGGCGTGTTTGTGGATCGCCTGCACGTGATCGGAAGCATGGAACCGCATGGTCTCACCGGGCTGCCACATGAGATTGCAGAAGTACGCTTTCACCGCCGAAGAGTTACGAATAGCTTCGGGAATGCCGTCCACCAGGAGGTTCGGAATCACGCTGGTGTAGAGCGAACCCGGCCCTAAAGTGATCAGATCGGCTTCTTCGATGGCTTGCAGAGTCTCCGGCAGGGGAAGCGGCTTACGGGGTTTCAACGAAAGAGTTTGAATCGGTATTTCGCTCTTGCTGATTCGTGTTTCCCCCTCGACAAGGGCGCCGTCTTCGAGACGCGCCTGGAGCACCACGTTGGTTGCCGTGGACGGAAAGATTCGACCGGAGATGGCTAGTACTTCCGAGGAGAGCTTGATGGCCTGCGCGAAATCGCCGGTCAGCTGGGTGAGAGCGGTTAGAAACAGATTCCCGAAACTATGGCCCTTTAATCCGCGGCCGTTGGCGAAGCGGTACTGAAAAAGGCGGGAGAGCAACGCGGCATCCTCCGATAGGGCGACCATGCAGTTGCGGATGTCTCCGGGGGGAAGCACATCGAATTCCCGTCGCAATCTGCCGGAGCTTCCCCCATCGTCAGTGACGGTAACTACCGCCGTGATTTCGACCCGCAGATTCGGCGGCAACGTATAGCGCGCGGCTTCCGGCGCCTCCCCTAAGTCGGGACGGGCATAGTATTTGAGCCCCTGCAAGAGACAAGACAGCCCATTGCCGCCGCCTATGGACAGAATGCGAAGCGGTTCCTCCACATGGATACGCCGGGATGGCAGGCTCTTCAGCGGCATGGGAACCCTTTATTTAGCAGAAGGGCGAGGGGTGGCGCAAGAGTGCTGCCGGTCAGCAGGCAGCAAGCTTCACGGCGCGCACGAAGGCGCTCATAAACTTCCCATCCACCTGGGTGGCGATCGCTTCGACATCGATGCCTTCCCGGGACAGAAAATCGCGCGCATCTTCTACACGGTAGATGCGGGTCGGCTCCACTTCAATTTGTTCAAAGCCGGCGGCGGCGAGCTTGCTCTTGTAGTCGTTCTCTTCGAGGGCCCCGGCCACGCAGCCCACCCAGAGGAGCACGCTCTGGCGGATCCCGGGCGGCATCTCGCCTCTGGTGACGACGTCCGATACAGCAAAACGCCCACCCGGTTTGAGCACACGGAAGGACTCCTGCAGTACCTTATCTTTGTTGGCGGAAAGATTGATCACGCAGTTGGAGATGATGACATCGACGCTGTTGTCCGGAAGCGGGATACGCTCGATTTCGCCCTTCAGGAACTCGACGTTCGCCACCCCCGATTTGCGCTGGTTCTCGCGAGCCAACGCCAGCATTTCATCGGTCATGTCCAAACCGTATACTTTGCCTGTGGGCCCGACGCGCTTTGCCGAAAGCAGGACGTCAAGGCCTCCGCCGGACCCGAGGTCGAGCACAGTCTCACCGGGATGGAGCTGGGCCAGGGCGGTGGGATTGCCGCAGCCAAGCGAGGCGAGAACGGCCGTGTCCGGCAGCTCGCCGGTCTGGGTGGCATCGTACAGGTTGCTGGTGATGGGGTCGGCGCATCCGCTGGAGAGGGGGGCAGTTCCGCAACAGGAGCTACCGCCGCTGGTGACGCGGAGCGCCGCCTGTCCATATTTTTCCCTGACAATGTCTTTGATGCCGGTGTTCATAAGTTCCTTCGGACTTCTTCGGGTTTGATGGCTTTGTTCCGCGTGCAACATTCGGCGTAGAGAAAGCGCAGCACCTCTTGCAAGGCGGCGGTGTTGGCGCGGCAGCGGAGGAAGGTTCCTTCGCGGCTTACGCGCACCAGATCCTCATTCTTCAGTTTCTCCAGATGGTGAGACAGGTTGGACGAGGAGATGGCGAGCTCAGCCTGGATCTCGCCGACGACCATGCCATCGGGATGAGCGGAAAGCAGCAGTTGCATAATACGGAGGCGGCTTTCGGCGCCCAGGGCGGCGAACATATCGGCGTAACGGATGGTATCTTCGACGCTGGTGTTTCGCTTCAATGATTCAATTATATCTGAACTACTGAATCTGTCAAGAATGATTCTTCGATCATCGCCGCGATGCTTTCCGGCGCGTTTCCTTCCAACCGGTTATTGACGAAGATAAAGGAAGGGCGCTGTTCGCGGCGGGCGTGTTGCACGATGCTTCGAATCGACTCGCGAGCATTCGGATTGGGATCCTGAACATGGAGATAAGGAGCGAATTTCGCGACCGCTTCCTCGTAGGGGCGGCCAAAACGCAGCAGCGCCCGCACGACGTTGAAGTCCGCCGTAAAGGCTCCGGGCATCGCGATCTGGCGCGAAAGTTCCGGCATGCGCGACCACGCATTGAACACATGAGCGACCCTATGGGAACGTAGACAGGTGAAATAATCGGGTTGCAAGAGTTCGCGATTGCGAACCTCGACGGCATAACGGTAGCCGCTGGGAAGAGCTGCTAAAAACCGCTCGAGGTGATCGAGAAAAGGCGGTTGGCCGGCGAATGATTGCTGGGAGAAGGTCCCGAATTCAAAGATCAGCGCGGCGATACGATGGCGATAGGGCTCGAGCGGGCGTAAGAAGGCGTCCTGAAAGAGCGCGGCGTTGAGGAAGGTCTCGTTGTCGAGCCCTGCCCGGGGACCGTACCGGGCATGGGCGGGAAAGCGTTTGGCGGTTACCTCCTCCGGCACTTTGAATGCGAATAACAATTGGGGAGGCGCCGAGCTGAATATCTGACGCCAGAAGGCATCGGATGGAAACTGATAGAAGGAGAAATCGCCGCACACGGCTGGGAAGGTTTTGGCGTACTCCGCGAGGCATTCCGCTTCAAACTTTTTTTGCGAAAACTTCCCTCGGGAGAGGTAGCGCTGGCGGGTGTAGATCTGTCCCATCCAGCCCTCGTACTTCCAGGAACTGGTTCCAAAGTAGATCTGCCGGGAGGCGAGTTCCTGGAGCCGCGGAGCAAGGAGGGCCGCCAGTTGCGGCGGGGGGTCTTCAAACAATGGAAGGGTTTCCTGTATTGACATTCCGTCCAGCCGGGTGTAAACATTTATAGTAGCATGCTCACGGAGCGCCAGCAGGTCATTTATAACTTCATTCTCGATTTCCGCCGTGAACATGGTTGCTCTCCTTCCATTCCCGAGATCCAGCGCCGCTTTAACATTCGCAGTCCGAACGGGGTAGTAGGGCATCTTTCGGCTCTGGAAGCCAAGGGATTTATTCGTCGAGGGGCGCGCGGATCGCGCCAGATCGATGTTTGCGGCCCGCATGCCGCCGAGCGCGGAATCATCGCCGATCTTCCTTTGCAGGGGCACATTGCCGCCGGGTACGCGCAGGCGGCGGACCCGGGAAGCGCGGAAACCTATGTCAGCCTGGATGAACGCACGCTCGGGTTCCGGGCCAGGGAAGGTTGTTTTGTGTTGCGCGTCCGGGGGGATTCGATGAAGGACGCGGGCATTTTCGAAGGGGACATGGTGGTGGTGGAGCCGACGCCGGAACCCCGGGAAAACCAGATCGTTGCCGCGTTGATCGATGGCGAGAACACGTTGAAGCGGCTGGTGAGGGTTAAGGGTAAGTGGTTTTTGAAAGCCGAAAATCCGGAATATCCGGAATTACATCCGCGTTCGGATCTGGTGATTCAAGGTGCGGTGCGGACGGTAATTCGCCGGTTGCCATAACGCCCGTCAGTCGCTCATGAGGAAGATGCGTGGACGTATATCGTCATGCGGCGTCCAATCCCAATAGCGTAGCAGGATCGCATAGACCATCAAACCGGTTTCGCCTTCTCCGAATAACAGGAACTGCAACGCCTGAGTCATGAGGTTCTTGCGCGAAAGGCCGAGGAAGATGGAGATCGGGTCCATGAGCTCGCTCAGGTAAGCGATCGTGTTCGCCACCGCGATGGCCCGCGTAATGTCGATGACGTAGTGCTCCCCTTCCCTACGCACCCGCATGACCGGCTTGGCGATAAACTCACTCCGGTTGTCCATCAGATGGACATGCACAAAGGCCAGCGGCCCTACGGTGGAATACAGCCGGCGGATTTCGGCGCTCTTGTTGTCCCGAAGCTTCGGAGTGCGGTAGGGGACCATGTGCACCTTTTTGCCCACGACGCCCTCCCAGAGGCCGGCGGACTCCTGATCGGCAAACTCGAACTCCGTCACGCGAAGCTCAAAGGATCGCCAGAGCCGGCTGAAGGCGCTTACGGCAAGCACCAGGAAGACGAAAATCGAAGAGATGATGAGGCCGTCCGGACGCTCGCGAATATTTTCAATCAGGGTGTAGAGGAAGACCAGGCACACGCCCCAGCAATAAACGCTCTGCGGGCGATTTTCTTTCCACAATGCGAGCGCCGCCGCGAAGGCGGCCGACAGCATGAGCACCAGGACGCCGGTGGCGTAAGCGCCCGCCTGGGCCTCGACGTTGGCTTTGAACACGAGAGTGACCAGTACGTTGATGCTGAACAGCACCAACACGAGCGGGCGGGCGTAGGAAACCCAATGCGGGGCCATGCCGAAGCGGGGCAAATAGCGCGGGATCAGGTGCAGCAACCCGGCCATTGCGGAGGCGCCGGCAAACCACAAAATGAGAATCGTCGAGACGTCGTATACTGTGCCGAACACGTTGCCAAGGTAATGGTGCGCCAGCCAGGCGATGGCGCGGCCGCTGGCCTCGCCTCCAATCTTGTAGGCTTCCGGCGGCACCAGGAGCGTGGTGGCAAAACTCGATGCGATTAACAGGCCGCTCATGATGAGAGCGGCCGCGGCCAGCATTTTGCGTGTGTTGGCAATGCGGCCCCGGGGAATTTTGGAGTGCTTGTCCTGCTCGCTTCCACGGATCAAGGGCATGACGGACACGCCTGTCTCGAACCCGCTGAGGCCCAACGCCAAGCGGGGAAAGACCAGCGCCGCGGCAATCATCAACTGCGTCCAATCGCCCTTCGCCTCGAGTGCCGCTTTCCAGCCGGGAAAATATTCGGGATGATGGAAAATCTCGATCATACAGCGGAAAAGGACTACCAGGTTCAGCACAAGATAGGGGATGGCCACCATGGTTGCGAGACCAATGGCTTCCTGGAAGCCTTTCAGAAATACCAGCGCGAGTAATAGCAGGAGTCCGATGGTGAGCTCTATCTGGGCATGACCGAGATAGCTTTTCATATACGGATTTTCAATGGCATGCTGGGCCGCATCGGCGGCCGATAACGTCATCGTGATCACAAAATCCGTCGCTGCGAAACCCAGCAGCGAGAGCACGACTACCTTGCCCCACCAACCTTCCATGAGATTTTCGAGCATGGCGATGGACCCCTGGCCGGCGTAAGAACGCTTTGCCACCTGGGCGTAGACGGGCAAGGCGCAGAAGAGGGTCACGAGCAGGAGAATTGCGGTGGCGATGGGCGCGATGGTTCCGGCGGCGAGCAAAGCGATGCCGGGTTGATAGCCGAGGGTCGAGAAATAATCGACCCCTGTGAGCCAAAGCACGAGATACCAGGGGTGGGCCTCGTGTCCGTGCGAGGATTCGTCGTCGAGCCGTCCGCCCCTGCGCAGCCAGCCGCGAAAGCCGCTTTTGGGGAGAGGATTTCTGTCGTGGGTGGGAAGGAGGCCGCCTACCGTTTTAGATTGAGACATAGCAGGGGATGAATCTCGCCACTACACCTCAAACATTTCCAATGTATTTTGTAGCGAGGTGAGAGGATCTCCCAGGGGAGAATACTCGTGCGCGACATATCCCTTAAATCCCAGATCGGCGATCGCTTTGGCAATTCCGCGGTAATTCATCTCCTGAGTATCGTCCATCTCGTGCCTGCCGGGATTTCCAGCGGTATGAAAGTGGGCGATGTACTCGATGTTTTTCTGAATGGTGCGGATGATGTCTCCCTCCATGATCTGCATGTGATAGATGTCGTAGAGCAGCTTCACGCGCGACGAGTTCACCCGTTTGCACAGTTCCACGCCCCACCAGGTACGGTCGCACTGGTAGTCGGGATGGTTCACTTTGCTGTTGAGCAGTTCCATGCAGAGCGTAACGTTCTTTTCTTCAGCCTGGGCTTTTATCCGGTTCAAAAAAGTGACGCAGTTGGCCAAGCCCTCCTCGTCGGCGATCCCGCGGCGGTTCCCGGACAGTACGATGACATTCGGCGCGCCGAAGGCGGCCGCATCCTCAATTGCTTTGCGGTATTCGGGCTCCATCTTTGCATGGTTGGCCTGATGATTGATGTTGTCGGTAAGGATACCGCCGCCTCGCACCATGGATGCGGCCAGCCCGTGTTTCTTGAGGATTGGAAAGTCGGCCGGACCCACCAGGTCATACCCGGAGACGCCGAGCCTGGCGGCTTCGCGGCAGCGCTCGTCCATGGTCATCTTGTTGCCGCGGCCGAAGACGCCACCGGTGACCGATTGTTTTAACCGCCCTTTGCGGGGAGCCGGCTGGGCTACCAGCGCCGGAGTGCCGAGAGCGGCCAAGCCTGTGGTAAGCAATTCTCTACGCTGCATCGGTTTTATAGTACAACTATGGGCTTCGCTTTGTGGATGCGGGACGAATTGACCTGGGCCATGGGAACCCATGAATACCGGCCGATGGGTATTGCGATTATCAGCGCCAGCGATTACTTCCGGCCGCGCGATTTTCACCGGCGTCATCAATTGCCCTCGCGCGACCGGAGCGCTTTTGTGGGGTTCTTTGCTTCGATCGATCATTTGAATCAGAGGATCGAGAGCGAGCGGCGGTTGCGGAAAGGCGGGAAGAAACGGGTACGGCGGTTGTCCGCGGGCGTTTCGCTGGTTTAGATTCATCGGTGAAGAGCGACTGCACATCCTGTTTCTCTTTTTCGATGTTGAATAGCGGCTTCGCGTTGGAGGCGATGGTTTGCAGGTTCGAGGCGGAGTCGATCATCGGATCGAGCAGCGGGTTTTCGACCGAGCCTTTGGCCTGGATTCCCCGGATGTAGCGATTGATGAAGGTGGAAAACTGTGCGGATTGACCGGGCGGCACGATCAGCCGCTCGCTTCCCAGCTTCGCGGCGGAGGGCATCAGGAAAGGTCCCCGCTCGAGAGGCGAACAGATTGGTCAATCTCAAAAAGTGTTCGGAATTGTTCAGGCCGCGGGGGAACGCCTCGGGTTGTGTGGTGATTGAACGCGGGTTGGGCTTTTGTGAAACGGCGGTGACTTGCTCAGCGCTTATCGCCCACCAGCCAGCGGGGTGCGATCTGATCGGTTTCATCGGCGGTGATCAGGAAATCGAGCAATTGATCTTTCAGACCGCGCACGATTGTCTGCTGAGCAGGGTCGGTGTAGAGGTTACGCTCTTCCGCCGGATCGTTCTTGAGGTCGTACAACTCGCCGCCGTTTCCGGGATAGTAGTTGAGCTTCCAACGCGCGGTGCGGATCATTTTGGCATCCGGATGGCGTACGCCGGCTACGCCCTGGCCGGGAGCATAGGGCATTTCGAGGGTGCCGCTGGTGATTACTTCCGGGATGATATTTTCGGCGAAGGCGAACTCGCGCGGCTGGGGCTTGACGAGCGACCGCCCCTGGATGGAGGTTCGCGCCGGGAGACCGCAGTATTCGAGCAGCGTGGGAAGCAGGTCCACCATTTCGACGATCTCTTCGCGCTTTCCGGGGGCCATCCGGCCGGGGAACGACAGCAGAAACGGAACATGCACCGATGATTCGAAGAATACGTTCTTTCCAAAGAGACCGTGTTCCAAAAGCTGATCGCCATGGTCGGTGCTGAAAATGACGATGGTGTCCTGCGCCTTTCCCAAGCGCTCCAGGTCGTCGAGGAAAAAGCCGATCTCGCGGTCAACCATGGACACGCCGGCGTAGTAGCTGCGGTAAATCCACTGGAGGACGGAGCGATCCATGGCGTGCTGGGGCTCGCCGCGGAGGATTTGTTTCTGTACGGGGAGGGGCAGTTTACGAATGTCGTCGAGCGTAAACTGGCGGGGGAGAGGGATTTCCACACCATCGTACATGGCATCAAAGGGGGCCGGTACGGCGTAAGGGGCGTGGGGTTTGAAGAAGGACGAAAACAGAAAGAACGGCTTTGGGGAGACGGCGAACTCGTGCAGCATGCGGCGCGTCTCGTTGCCCGTCCAGGCCGTTGGGGTGTAGCCATAGTTGATGGGAGAACGAAACGGGTTTTTGCCGGGCAGAGGAGCGGTGGCATTGTGGGGAATCGGGGCATCGGGATCGAGCAGGCTGCGCCAGGTGATGAAGTCCGAGTAGCGATCGGTAGCGGGCACGCCGTCGTCCAGTTGGATGCGATCCCAGCCGAGGGAGCGGGCGTGCTCGAGCGTAGGCGGATAGTAGTGGAGTTTGCCCACGGCTCCGGTCTGATAGCCGGCGGCACGGAAAATCTGCTGGGCGAGCATCTCGCGGGAATCGAGCGGCGTGTAATTGACTCGATTTTTGTGGCTGTGAGGATAACGCCCGGTGAAGTAACTGGCGCGCGAGGGTACGCATACGGGCGCCTGCACAAACGCGTTCTGGAAGTTTGCCGAACGGGCCGCCAGGCGGTCGAGGTTTGGGGTGCGGATGCGGGAATTGCCATTCGCCCCGAGACAATCGAAACGATGCTGGTCCGTCATGATCCAGAGAATGTTGGGACGGCGCGCCGTGGTCACGGCGGGCGGTTGTTGTTGGGCGAGAGCAACGCCGGAGGTTGCGAGGAACGTTCGTCGAGAGGGTAGCATCCGAAGGAACTCCTACAAAGTGTCGCATTGGTCTGGAACGAAGACCAAGTGCAAATTTCAGGCCGCAGATCCACGCCGAGGAAAAGTGGGTTTTTCAGAGGCTCCTAAGCCGGCGGGGCGGGTTTGGGGTCAGTCAGCTCCGACTGGATCTTCCATTGGAGAGTTGCGTTAGAAAGCATCAGGTCGTCAAACACCTGGCGGGGGCTTTTGGTGGACGGGGTTGCCGGACCCTCATCAAGGACGTTGAAAAGCTTTTCCCGAATACCGGCGGGCAGGACGCTTTCGAGGTATTCGAGGGCGAGACCGCGAATCTGGCGGTCGTCCGTGTGCAGTGCCCGGAATGCAACCTTCAGGGGCTCGCGGGGCAGGACTAATGCCAGCAGGGAGAAAACGTGCTCGAGGCTCTGATTGGCGCGCTCCAGCAGCAGTTCGTCCAGGAAGAGGAAGCGTTCCGAGGAGTCCACGAGATGGCTCTCGCGGCGGTCCAGAAGGCGGTGTCCGGCCCAGATGCTCTTACTGACGGAGAGTTCACCCTCGATGATTTGGAAGACTGCCGCTTCGCGTAATTGCAGCTGGGGGTTTTTTTGCCGCAGCGCGTCGAGGGCGCGCCCGCACTGGAAGCGAACTTCGAAACGGCTGTCATTCAGGCCTTCGGCGAGAGCATCGGCGGCCCGTTGGGAGGTGGTGCAGCGCGCCAACAGGCGCGGGATGCGGCGGCGGATGGCGAAATCCTCTTTAGGGTCGAGGAGCGCGTCGGAGAGCTGGCCGGCAATGCGGGACGCGATGGGCGTGAGGCGGGACTGCACGCGGGAGAAGACATCGTCCCAGGCGATGAGGCGAATCATCTGAGGAACGGCGAGCGGATCTTCGCACAGAGGGTCGCGCAAGGCGTGCCGAACGGTAGCGCGGTCCCCGGAACGGAGGTTGCCGAGCAGGGTCAGCAAGGCATCGGGCCGGGCCGGCTGGCGCGCGGGCGGCTCAGGCGAAGGCCGCGGATTGCCCTGGGCGGTAGAAGCACCGGAAGCCATGGTTACGGTTCCGCTGTTCAAAGCGGCGTTGCGGGTGGTGGAGTCGTGGATCTCCGTGAAATCGAGCTCGATGGCGCGTTGAATGAGGCCGCGTTCCAAAACAATGGAGTAGGCTTTGTCGAGGCGGCTGGCGATGTAACCGGCGATGGAGGCCAGGGCGGCGGCGGCTAGGAGGAGTTCGGTGCGGGCGAGCGAGGGCCCCATCCACATGGCGAATTGGACGATGCCCGCGCCGGTGGCGTCTCCTAAGCGGTCACACCCGACGTCGATCAGCACTTTGACCGAGCGCTTGTCGGGGGCAGGCACCGGCGTATAGAAAAGCTCGTATCCGGCGCGAAAAAGAGAGCCGCGGAGGATCAGTTCGAGAGCACGGGCAGAGGCAATGGAAGCAAAACCGGGGATGGCGAGTGCCACGATGCTGCCTGCGCCGACGCCTAGCGGAAGCGCCCCCACGGTACGGGAAAGACCGAGGTGTTCCAGGGAGGCACGGCTGAGGACGGTTTGTACGAGGAAAGTCAGCACCTGTGCGCCGGTGTAAAAGAGTGCGAAGTAGCGTAATAGAGCGGGGGACTTGCCGAACTCCTGGGCGGCTCCGGATTTGAACAGGAAATCGAGCATGGCGGCGGAGGTTGTGCCGATGATCACGAGCACGGCGAGACTGAGCAGGTAGGGAGCACGGCGGAAGACAGCAACGCGGGAGGGGGGAGGCTCGAGCGGCTTTTTGCTGAAGGGTGCGGCAGCGGGCCGCGGCAGGCTCAACAGAATGACGCCGCAGGCGATGTGAAGGATAGCCAGCAGCAGGAGTACGGAGTCGGTGGAAAACCAGGCTGCGGTCCGTTCCGCCAGCAGGCCTCCGGCAATGCCGCCCGCGGTGCCTGTGCCGGCGATGCTGCCAAAGCGGCCTTTGGCTTCCCGGGGGTCGAAGAGCTCGCTTGCCAGCGCCCAGAATCCGGATAGAAGAATGGCCCCCAATCCGAGGATATGGAGGTAAACGAGAACGACCACGACGCCGGGAGAGGATGGGAGGAAGAACCATTCGAGGGCGTGGAGAAGGGCGCTGGCAAGGAATGTGAGGGGGACGACGCGGCGCGGCGAGAAGCGTTCGAGGGCGTTTGAGAAGAGGCTGCTGAGCAGGAGTGCCGCCAAGGCTCCGGCGACCACCATTTTGGGCAGGCTCGCAGGCTCGTACTGAGAGAGAAACAACGCGTCGCGGGCGGCTTTGCCGGCCACCTGGTGGGCCAACATGAAAGCGGCGGCCGTCATGGCCGTCACCGCCAGGGTCATGGAATGGCCGCACCGGCCAAACTACGTTCGGTCACCGGCGTGGATTCCTCGATCCTGGCCGCGGGCACTTGTTCTTCGGGGAGATTGGTGCGCCACCAGCGATAGGCATCGGCGCGGTGCCAGGGTTCGATTCCGGCGGCCGCTTCAATCCTGCGCGCTAGTTCCTGAGCGCTGTGCGGACGCTTGGCAGGGTCCTTTTCGAGACAATCGAGAATCACGCGCTCGAGGTCGGGCGGAACCGGCATCTCGACGCGTTGGGAAGGCGGCACGGGCGGTTTTTGAACATGCGCCAGGGCGAGGGCGGTGGGGGTGGATTCGTTAAAGACAAGCTGTCCGGTAACGAGGAAATAAGCGACGCATCCGAGGCCATAAATGTCGGCGCGCTGATCGATGCCATGCTGACCCAGAGCGATCTCGGGAGCCATATAGGCGGGAGTTCCTGTGGCTTGCCCGTCCATGGACATAAGCGTGGGGTTGCCGGTCGGAAAGATATTCTTGACCAGGCCGAAATCGAGCACTTTGGTGAAGTCGTACATCTGGCCCAGCCGGCAAAGGAGAAGATTCGTGGGCTTGATGTCGCGGTGAATCAGGCCCAGGCGGTGCGCTTCTTCGAGTGAATCGCAGACCTGGAGGAGAATCTGGGCGACGCGGCCGGCGGGCTGGGGGCCGAAGCGTTCCACGAGGGTCTGCAAGTCGATGCCATCGAGCAGCTCCATTACGTAGAAGAAGGACCCGTCGCGCGAGGCGCCGAAGTCATAAAGAGCCACGGTATGAGGCGAGCGCAGCATAGCGGTGGACCGCGCCTCCTTTTCGAAACGGCGGCGCAGGGTGGAAGCCTGGCGTCCACCCAGGGTGGCAAGAACTTCCGGACGAATGATCTTGATCGCGGCGTCCCGCTGCAGCATACGGTGTTTCGCGCGCCATACCTCGCCCATGCCGCCGCGGCCGATGAGGTAATCGAGTTGATACGAACCGAGGTCTTTCGCCTTCTGCTTATCCACTTGCATGCCATAGACCCGGCGATTGAGCAAATACGACCAGACAACCGCCACCAGGATGGGGACCATCCAGATGGAAAGGCGGTTCCATGGTAGCGGTGGATGATTCTGCGTATAGAGGTTGACGTAGTAGGCGAGGGGCCACATGGATGCCGAAAGGATTCCGCTGATCAGCTTCATCAAGGGCGTATTGGGAATCATCAGACCGGTGATAATGATCCACAGGGCTACCAGGGAACTGCCGCGAACGACATCATCCGGGTCAAAACGAATGGAGGTTTCGTTTAAACCGATGTAAAAGGCGACGGCCACTTCAAACAAGACGCCCAGCTTGATGAGTGTGTACTTCGAGAACCAGGCAAAGCGATGGGCTATGACAAAGCCGACGGTGAGAAATAAGGTGAACAGTCCGGAAAGCCGTATCAATGGGCGCTGCAACATTTCATACGCTTCCGGTTGGAGAGCGCCCTGGGCGAGGGTGATGGCGACGGTGGTGATGGCAAAGAGATTGGAAATCCAGCAAAGGCGGGTGGCGGCTTCATTCACCATCTCCGGCGGCATCGAAAGGCGAGGCAGGAGCGGATGAGAAGACTGTCCACTTGGCGTTCTGACAGGTTCTACTACTGGCATGGGAAGCCCTTGTTGGTCCAGATCTTCCTATTATGATGCCTTTTCGGCGGGCAGGGAATCATCAATGTGTGAGGGTGAAGCGGTCCTGCTCCTGACCCAGGGCATCGATTTGGCGGATGAGCAACTTGTCCGCCGCCGCCTCGACCAGCGTGAAGGAATGAAGCCGGCTGAAGTAAACGGCGGTAAAGGGCTGCCAGCGGCTGGGGCGGGCGTCGCGGCCCTCGGTATGGAGGCGCGCTCCACCAGCGCCGGTGACGATGTGAATGACACCGCCGGCTTTGGTGCGGCGGGAGCCGTCGAACTGTTTGTCGATCTGCTCGCCGCGGAGGGGGAAGCTCCGTTGATAGTTGTGAACATGGCCGGCCCATACGATATCGACGCCTCCCGCCTCGAAAATGTCTGACAGGTTACGCATCTGGCGTTGAAACTGATGCTTCTGACTGGAGTGAAAGGCGGCATGATGGAAGGCTACGAACTTCCATTTGGCAGCGGCGCTTTGCAGATCCTTCACTAACCAATCGCGAAAGAGCGGCGTATTCCAGATCAAATAGGTATTCGAATCGATTACGGTCCAATGGATGTCGCCGGAATCAAAGGAGTAATTGGCGGACTTGGGGAAGGCGGAGCCGGCGGCCTGACGGAAGGCCCGCTGATCGGCGGCAGAACCGATGAGGCGGGGTTCTGGAAAGTCGAAACCGTTGCCGGGCAGCTTCCAGAACAGAAAAAAAGCAAGGCCATCGGGCCTGAGAAGGAGATTGCGGGATTCGTCGGTATCGTGATTGCCGGGGGCGGCGAGGGTGATGGTGGAGCGGAGCAGCGGGGCGCCGGTAGTGGGCGATGGGGAGGCGGCGTTGTAGATGGGAAAGTAATTCTTCCAATAGTCGGCCGCCTGGCCATGCTCGTAGACGATATCACCGGTGATGACGACATAATCCGGCTTCGCCTGATGCATGCGGAATACGATCTGTTTCTCGCCGCTCGATCCATAACCGGTGTCGCCCACGACGGCGATGCGGGTGGGGGCGCCAAGCGGCTTCCATCCAGTGCCGGTGGCGGCGAAGACCTGCTGCGAGTTGCGATACACGCGATATTGAAAGGCGGCGGACGGGGGCAGGCGGCCGAGTTTCGCTTCGTGGATGCGATAGGGGGAGATTCTGCGCACGGCGGCGCGGCGCGAGGTTAGCTCGGCGTTGTGCCAGGCGGAGGCGGTGAAGGAGTAATCGACGCGCCAGGCAGCACCGTCATCGGGCGCGTGCCAGAGGACGTAGACGGACCCATCGTACTGCAGATAGGGCGAGGCGATAAAGGGCCCTTCCGCCGCGCAGAGCCCAATACTGCCAAGCAGCAGGAGAACGCGCTTCATCAAAACTTCCGCCGCTGGTGCTCGCGGGCAATGCGAGCGACGACGAAGAGCCAAAGGATCACAAATGCTGTATTCACCCAGGCAAAGGCGGGGACGCTAAGCTTCCATTGCTCGGAGCCGAGATACACGATGCCCGCCTGGACAACGTCGCCAAAGCGCATGAAGAAGGAATCGATGGCGGCTTTGGCCTTGTACTTGGCCTCCCGCGAGGTGGGCAGGTAAAGGGCTTGACGGGTGGTGTTTTGGATCGAATAATCGACAGCGTTCTCGAAGGTCTTGCCGATGCGCAGCACGGCCAGTAGGGGGACCAGGGCGACGCTGGTGTAGGTCATCAGGGAGATGACAGGAAGGATGAACAGGGCGCCGCGGACTCCCACAAAGCGGAAGATGCGGGAAACCGCGAACATCTGAAGGAGTGCGCCCAGCAGGTTGACCCATCCGAAATAGCCGCCATAGAACTCCCCGATGAAGCGCTTGCGGGCGATATCGGATTCCACGCCTCCGGGGAAGGCGGCGTTGGCCTGATCCACCACCAGTTGACCGAGTAGAAACTCGCCGGAGCTGTTGACGACGTTGAGGAGGATGGTGAGGATGGCGATCCAGCGCAGATAGGGATCGCGGAGCACGAGTTGGAAACCACCCGCCGTGCCGAGAGGCTTCTCGCCCGCCTCAGCCCATTTTGGTTCGGCGCGGCGGCTCTCGAGGCGATTGACGATCACCACGAGAGCGGCGCAAACAAGAAGCAGACCGGCCGCGAGCAGCATCAGGAGATAGGGATCGGATCCCTTCACGATGGTGGCGGCGGCGCGGGCTCCGGCCCAGGCTCCAATGGAGCTGCCAATTCCGATCAGGGGAAAGAGCCGCTTGCCCTGCGATTCGGTATAGAGGTCATTGGCGAAGGCCCAGACTTGCGAGATCACGAAGACGTTAAAGATTCCGGCCCAGACGAAGAAGATTACGCCTTCGCGGGCTCCGTTTTTGCCGAAGATGTAAAAGGCAAGGAGATGGAGCGCGAAAAACAGCATCACACCGGTGACCAGGCGGACGCGTTTCACGCGAGTCGCCACCCAGCCATAGGCGGGTACGACCAGAACCAGGATCATGGCCTGCAAGGCTGCGGAATAGCTCTTGATCTGGGCGCCGCCCTCAGTCAGGATCAGCGCTTCCCGGGCGGTCTTGAGCAGATAGTAACCACCGAGCAGGAGGAAGACATTCAACGTCAGCAGCAGGACCGCGGCGCCTTCTCCCGAGCGAATATCGGCGAAGGGGGACAGCAGCTTATCGATGAAGGTCTTGGGCTTATCTCCAATGGTGGAGAAAAAGGGGAACGATTGGTGCGATTTCAGCTCCGGGCGAGTCTGCAGATCGTCGCGGCTATTCATCGGAAGTTACCATTCGCGATCAACGCCGACAATTTCGTGAGTACCCCCACGCTCCCGAAGATACACGAAAATCTTCTGAGAGGGACGCGACGGAGCGGTTAGTTCGGCGCAGAGAAATCCGGTAGGCGAGGGTTGCGGCAAACGCGGCGTAGTGGCTGACAGCGGCGTGCGGCGTTCCGCTTGATTGTCGAACTGATGCCAGCGGACGTTGACGGCCCCTAGAGAGTGGGAAAGGTCTTCCCAGGCCAGGGCTCGGTCGCGAATGCGGAAGCGATCGAGCGGCAGGACCTTGGCGTAGTAGGCTTTCCCGATTTTGTTGCGGCGCTCGATAAGGCATTTGACGAGGTAATCGGCGGCCGCGTTATCTGTGATGCGGCCTGTTTCTACTACCGCCCTGATTTCGTCATCGGTGAACGCCATGACTTGCTTGGCGCCCCAGAATTCATCATCGGGAAGACGGTTGCGAAACGCCGGATTGGGGTACTCGGGTACCCATTGTTCGGGATCGAACTGTTTGTATTCGAAGCGTCCGATGGAAGGGTACCTGGGATACCGGGCACGAGCCCAGTAAGGGACGCGGAAGCCGAGACCGAAGAGATTCTTAGCGGACTCGCCCCAGTCAAAATAATAAGCGCCGGAGCGAGCGCTGTTGGGTCCGTTGCTGGCACTACCGAGGGTAGAGCCGAAATCGAGCAGAAAGTGGCGGACAGTTTTTACGCCGTTGCGTTCGATTACGACGTCGAGATTATTAATGGCGCGTGAGTCGTCATGATTGAGCCAGGCGCAGAAGACATGGAGGGCGCGCTGGTCGCGGCGGTGCTCATGAGGAACGATGTCATTGGGGTCATCGGTGCGGGTCCCGAAATAGCGCGGCGGACCGATGGGCTTGCCGGGAACGGCAAGGGAGGCAGTGCCGCGGTAGAGTCCATCTTTGCCGCGCGGCACCTTGAGCAGAACTTCGATCAGGTCCGCGCGAGTCATTTTCCGTTTCTTGCCCAGGCGGTCAGAAAGCTCAACGTTTTCGCCGAGCTCCAACTGGCTTTCGGTAAAAAATATCAGATGGTTCTCGGGAACCCAATAACCGAGGGCGTAAAAGAATCGCGAACTGATCTGATCGGCGGCAGTGGCAAGCTCAGGATTGGACAACGGATCGAACTTCACGAAATAGCGGCGCTTTTTCGCGTCAAGCAGGATAAAACCGGGAGTGATGCCCTCGGATTTCGCTCCAACGACGGACAATTTGGCGCTGACATCCGGACCGGAATCCATCGTGGGACCACGCTCGAGTTCGGCCAGACGCATGCGATTCCAATAGTGGCGGCGATTGTACCAGTCGCCATCCATCGGGTCGCCGAGCGTGTTGACGGCTTTGGCTTTGATTTGTGGATGGCTCTTGCCGCGGGGCTGGCGCTCGCCGGGATGGGTGAACTGGTGCAGGAAGAGGTCGTAATAGTCGCTGAGTTTGCGGGACTGCATCGAACCCACGTCCCGGGGCGTGGGTTCGATGAGGAGCGGATCGTCGGCATAGAACTTTGCCGCCGGGAGCGCAGCCACGAACAGGAAGAGGAAGAATGACGATCGTTTCATTAGTACACCGGTTGGGCGAGCGCGGCGCCGAAGGCGCGCTGGGCGAACACATCGTCGAACTTGATCCACACTTGAAAACCTTCATGGCTGAAGCCAGTGTCGATGCGCAGGAACGTGGAATTGCGGATATTGAAGCGCAGTCCGAAGCCCACCGAGCTTTCAAGGTTGGAGAGATTCAACTGGCCGCGGCGCGGGAACACCTTGCCGGCGTCGGCGAACACGGCTCCATCCATACCATCGAACACCTGCCAGCGGTATTCGGCATTCATCACAAACGAATTGCGATCGCTGAACCGGAAGGGCCGGTATCCGCGCAAATCGTCGGAGCCTCCTAACACCGGCATCAGATAGAACGGGGCGGACTGCGTTTCGTTACCCTCGGTGAGCACTGTTTTGGCTCGAAAGCCAAAGACGCGCGTATGGTTGAAAAAAGGAATGAACTGCTGAATCTCGGCGTCCATTCTGCGGAAATTGAAGCCATTCAGTTTGCGGTCGTCAAACCATGTGTATTGAAACAGATAATTACCGCCGCGCTTGGGGCCGCCGGGGTTGTCGCGGGTGTCGTGCTGAATAAAGACGGCGTTGCGCAGATAGTTGGTCTGGCGGTCGATGCCGGGTGTGACCGGCGGCGGATACTGCTTTTCGGCGGAAATGAAGCGGTCGCTCGAGCCGGGGCCGACATTCATCCAGAGGTAGCCTGCCGCGATTCCCAGTTTAAAATGGCGGCCGGGACGAATCGCGCCCAGCAACTCGGTATTGGTATTCTCGAGACGATAGTTCGAGCGTCCGGTTTTCTCCGAATCCGGACCGGGCCCGTAGTAATTTATCTGATTGTAATTATGATGAGAACCGGTGAAGCTGACATATGCCTTGTCCCGCGCCAGGTGGGGCAGCACCCATTCATTTTGGAGTTTAAAGGAGCCGCGGATCGAGATCTGGGCGGAGCCGCGAAACCAAAGCCTGCCGTCGAAGAAATCGCGCCGCCGGTATTGGGGACCGAAGGCAAAGCCGCTGCCGGTGACCATACCCCCGACCTTCGCTCCCCAACCGTTGGCCGGGGTGGTGAAGCGCTCGGGATACTTCTCATCCCGGAAGCGGCGGAGTTGCGCTTCGAGCTTTGAAACCGTGTCCGGAATAAGATGGCGTGCCTTTTCCTCGCGCGCTTTCTCTATCTCAGCCGTTCGAGTGCCGGCCGTCTGCGGCCATGCTCTGAGAGGGAGGAATAGAAATAACAAGACCGGGAAGCAACGCATTTTTATAGAATACGAGTTTTAAGGGATGCGATGGTTCATAGCCTGCGGCAGATAGGGCGCTGTGCGGCTCCCCGGCGTCCTGGATACTTCCGCCTTACCGGAGCCGGACACGCCACGAATCCAGACGGGTCTGCCGGCCGCCAAGGTTCGCCCGCCTGAATGAGTGTCGAGGCGGCAGCGTGGAGAGGCTGCACCACACTTTCAGCCGCCTCTTGACGGCGGCAGATGGAAGTCAGAGGATGGAGACTATGGATCCCAGCATCGAAGATCGACGGCCCACTCAACAGCCGGCCCCTGGCCCGGCTCGCATTCCATGGAACTCACCCTGGTTCGCGGCGGGCGTTGCGGGTTTGCTGGTGATCGTGGCGCTATTGGTAATAAAGCGTTATTCGTCCTCCTTAAGAAGGGCGGAATCGGGAACATCAGCCCGGCTCGACGTGCCGCCGGTGAAATTATTGCAATACACAAATGATGTGCGGCAAATCGCCAACGGCGAAGTGACGGTGAAAGCGCGCCAGCATTTCACCTACAGGTTTAAGGTGGAGCCAGAGATGTATGGCGCGCTTCTGGTGGGCGAATTTAAGGTTTCCGGGGGTGGGTCCAATGATATTGTGGCCGCGGTTGTAACCGAAGCGGAGAACGAGAAGCTAATTTCGGCGCAGCAGGCCCAGGTCGTGTGGTCGACGGAAGGCAAGCAAACGGCGGGAAGATTCCAGAGGCTGGTTCCAACGGGCGATCTCTGCTTAACCTTCACCAACCTGTATTCGCCGGTGGATAAGCGCATATCGTTGAATTTTGAACTGCGCTGGCAACGTAAAACGCCCTAGTTGAGCGAAATTCTTCACCGTAAAGGCCTCGCGGCAAAGTAGAAAACACAAAAAAAACGATAAAAATGAAGGCTCCCGTGGGGGTACGCATGGGGGTGGGGACGGGAGAGTGGGGGTAGTAATGGAACTTCGGTACAAATCGCCATTCTCTTTCAGAATGATTGCCTTACGGGGAATGCATCAGATGGGAACGTGGGAACGAAGTGTTTTTTCGAGCCGATGCGTGGGACAAATTACCCTCATATGAGGGGCGTATCAGACCGCGAAATACCCCATTGCGTATGATAATTTCTTTGGCATAGTACTAGAGATGATGACTTACGCACCTCTCCCCAGTTCCGCCTCAGCGTTTAGTCCGGCTGGCGCGAAATCCCAAAATATCAGTCCAACCAACCCCGGCGAGTCCGGCGCGCTCACGGCCCGTAAGGGACGCCGGGCGACCAGGACCCAAGCGGCGCAACTCTCCCGGCGGGACAACCTGATCATGGAGCACTTGCCGCTGGTAAAGGTAATTGCCACGCGCATTTATCAAGGTCTCCCGGCCCAGGTTGACCTGGACGATCTCGTCCATGCGGGGATTCTGGGGCTAATCGATGCGGCGTCAAAATTCAACCCGTCCAAGCAGGCGGTATTTTCGAGCTATGCGAAGTTCCGCATCCGGGGCGAGATTTTGGACAGCCTGCGGCAACTGGATTGGGCGTCGCGGGATGCCCGCCGCCAGCAAAAGGCGGTGGAAGCGACAAGACGCGAGCTGGCGGCGTCGCTCCAGCGGGCTCCGACCGATTCGGAGATGGCGGGAAAGCTGGGGATCGACATCGAGCGGTGGCACACGATGGTCCGGGACCTACCGAGCGCGGGGATGGTTTCGGCGTCCAGCCGCAACGAGGATGATGATCTGCCGGTAATGGACCTCCCGAGCAACCCCGAGACCAGGCCCGATTCGATGTGCCGGCAAGAGGAACTGCGAAGCGTGATGGGGGAAGCGATGAAGACGCTGCCCGAGCGATATCAGAAAGTAGTCGTGCTTTACTACAACAAAGACATGACGATGAAGGAGATCGGCGGGGTGCTGGGGATCAACGAGAGCCGGGTGTCGCAGATTCATAAAGCGGCGTTGGAGAAGATGGCCGTTACGCTGGAAAGCAACGGAATTTCATCGAGCCGGGCATTTTAGGGGAGACGGGCACGGGCGCATTCGGGGGAGTGGAAACAGCGGAACTTTCGCGGTTGTAGTAGAATCGTCCTCCATAAGACAGAGAGAGGACATGCCCGGATCCGGCCAAGCCGCGCGCATCCTGCTTATCGAGGATAATCCAAGCGACGTGCTCCTGCTGCGTCACGCGCTGGATGAGCAGCACTCGCCCTATACGATGACCGTGCTGACGGATGGGGAACAAGCGTTGCGGTTCATTGAAGAATTCAGCGGGGCCAGTTCCCTGCCCAGCGTGATCGTGCTCGATCTTCACCTGCCTAAGTTCGACGGCGTGGTGGTGCTTGAAGCGCTCAAACAGCACGCGTCACTTTCGCAGGTCATTATCGTGGTTGTGACTACGATCTCCTCGCCGAAAGTCGCGGCCTTCGTAAAATCCTTCGGAGTACAGCACTACTGGCGAAAACCGAAAGAACTTCAGGAATTCCAAAAGCTTGGCGGGAACATCCTCGCCGTGGTTAAGCCTTGAGGCTAGGGGGCCCGGCGGCGCGCAACGTAAATGAGAAGGTGGATCCTGCTCCGGGCGCCGACTCGGCCCAGATGGCGCCTCCGTAATGCTCGACTAACTTCTTGCAGATGGAAAGCCCCATGCCTGTACCGGCGATCTCCCTTCCCGCGAGCCGCTGGAAGACCTCAAAGACCTGATCCTTGTAGCGCGGATCAAAGCCGGCACCGTTGTCGCGGATGGAGAAGATGCATTGGGGACCATTACGAATCACGCCGACGTGAATCACGGGAGGTTGCTCGCCACGATATTTAATGGCGTTTCCGATGAGGTTCTGGAAGAGCTGCAAGAGCCCAACTTCATGTGCGTAAACGGGGGGAAGAGGGTCGTGGGTGATGCCGGCGCCACTGGTCTCGATGGCTGCGTGAAGGTTCGCCAGGGCGGCCTTTAACACTTGTTCCGTATCCGCGGGAGTGGAGCATTCCTGGTACTGCGTGGCGCCCCAGTATTCTCGCAGCGCCGCCAGCAGTTGTTGCAGTTGTTGGGCGCCGGCGAAGATGTGTCCCAGATACTCGCTGCCCTTGTTGTCCAGTTGCGGGCCGTAGCTGCGATTCACCAGCTCGGCGTATGCGGTAACCGATCGCAGGGGTTCCTGCAGGTCATGGCTGGCGGAGTAGG
This sequence comes from Bryobacteraceae bacterium, assembly GCA_035526195.1. GTDB lineage: Bacteria > Acidobacteriota > Terriglobia > Bryobacterales > Bryobacteraceae > CADEFT01. The sequence continues at coordinate 46,138 of DATLCW010000380.1, forward strand.
TGAATTGACGGAGATCCTCATTGCTACGCTGAAGAGAGGCATTTGTACGGGCAAGCTGCTCCTCGATTTGTTTTCTTTCGGTAACATCGGTGGTTGCGCCGAGCATGCGCACAGGTTGCTGACGATCATCCCGAAGTACGCGGGCCGTTGTCGCCACCCAGCGGACGGCTCCTCCGGGATGGATGACGCGAAATTCGATCTGATAGGGAGTGTCGCGCTCGAGCGCTTGTGTAATTTGTTCCTGGACCCGCGAGAGGTCTTCGGGATGCACGAGGCGGATGAAATCTTCGACCGCGCCGGCAAAAGCTCCGGGAGATACCCCGTGAATTTCATAGACGCGCTTCGACCACTCGATGGTGTTTCGCTGGATATCCCAATCCCAGGCCCCGATCCGGCCCGCTTCCAGGGCCAGACGCAGCCGTTCCTCACTGCGTTCCAGGGCCTGTTCGGCCTCGCGGCGCGACCTCATATCGCGAAAGACGATTACGACGCCGATGATCCGGCCGCTTTCGCGAATCGGGGAGGCGGATTCATCGATCGGGATCTCGCGGCCATCGGACGTACGAAGAATCGAGCGGCGCGCTGACGGCGTTGCGACGCCCGTACGAAGTACCTCGATCGACAGGCATTCCAAACGCGCTCCTGTTTTTTCGTCCGTGACGACAAAGATCTCCGTGACCGGGCAGCCTTTCGTGCGATCTTCCGGCCAACCGGTTAAGGCGCCGGCAACGTGATTCGCGAAAGTAACGAGTCCCGCCGTATCGGTGGCGATGACGCCGTCTCCAATGCTCGCGAGCGTGGTGTGAAGCCAATCGCGCGCCTGCTGCAACTCGGCGGTGCGCTCGTGGATGCGCTGTCCCAACTCTTCATTGGCCTCGCGAAGCTTGCGCTCGGTGCGGCGCCGGACATCCGCCATACGGCTGACGAGCATGGCGATCAATACGGTAAGCAGGAAGCGCGCCGGGTCGACCGCGGCGGGGGAGAATTTGGGCAGGAAAAGGTACGGCACGACGAAGAACGACACCAGGCAGGAGAGCAAGCCCGGGCCGTAGCCACCCCACCAGGCCGACGCAAGAATGGAAAGCAGGTAGGAGAAACCGATTGCGGGGTGGGGCCGGAATCCAACCGTCCGGGTAACGGTGAAAGTGATGAGGACCGCTGGGATGAGGGTGGCAAGCGCAATCAGGTAAGGCCGAAGTATCTTCGAATTTCGCTTCTCACTCGCCGCCATACGTTCCCAGTCTACATGCGCGCAGCCGCCCGGCGTGAGTTATACTCGCCATTTCTGTCCTGAGTTTGTTGAAAGTTTATCGCCAGAAGAAACTGTGGGTGAGTTCCGGCTCAGACAGCTCATGAACTTTACGAACCAATGGCACGATTTGACCGGCGATCTCCGATTGGGCGCGCGTTCTCTGCGGCGCCATGCGGGGTTCACGGCCACCGCCATGACTTCGCTAGCGCTGGGGGTGGCCCTCACGGCATCGACCCTCTCGGTCATGAACAGTTACGTGGTTCGTGCGATGCCATTCCCGAAGTCTGAGCGGCTCTACCGCGCGCTCTACGACTCTCCCGGCCAACCTGAGCCCCGCGGTCTGGAACGTATTGACTGGAAGTCTCTCGGCGACGTCGTCGAAGTCGCGGACTACTCGGGTTTGGGACGCTTCCTTCTCCACACCGGCAACTACCCCGAGGAAATATCGTCACTGCAATGTGCTCCCGGCTCTCTCGATGCCATCGGCGTTCGCGCCGTAATAGGCCGGGTTTTTGCCGCCCAGGATTTCCGCGCGGGCGGCGAGCCTGTGATCATGATCAGCAACGCGCTCTGGCAGGAGCGCTTCGGCTCCAGTCCGGGCGTCCTGGGAAAAACCGTCCGTGTCAGCGCGGCCAATTCCGGCGAAACACCCACGGAATACCGCATCATCGGCGTTTTGCCCGCGGGTTTCCGCTTTGCCGGCAACTACATCCGCGATCCCGCCGACACGGCAATGCCGCTCAGTGCCCCGCGGCAGGCCTACATGGTGCGCTTGCGCCAGGGCGTGCCGCGGGCCCTTGCGGAGCAGCGGATCAGCGACGCTGTACGGAGTGCCGCGTCGGCGATTCCCGTTGGCTGGCGGGGCGTCAGATTGGAATCCGTTCACGCGCACTACGTTCGCGCGATCCGTCCCGTTCTGGTAGGCCTCACCGTTGCCTCGGGCCTTGTTCTGCTCATCGTGGTCACCAATATATTGGTGCTCATGCTGTTACGCGCATTGCGGCGGCAAAAAGAAACCGCGGTTCGCGTAGTGCTGGGGGCCGAGCCGCATCGAATCGCGCGGCTGCTGCTTGGTGAGGCGGTATGGATCTGCGGAATCGCGTTGGCCGCGGGCTTCGCCTTGACTGCCATTACGTTGCGCGCTCTCGGCCCGCAGATCGAGGCCAGGCTCGGCCGGCCCGTGCCAGGCGGATTATCCGCTCTGGCGATGGATGGCACAGTTTTGCTGTGGATGGGCGGGATTGGCCTCCTGATCACCCTGGCTGCCGCATGGCTGCCGATGATCGGCGCGCGGCCCGCGCGTCTCGCAGATAGCCTGCGAGCAGAGGGCCGCAGTGGCACGGACCGTTCCACGGTGCGTCGAACCCGCACGTTCCTTGTCGCGCTGGAGGTGGCCGCCTCGACGGCCTTGCTGATAGCCGGCGGTCTCATGCTCCGCAGTGCCGGACGCCTCATCGGCACGAATCTGGGGTACGAAACAAATCACGTATTTCGTCCGCGCCTTCAGCTCCCCATTTCCAAATACCGGGACGGCGACATCGCCTCCTTCGCCCGATTTTACGATCGCCTGGAACAACGACTGGCCGGCATCCCGAATCTCTCGTTTGCGCTTTCAACGTTCGTGCCGTTTTGGGAGCCGCCCAAACAGCCGCTGGAAACTGATCTGGGCGCCAATCCCGACCTTCGCGCCAGTATTACCGCGGCCGGCCCTGATTACTTTCAGACGCTAGGCATCGGATTGCGTGAAGGGCGCACCTTCACGCCGGGCGATCGACAAGGAGCCGAAGCGGTGGCGGTGATCAGCGAATCGCTGGCGCGACTATTGGCGCCGCGCGGCAGCGCTTTGGGGACAACAATTGTCACCACGGAGGCGGTTCCCGGACAGCGACCCCGGGTCCGGCGAACCGTTGTGGGAGTAGTTCACGACGTACACCAGACTCACGCCGACGTGGACCTCAAGGACGTGTATATCCCGTTTGCGCAGACGACGACTCGATTCGCAAGCGTTTATATCCGCGGCAGCGGATCGTCGAAGCAATGGCTGGAAACCCTCAGGATCGTCGTCGCGGCCATTGACGCCGATGTCTTTGTCGGTCCGGCTCCGCCCCTCTCCATGCAGTCGGACGAAATGCTGGCGGGTCCGCGTTTCATCACTGCCATATTGATGGGGTTCGCACTATTCGCCGCGCTGCTCGCATTACTCGGCATCTACGGCGTAACCGCCTACGCCGTTCAACAGCGCGAGCGGGAGATCGCAATCCGCATGGCGATCGGGGCCACTCCGGGCGCTGTCATCCGGATGTTTCTGCGAAATTCAGGCAAGGTGCTGGTGGTTGGCATTGCGGGTGGCCTTTTCGGCGCAGGGGCCGTGTCGCGCATTCTACAGAGCCAACTCCACGGCGTCGAGCGTTTCGACCCGTGGGCGGTCGCGGGCGTCTGTGTTTTTCTGGTCACGGCAGGGCTGTTTGCCACCTGGTTGCCGGCGCTCCGCGCGGCTCGGAGTGACCCGATGACGGCCTTACGAGCGGAATAGACCATCCGGCTCCCCACCATCACGGAGGTATCACTTCGCCGGTTGCGGGCGCGAGCTTCCGGGCACCATGCTACCGTATCAGTGACCACAGACTAGTCAGACGAGGCAATACAATGATGGAAGATGGCGCACAGGTTATGCTGCGGGGGGATGCCCTTCGCCTGATTGGAGCGCATTATCTGACGGGAGCCGCGGGGGCGACGCCTGGCGGACGCGAGGGAGCCCTTTACCGGGAAAGCCTGGTGGATTTGGAACCTCTCAATCTGGACCCCAAGGGGCCATGTGTCCACACCGCGGGAACGGTGACGGCGTTCGGACACTCCGTCTGCGCCGGACGATGGGCGACATTACCCGGTCCCCGTCCCGCAAGGGCGGCGGACGCCGACCTGCAGCGATATCTCGAGGAGCAGAAGGCGAGGAAGGAAGCGGGCAAGGAATTGAATAATTTCTTTGACATTTATTCCCCGCGGCTGCCGATGCTCAAAGGAAAGAAAAGCCAAGCTGTATGGGGAGAAGATTGCCGCGGGAAACGCCATTTTGATTGCGTAGGGCTGGTGAATTTTCTGTTATCCAGGGTTTGCAACGTAGCGGAATCCTACAAACAGATGGGCATATCGGCGGACATTCACATGCATCTCACGGGTACCACGCAGATTCCGCTGGGGGATCCACCAGTGAGCGGCGACATTTTGATTCCGATCCAGTATATCGTTCCAAAGCTCGATCCCGGCGCTCCCGCGGATGCGCCAAAGCCCAAACCCGTGGCTGCGGCGAACGAGGGTCACATTGCGCTGCTGCTGAATGACGGCCGGGTCATTCAGGCCAAGGATCCGGATAATGGGGTAGTGATAGGACCTTACCATTCGGGGAGTTGGTTTTATCGCGGGCGCTATCCGGATTCGTGTTTTATCAGCGCGCCTGCATTTAAGAAACCCGAACCTCGCCTTCTGTCCACCTCATGACCCTTCTGTCCACCTCATGACAATGTAGCGTTCTGTCTGGGCAGAGTGAATTGCAACCGCGCCCCTTCGGCGACGATAGGATCCACCCAGATGCGTCCGTCATGGCGGCCGGCGATTTTGCGGCAAATGGCGAGACCCATACCGTTCCCGGGGTACTGGTCGCGGCCATGAAGACGCTTGAAAATTCCGAATACTTTTTCGACGTATTCCGGCTGGATCCCCATGCCGTTGTCTTCGACGGAGAATGTCCACTCAGCGGGCCCGGCGGTGGCGGAGATGTGAATACGCGGCGGCTCGCCGGAGCGGTATTTAATGGAATTTGAGATCAGGTTCTGGAACAGGCGGGTCAACTGGACCGGGTCTCCGATGACGATGGGCAGTTGATCGCTGGTGATACGTGTATGTGTTTCGTCAATGGTCGTCTGGAGATTGCGGATAGCCTCCTCAAGAACTGCATTGCAATCCACGACTTTGAAAAAATCTTTTCCTCTCGAATCGAGACGGGAGAAATCGAGCAGGTCGCGAATGAGGTGCTCCATACGGCGGGAGTTTTCCACGATGGTGGTGATCAACTCATCGGCGTCGCTGTTGAGGTGACCGAAGCGTTTGGCGAGAAGTTGGGTAAAGATACACACCGTACGCAGTGGTTCCTGCAGATCGTGGCTGGCGATGTAGGCGAACTGCTGCAGTTCCTCGTTCGAACGGAGCAATTCTTCGGTACGTTCGAGAATCCGCTCTTCCAGATGGGCATTCAATTCCTGCAGGTGGGCGTTCAACTCGCGAATCCGCTCCTCGGCCCGCCGTCTCTCGGTAATGTCGCGGATGGCATTCGTAATCATGATGCCCTCCTCGGTTTGCAGCGGGCTAAAGCTGATTTCGACGGGAAAAGACGAGCCGTCACTGCGGAGAGCGCGCAATTCCAGGGCAACCTCAGAGGGAGATAGGGTCATCGTCGTGAGATCCTCATCGGGTACCGGAAGAACATCATAGCTCCACTCGGGGACCAACATCCGGATGTTATTGCCGAGGACGTGATCGCGGCGGTAGCGGAACAGGGATTCCATCCGGGAGTTCGCCATTACCACCTCCCCATTTTCGCGGCACATGACCATCGCGTCCGGGGCGGCTTCGAGCAAGGAACGAAACTTATGTTCGGCTTTCTGCAACACCTGCGCCTGTTCCCGCAGCACAGTGGTTTGCTCGCGCAGCAGCGCGGCATTGCGGCTTAGTTCTACAAACACTCCGACTTTGGAGCGCAGAACTTCCGGGACGATGGGCTTGAACAGGAAATCGACGGCTCCCAGGTCATAGCCGCGGAAGAGGTGCTCATCGCTCTTGTAACCAGTCAGGAACAGGATGGGAGTATTGCGGGAGCGTTCCCGGCTGCGAATCAGCTCGGCCGTTTCAAACCCGTCCATATCGGGCATTTTGACGTCGAGCAGGATGGCGGCGAAGTCGTCTTCGAGCAGGTGGTAGAGCGCTTCCTTTCCCGAGCGGGCCAGCACCAGGTGTTGATTCAGGCCTTCGAGAGCCGCCTCAAGAGAAATCAGATTGTCGGGGGTGTCGTCCACCAGCAGGATCTTGACTTTCTGATGCACCGCCGGCGTCTCCCGCACAGGTATTTTGCTCGCCCTTAGGGGCATATGAGGCTCCATTCTAACTGCGGCTAGTGATGCAATATGGCGGGCGACTTCGGAACTTCGTACCCTCTGGCGATCCATACTCTTAATACGGAGAACAGCTGATCCAGATCAACTGGTTTGGTGATGTAATCGGAGGCGCCGGCCTGGATGCACTTGTCGCGATCTCCTTTCATCGCCTTGGCGGTTACGGCGATGATGGGTAGGGAGCGGAATTTCGGATTCTGGCGAATGGCCTGCATGGTCTCATAGCCATCCATGCCGGGCATCATGATATCCATGAGGACGGCGTCCACATTCGGCGTTTTCTCCAGGACTTCAATTCCCGCCCGGCCATTGTCGGCATGCAACACCTGTAGTTTGCGCTGCTCGAGAAGGCTGCTGAGCGCGAAGATGTTGCGCACGTCGTCGTCAACGACGAGGACGCACTTTCCAACGAGCGAGGATTCCGTACGGCGAACCTCTTCGAGCATCTGGCGCTGCCCTTCCGACAAGTCGGCTTCGGCGCGGTGCAACAGCAAGGCGGTCTGATCGAGCAGCCGCTCGGGGGTTTGCGCGTACTTCACGACGCTGGTAGCGGCGAGCCGGGTAAGGTCCTTCAACTCCTCCTCGGAAAGAGGACGTTTGCTGTATACCATCATGGGCGGAGCTTCCCGGCTAACCTCGGATTGAATCTCCTCGACGAGTTGAAGCGCGGAAATGTCGGTCAAACGCAGGTCGATGACAATACCATCCAGATACTGCCGCTTGGCTATCGCGAGCGCTTCCCCGCCAGAACCGACATCGAGAATATCGATATCCGGTCCGCCGAGCGTTTTGGCGAGATTCGTTCGGCGCAGAACGTCCGAGGTGACGATGAGGAGCTTCTTAATTCGACGCTGCAGGGAGTGCTGGATGGTGCCGAAGGCGGCAATCAGGCTGTCCTTGGTGATGGATTTTTCGAGATAGGTCATGGCCCCGAGGGCGAGACCGCGGCGCCGGTTCTCATCGCCGGAGATCACATGGACGGGGATATGGCGCGTGGCCGGATCGTGTTTGAGGCGGTCGAGAATGGTCCAACCGGCCATATCCGGAAGCTGAATGTCGAGCGTGATGGCTCCGGGGATAAATTCCCGGGCGAGCGAAAGCGCCGTAGCGCCGCGCAGGGCCACCAGGGCCTTTAGACCGCGGTCGTGTGCGAGGTCCAACAGAATGCGGGCAAAAGTGATGTCGTCCTCGACAATGAGGAGTACGGGGTCGGAGGGTTGAATGACGTTGCGGTCATCCTCAATGACAAATTCTTCGATGGCGGCGGTCACGGCGACCGGCGCGGGAGGGACGATCATCATGTCGCCGTTGGCTTCGGTAAGGGAAGAAACTTCGACCGCCACGGACGACGGGCGCTGCACATCCTGGCGTAGGGAGGTCACGGGAGCGGCATAGGTCTGCGGAAGATAGAGGGTGAAGGTGCTGCCGACGCCGGGCGAACTCTGCAGCCGGATTTCGCCTCCCAGCAACCGGGCCAGCTCACGGCTGATCGAGAGACCCAGGCCGGTTCCGCCGTAACGCCGGCTGGTGGTGCCATCGGCCTGCTGGAACGCTTCAAAAATGATACGCTGCTTTTCGAGCGGGATGCCGATACCGGTGTCGGTGACGGAGAAGGCGATGACGGATTTCGCACGGTTCAGACCGGCGTGATTGGCGCTCCATCCAGTGGCCGCGCGCTCCAGGGTGAGGCGAACGGAACCTGTTTCGGTGAACTTGATGGCGTTGGAAAGGAGATTTTTCAGAACCTGCTGCAAGCGCTTCTCGTCGGTGAGGATAATGTCGCCGGGCAGGTTGAAGCCCAAGTCCACGGTGAAGTCCAGATTCTTGCCCTCGGCCACGTGACGGAAGGTCCGGGAGCAGTAGTCGCGGAGCTCGGCAAAGCGGACGCTGCCGATTTCCACGTCCATTTTTCCCGACTCGATTTTGCTGAGATCGAGAATATCGTTGATGAGGGCCAGCAGATCCGTTCCGGAGGAACGAATGGTTTCGGCATATTGCACCTGCTTGGTGGTGAGACTTTTCTCGCTGTTCTCGGCAAGCATTTGGGCGAGGATCAACAGGTTGTTGAGGGGCGTGCGAAGCTCATGGCTCATGTTGGCGAGAAACTCGCTCTTGTACTTGGAAGTGACAGCCAACTGCTCCGCTTTGTCTTCCAACGCGGCCTTGGCCTGCTCGACTTCGCGATTCTTGGTCTCGACTTCGGTTTTTTGTTCGGCCAGCAACTGCGCCTTTTCTTCCAGCTCCGCGTTGGTCTTCTGCAACTGCTCGGTGAGCGCCTGGCTCTGCTTGAGCAATTCTTCGGTACACATGGTGGCGGCGATGGTGTTCAAAACGATACCGATACTCTGGGTAAGCTGATCGAGAAACGCCAGATGGACGTCGCTGAACTGGCGGAAGGAAGCCAACTCGATGACGGCTTTTGCTTCATCCTCGAACAAAACCGGCAGCACGACAATGCTGACGGGAGTTCGCTCGGCGAGACTGGAACTGATTTTGACGGCATCCGCGGGAACATCATTTACCAGAATGCGCGCCCGTTCCGCCGCGCACTGACCCACGAGCCCCTGTCCCAACTTAAAGTATTTTGGAATGCGGTCACTGTCGTCAGGAGCGTAAGCGGCCATCAGTTTGAGCGTGGATTGCTCCTCGGCTGACTCGGCGATGTAGAAACTACCTCCCTGTGCGCCCACCAAGGGTGTCAACTCGGAGAGCAGCAACTTGGATACGGTCAACAGATCGCGCTGCCCTTGCAGCATTCCGGTGAACTTGGCGATGTTCGTTTTCAGCCAGTCCTGATCGCGATTCTGGCGGGTTGTTTCGGCCAGCGTACCGATCATCTGGTTGATATTATCTTTCAACACCGCGACCTCGCCCTGCGCTTCCACCGCGATAGATCGCGTTAAGTCGCCCTGGGTCACGGCTGTAGCCACGTCCGCAATGGCGCGAACCTGGCGGGTGAGGTTGGCGGCGAGCTCATTCACATTGTCGGTCAAATCGCGCCAGATACCGGCGGCTCCGGGGACACGGGCCTGGCCGCCGAGTTTCCCTTCAATACCGACTTCGCGAGCCACGTTACTGACCTGATCGGCGAACACGGCGAGCGTGTCGATCATGCCGTTGATGGTGTCGGCGAGCTGCGCAATTTCGCCCTTGGTTTCGAGTACCAGTTTGCGCTTCAGATCGCCCTTGGCGACGGCGGTGACGACGTTGGCAATTCCGCGCACCTGGGTCGTGAGGTTGGCGGCCATGAAGTTGACAGTGTCGGTCAAATCCTTCCACGTACCCCCGACGCCCTTCACCTCGGCTTGCCCACCAAGTTTCCCTTCGGTACCGACTTCCCGAGCCACGCGGGTGACTTCCGAGGCAAAGCTGTGGAGCTGATCCACCATGGTGTTGATGGTGTTTTTCAAGTCGAGAATTTCGCCGCGCACGTCCACGGTAATCTTTCGGCTCAAGTCGCCGTTGGCGACCGCGGTTGTTACGTGAGCGATATTTCGCACCTGCCCGGTGAGATTGCCGGCCATTGAGTTTACGCTGTCGGTCAAATCTTTCCAGGTACCGGCGACGCCGCGCACTTCCGCCTGCCCGCCGAGTTTTCCTTCGGTACCCACTTCGCGGGCGACGCGAGTGACTTCGGCGGCAAACGAGCCAAGCTGATCCACCATGGTGTTGATGGTGTTCTTCAGCTCGAGAATTTCTCCGCGCACGTCTACGGTAATCTTTCTGGATAGATCGCCCTTTGCCACCGCGGTGGTGACTTCCGCGATGTTGCGGACCTGGTTGGTGAGGTTTCCGGCCATCGAATTGACGCTTTCGGTCAAATCTTTCCAGGTACCGGCAACGCCTGTCACCTCCGCCTGGCCTCCGAGTTTGCCTTCCGTTCCCACTTCGCGGGCCACGCGCGTTACTTCGGAGGCGAAGGAGCTGAGCTGATCCACCATGGTGTTGATGGTGTTCTTCAGCGCCAGAATTTCTCCGCGCGCATCAACGGTGATCTTGGTGGTCAAATCGCCCTTAGCGACGGCGGTGGTCACACCGGCGATGTTACGGACCTGGTTGGTGAGGTTGCTCGCCATGGAGTTTACAGAGTCCGTGAGATCCTTCCACGTACCGGCCACGCCGCGCACATCGGCCTGGCCGCCGAGTTTCCCTTCCGTTCCCACTTCGCGCGCGACGCGGGTGACTTCGCCGGCGAACGCGTTGAGCTGGTCCACCATGGTGTTGATGGTGGTCTTCAACTCCAGAATTTCCCCGCGGGCATCCACCGTGATTTTTGTGGAGAGATCACCGCGAGCCACGGCGGTAGTCACCTGGGCGATGTTGCGAACCTGGTTGGTGAGGTTGCCGGCCATGAAATTGACGCTGTCGGTGAGATCCTTCCAGGTACCTCCGACACCCTTCACATCCGCCTGGCCGCCGAGCTTGCCTTCCGTTCCCACTTCGCGGGCGACGCGGGTGACTTCGCCGGCGAATGCGTTGAGCTGGTCCACCATGGTGTTGATGGTGTTCTTCAGCTCCAGAATTTCCCCGCGCACGTCCACCGTGATTTTACGGCTGAGATCGCCTCGGGCCACGGCCGTGGTCACCTCTGCGATATTTCGCACCTGACCGGTAAGGTTTCCGGCCATCGAATTGACGGAATCGGTAAGATCTTTCCACGTGCCGGCGACGCCGCGCACATCGGCCTGTCCGCCGAGCTTGCCTTCGGTACCCACCTCTCGGGCTACACGAGTGACTTCCGATGCGAACGAGCTGAGCTGATCGACCATGGTGTTGATGGTGTTCTTCAGCTCCAGAATTTCGCCGCGCACGTCCACGGTAATCTTACGGCTGAGGTCCCCCTTTGCGACGGCGGTAGTTACTTCGGCGATATTTCGAACCTGATTGGTGAGGTTGCTCGCCATCGAGTTGACGGAATCGGTGAGATCCTTCCAGGTACCGCCGACGCCTTTCACGTCCGCCTGGCCGCCGAGCTTACCTTCGGTTCCCACTTCGCGGGCGACGCGGGTGACTTCCGAGGCGAAGGCGTTCAACTGGGCCACCATCGTGTTGATGGTGTTCTTGAGCTCTCGAATTTCGCCGCGCACGTCGACGGTGATTTTACGGGAGAGGTCGCCGTTGGCTACGGCGGTGGTCACTTCGGCGATGTTTCGAACCTGCGAAGTAAGGTTACCGGCCATGGAGTTGACGCTGTCGGTAAGATCCTTCCAGACGCCGCCGACTCCCTTCACATCCGCCTGTCCGCCCAGCGCGCCTTCCGTTCCCACTTCGCGGGCGACGCGGGTGACTTCCGAAGCAAAGGCGTTCAACTGATCCACCATGGTGTTGATGGTGTTTTTCAGTTTCAGAATTTCACCGCGCACGTCGACGGTGATTTTTCGCGAAAGATCGCCGTTGGCGACAGCGGTGGTTACTTCGGCAATATTTCGAACCTGGTCGGTAAGGTTGCCGGCCATGGAATTGACGCTATCGGTAAGATCCTTCCAGACACCGCCGACTCCTTTCACTTCCGCCTGGCCGCCGAGTTTCCCTTCCGTACCGACCTCGCGGGCTACACGGGTGACTTCGGAAGCAAAGCTGTTGAGCTGATCCACCATGATGTTGATGGTGTTCTTGAGCGCCAGAATTTCGCCGCGGGCATCGACGGTAATTTTCGTCGAAAGATCGCCCTTGGCGACAGCCGTGGTGACCTGTGCGATGTTGCGGACCTGGCTGGTCAAATTGCCGGCCATGGAATTGACGCTTTCGGTCAAATCGCGCCACGTACCGGCGACGCCGGTCACCTCGGCCTGACCGCCGAGAATGCCTTCCGTACCCACTTCGCGCGCCACGCGCGTAACTTCCGAGGCGAAGGAGCTAAGCTGGTCCACCATGGTGTTGATGGTGTTCTTCAACTCAAGAACCTCGCCGCGAACCGGCACAGTGATCTTGCGGGAAAGGTCGCCTTTAGCGACGGCAGTCGTCACCTCGGCGATGTTGCGGACCTGGGCCGTGAGGTTGCCGGCCACGGAGTTCACGCTGTCCGTCAAATCCTTCCAGGTGCCGGCGACGCCCTTCACATCGGCCTGTCCGCCGAGGATTCCTTCGGTACCCACTTCGCGCGCCACGCGCGTCACCTCGGATGCAAACGCGTTGAGCTGATCCACCATGGTGTTGATGGTGTTCTTCAACTCGAGAATTTCGCCTTGCGCGTCCACGGTAATCTTGGTGGACAAATCTCCCTTAGCGACCGCGGTGGTTACACCTGCAATATTACGAACCTGATTGGTCAGGTTACCGGCCATAGAGTTGACGCTATCGGTAAGATCCTTCCACACGCCGCCTACGCCTTTTACCTGAGCCTGTCCGCCGAGCTTGCCTTCCGTACCCACTTCGCGCGCCACACGAGTTACTTCCGATGCGAACGAGCTCAATTGATCCACCATGGTGTTGATGGTGTTTTTGAGCTCGAGAATTTCGCCCTGCACATCCACGGTAATTTTACGGGAGAGGTCGCCATTGGCTACCGCCGTGGTCACCTCAGCGATGTTGCGAACCTGAGCGGTGAGGTTGCCGGCCATGGAGTTCACGCTATCGGTGAGATCCTTCCATACGCCGCCCACGCCCTTCACTTCCGCCTGGCCGCCTAACTTACCTTCGGTGGCGACTTCGCGGGCCACGCGTGTCACTTCCGAGGCAAAGGAGTTGAGCTGCTCGACCATCGTATTGACGACGCGCGAGGTGCGCAAAAACTCACCTTTGAGCGGCCGGCCATCGGCCTCCACAGCCATGGTTTGAGAGAGGTCGCCTTTGGCGACGGCGCCGATGACGCGGGCCACTTCGGTGGAGGGCTGCACGAGATCGCCGATGAGACCATTCACGGACTCAATACATTCGGACCAGTCTCCGGAAGCTTCGCCCATCGAAGCGCGTTGGTTGATCTTGCCCTCTTTGCCGACGTTTTTGTTGATGCGCGCCAGTTCGCGGAGCATCCGGCCATTGAGGCGGAAAATTTCATTCAGAGTGTCGGAAATCTTTCCCGCGAGTCCCGTTCGGGCGATGGGGAGACGGGCGGAAAAGTCGCCATCTTTGAATCTGGTCAAGGTCTCAAGCAGAACCTCGGCATCAAGGACATCCGTAACGGATGCGGTGCTCATACCCAACCCTCCGGGAGAAGTTTTCTCAGTACGTATCTTTCGCGGCAACGCTTGTATCCCTTAAGATATCTTCTACAACATCGCCAATCCGCATGAAATCGCTTAGCTCGAAGGGCTTTTTGAAATAGCGCGTGGCACCCAGCCGGGCTACGTCATCGCGGTCGCGGGGGGAATCCGAGGATGTGATAATGATCACGGGAATCACATCGCCCCCCGGCATTTGTCTGAGTTTTCCGAGAATTTCCTTGCCGTCGCAGCGCGGCAGGTTCAAGTCAAGCAGGACAATGTCGGGCAGGAGTCCGCCCTGCCCCAGACTGTCGATCATTTTGACGGCTTCTTCGCCGTTCGATAATACCTGGAGTTCGAACCGGTCGAACTTTTGGCTCAGGGCCTGACGGATCAGGTATACGTCCGCCTGATTGTCCTCGGTCAGGAGAATGCGAACAGCGCGATCCCGTACTTCATTCATCTTGTCAAGTCTCCAAACGAAGGACGTTAACGTGATCCATGTACGGCGGCCCGCCGAGCGTACCCGGCAGGCGGCTTGACAGCTTACAGTCGATACACGCGCAAACTTGAGTCTTAACAGAATGGCTTGCAATGTGTCAAGAACGATACATTCCCGAATGTATGTCTATCCACTTGCGATTTTGGCTATGGCGGGAAAATCGCTTTGGGAATCATCGCATGCACCCCTTTCTTCCGGTCCACCAACTGGGTGATGCGCAGATCTACCGCCATGCTGCAAAGCATGTAGGCATCGGCCTTTGACAAACGTTTCTCCACCATGAGAAAAGCTATCGTCTCCTGCACGGCAATCTTTACGGCCTGCTGCAAATCCTCATCGATGCCCATCGCGATGTAGTGCGTCGGCGTCTCCGCCCGGGGCCATTTCAGTGTCCGGTCGTTATGAACCAGGAAGCGGAATTCTCCAATCAGGGAGGTTTCGAGCGCCGTCTGATCCACTTCGCCGTCGCCTTGCGCGGCATGCCCATCGCCCACTTGAAACAGCGCACCTCTGACGTGGATGGGGATGAACAGCTTCGTGCCGGCCACCAATTCCTTATTGTCGAGATTACCGGCGTGGATCCCGGGCGGGGTGCTGCTGATGCGTCCGGCGGACTCGGGCGGAGCGACGCCCATGCTTCCGAAAAAAGGGCGCAGCGGAATCCGGGTTCCGGCGAAGCGGGCAAAGTTGCCCAGGTTATAGAGTGGGATGATTCTCCGGCCACCCTGCGGAAATTCATCGGCCAGCGTTCCGTTGGCTCCCATGCTGTTGTAGGCGTAATTGACAGCCAGGCGGATGGAGCGGATCTGCACTTCCAGCACACCACCGGGTTCCGCGCCTTCAATGTAAACCGGCCCGGTGAGAAAGTGGCCGCGCTCATCGGGCTTCGCGTTGACGACCTCGATGAGAGAGGGCTGCATCTCGGAGCGCGGCAGGCCCGCCGCCTCTAATTGCTCCGGGCGGCCCACCCCGAGCGTGTGAATCTCCACGAGATCTCCGGACCTGATACGCAAGGCGGGAGGAGTTTTGGCATCGTAGTGACCAATGACGACGTTGCCTGGTTTTACCAGGAGGGTATGACGGGACTGGGCCGCAAGAAGGGCCAGAACAACGAGAAACGCCGTAAGGCTGAACATGTTCCTTCACTACACGATACTATGAGAGGATTGAATCCTCGCCTGCCGCCGAATCATCGGAGGCAGTAGCTATTTTGCACGACAGAAGGAGAACATTGCATGGCGTTCACGTTGCCCGCTCTACCCTATGCGCACGACGCTCTGGAACCGCACATTGATAAAACGACCATGGAGATCCACCATGGCAAGCACCATCAGGCCTACGTAACCAATCTGAATAAGGCGCTCGAAGCGGCCCCCGATCTGGCCGGAAAAAGCATTGAGGAGTTACTGGCGAACAATTGCGCCATCGTTCCGGAATCGATTCGCACAGCCGTCCGGAATAATGGCGGGGGACATTGGAATCACTCGCTTTTCTGGACGCAGATGGGGCCCGGCGGCGGCGGAGCTCCAGTAGGCGGTTTTGCTACCGCCGTCAATGCGGCCTTCAGCAGTTTTGATGGGTTTAAAGAGAAGTTTGCAGCGGCGGGAGTTGGGAGGTTCGGTTCCGGCTGGGCATGGGTGGTGAAGGACGGCTCGGCCATCAGCATCGTTTCCACACCGAATCAGGACACGCCGGTTATGGAAGGCAAGTCCGTCGTCATGGGACTGGATGTCTGGGAGCACGCTTATTATTTGAAGTATCAGAACCGCCGTCCGGACTACATCACCGCCTGGTGGAATGTGGTGAATTGGAAGGCTGTGGAAGACCGCTTCCAATCTCTTTAATGCGGGTAGCCCCATCCGAGGTGGCGAGGATCTGAGAACCCGCGCCACCTGGAGGCGCCTTCAAAGGCGGTAGAATACGATCACAACGGGCCGATCTTCAATGATCGTACGAAGAATGCTCTCCAGGCCGGAGAGTAACGCGGGAGGCGCATTCGCCGCAACCACGGGATCTACTTTCCGAAGCTAAACCCCTCCTCGTCCACGCGAAAAGCGGCGTTCACTACCGCGGTGGCTACGAAACGGGGATGGCCCGGGTCTCCAAAGCGAAGGTCGATGACATCGACTCGCGCGCCTCCTTCCGGACGGTCTAGCGGGACCACCTGCCAGAGCGGGAATTGCGCGAAATTCAGGTAGCGTTGGAATGTTCTTGTCGAGCGCGCCGCCTCCAGAGTTCGGGACGGCGGAGGATAGAAGAAGCTTTCGCCTCCGGTCGGGTCATAGGTCAGCAGCAGGTTGATCTTTTGAAGGATTACGGCCGAAGGCGTTTCCACTACCGTGGTCCACGCCCAGGGATTGGCGAAGTGCGGAAAGGCGCCTACGCGACGGGGCGCAGCTCCGGAATAGGAATGAGAAAGCAGCAGGTTGACGGCCCGCTCATGGGCAACGTAGCGGCCGCAGTTGTAGCCAATCAGAAAGGCAAGGGCGAAGATCGCAGCGCCGCGTCCGGTGCCGGGTTTGGCTCCGATTTCCGAACTCACCAGACGGGATAGGAGAGGGCCGGCCACACAGAGTGCCAGGACTGTCCAGATCCAGACATCCACGACATTTGTGATGTCCAGGCGCAGCCATTCTCCGGAAAATGGCAGGAGCATACGAATGCCGTACGTGTTGGTCCAGTCGAGCAACAAATGGCAAAGTATGCCGGCTGTGGCGAGGATCGCCGCACGCATCCAGGGCAGCGCCTTGCGGTCGAACAGCCGCACCAGGGTCGCCGCCGCGGCGCCGAGCAACGGAGCGGCGGTAAGGGAATGTGTATAGCCGCGGTGTTGGTCGAGGTAATCCAGCGAGCCGCCGAGAGCAAAGAGAATGTCGATGTCCGGGAGATTGGATGCGACCAGCAGCAGCGGGGTGGCGCGCGGGCACCAGCGGTTGAACCCCGCGCGGGACAGCATGAGGCCCGTCAAAGTATGCGTCAGGTTGTCCATCGACGGCGCTCGCGTTCGAGGAATTCCGGTGGCAGCAGGAGCGTCAACGCGTCCGGGATAAGCTCCACTCGGGCTGGGAGAGTGCCGCAATCTTCGCCATCCAACTGAACGTGCACCGGACTACCGGCGGCTTGCAGAGTCAGGCTTCGGGTTTTGATGACTGTAATGCCTGTCATGCCGTAAAGTTTGCCGGTGGCTACGCCAAAGAGATACTTCAAGTAACGGAGGGGGTTTTCGCCTTCAAATAGAACTAGCTCAAGGTGTTCCTTTAGGATACTCGCTCCCGCCGCGATCACCAGATCCCCGCCGTAATTCCGCACGCGGCTGGCAAGGGCTAGACTGCAGCGAATGGTCGAGCCTTCCGAGGACGCGTGCAATTCCTGCAGCCGCCGGGTGGTGGATCGGAAGCTTGCCAGCCAGTAAGCACCTTTGCCCAGCAACTCTTTGGTTCGCGGATTCAGGTTGACAACGATGTGGGCGTCCAGTCCGGCGCCGGCCATGGCCAGGAAGTGACGGCGCGGGGTGCCGTCGGGCTCGGCGAGCAAGCCGAGAGCGATGCGCGCCGGCTTCAGCTGATCCAGTTGATGGGCCACGCGGATGGCGTTGCCGCCGAGGCGGGTTTCGGTGGCCAGCACATTGGCAGTGCCGGCGGGCAGGATCGCAAGCGGAACGTGGGATCCCACCATGCCGTTGGCGACCTCATTGATGGTGCCGTCGCCGCCCGCCGCGAGGATGAGATCCGCGCCTTCGGAAAGGCATTCCCGGGAGAGGCTCATCGCATGTCCCGCCTTTTGCGTGGGCGACGGCGTGACGGCGTGACCCTGCGAAGCCAATACGCGCATCACCTCGCTCAGCAAGGCTGGATTACGCCGCAATTTACCAGCGAGCGGATTGTAAATCAGGAAAGCGCGGCGATAGAGGGGGATGGTTTGGCCGATCCTTTGCTACCTGCCATAATAGAACGTTCATGCGGGATCCTGTTACCGATCAGGTGGAAAAGCTGCGTGCGGAACTGAGGCGGCACGAGCATCTCTACTATGTCGCGGACCAACCGGAGATCAGCGATGCCGCCTACGATGCGATGACGCGCGAGCTTCAGGAGCTGGAAGCGCAGCATCCTGAACTGCTGACACCCGACTCCCCGACACAGCGGGTGGGAGGGAAACCTCGCGAAGGTTTTGTAAAGGTTCGGCACAGCTCGGCGATGCTGAGTCTGGATAACGCTCTAAACCAGGGGGAACTGTACGATTTCGATCGCCGCGTGCGGGAGCTGCTCGGCGGCGATCCCTTCCGGTATGTCGCGGAGTTAAAGCTCGACGGCCTTTCCATGGCCGCGCACTACGAGGAGGGGCGGCTGCGGATGGCGATCACCCGGGGTGATGGAGTAGAGGGCGAGGATGTCACGGGCAATGCCCGCACGATTCGCGCGCTGCCCCTGAAAGTGAAGACGGAGGTGCCGCGTTTTGAAGTAAGGGGCGAGGTGATTATGCCGCGGAAGCATTTTCTGCAGCTCAACGTAGAACGGGAGCGGCAGGGTCTGCCCAGATACGTGAATCCGCGGAATTCGGCCGCGGGAAGCCTGCGGGTGCTGGAACCGGCAGTCACGGCCTCGCGGCAGCTCGATTTTTTCCCTTACTCGTTTCTGGTGGAGGGCAAGCCGTATTTCGCGAGCCACTGGGAGTCGCTCGAGGCAATGCTTCAGCTGGGCTTCAAGGTGAATACGCACCGCCGCGTGTGCATGGATGTGAATGAACTCTACAATTACTGCCAGAGCTGGGAGGCGCAGCGGGGAGACCTGCCTTATGAGATCGATGGCGTGGTGGCGAAGGTAGATTCCGTGCCGCAGCAAAGGGCGTTGGGATGGACCGCCAAGGCTCCCCGGTGGGCGATCGCTTTCAAATTCACGGCGCGGCAGGAAGAGACGGTGGTGGAGAATATCGGAGTGCAGGTGGGGCGTACGGGAGCGCTGACGCCGGTAGCGCACCTGCGGCCTGTGTTTGTGAGCGGCGTGACGGTGGCGCGGGCCACCCTGCACAACGAGGATGAGATCGCGCGGCTCGATCTTCAGATTGGCGATAGCGTGCTGATCGAGCGCTCGGGAGACGTGATTCCGAAAGTGGTGCGGGTGGTGAAGCGGGGTGACAGCCGGCATCCATTCCGGATGCCGTCCCAATGCCCTGTTTGCAGCGGGGATGTGGTGCGGGCGGACGGCGAGGCTGCCAGCCGCTGCATCAATAGCAACTGCCCGGCCCGGCTGAAAGAGTCGGTGCTGCATTTTGTCGCCCGGGGCGTGATGGATATCGATGGCATGGGCGAAGCGCTGGTGGACCAGCTGGTGGAGCGCGGGCTGGTGAAAAGCATTGCGGACATCTACGATCTGACGTTGGAGCAACTGTTGGACTTGGAGCGGATGGGGGAGAAGTCCGCTCAAAAGATTCTGCAGAATATGGAACGCTCGCGGAAACAGCCGCTGCCGCGCCTCCTGAACGGACTGGGAATCGCGTTTGTAGGAGAGCGCACAGCGCAGATTCTCGCGGCCACCTTCGGCGATCTGGACCGGATCGCCCAAGCCGATGCGGAGACGCTGCAAACGGCGGAAGAGGTGGGGCCGAAGGTTGCTCAGAGCATCCGAAGTTTCTTCCACGAGACCCATAATCAGGAGTTGGTGGAGCGGCTGCGGCAGGCGGGTCTCCGGTTTACACACGCCGTGCAGCGCGCGGAAGGCGGTCCGCTGGCGGGAAAAACGCTGGTGCTGACCGGGACTTTGGCGGGGCTTTCACGCGAGGAGGCGAAGGCGAAGATCGAAGCGGCCGGAGGCAAGGTAACGGGAAGCGTCAGCCGGAAGACTCACTACGTGGTGGCGGGCGAAGATGCGGGATCCAAGCTTGACAAGGCGAAAGAATTGGGCGTTCCAGTCTTGGACGAGCGGCAATTGATCGAGTTAATGGGACAATAGAGGTTTGAAGGCTACTGTTGGCGTTTTGACCTCCTGGGGTCCGTTCGGCGTCTTCTTTCTGGCGATTCTCGATTCCGCGGGCGTGCCCTTGCCGGCGGCCGTGGACGCGTTGCTGGTGGCAACGGCCGCCATCAAACCGGAAGGAGCGTATGTAGATGCCCTGATGGCGATTGCGGGATCGACCATTGGCAGCATGATTCTCTACTATTTGGGACGCAAAGGGGGAGAGGCCTACTTGGAAAGAGCGACCCAGACTCCGCGGGCCAACGCCCTCCGAATCTGGTTTCAGTCCTATGGGTTGATTACGGTCTTCGTTCCCGCACTGTTGCCGATTCCGCTGCCGTTGAAGGTGTTTGTGCTGTGCGCCGGAGCGTTCGGAGTGAAGCCACTCACGTTTCTGGGTGTGCTCCTCGCTGCCCGGGTACCTCGCTATCTAGGACTGGCGTGGCTGGGATCGCAACTCGGGCACGGTACGATGGGCTGGTTGAAGGCGAACGTCTGGTTTCTTTTGGCCGCCGCCTTCGTTCTGGCGCTGGTACTGAGTCTGGGCGTGAAGGTGCTGACGCGGGAATCGGAGAAGCAACTGGAGAGGCGGTGAGCCTTGCGAACGCCCGGTCGCGGCTTAGAACCGACGGCGCTGTTCAGGGAATAGGCCTTTTGCGCTCCGGCGGTGGAGGACGGCTGTGCTAGTCTAAATAAGGATCCGTCCTTTGTGGAGAGATGGCCGAGTGGTTGAAGGCGCACGCTTGGAAAGCGTGTATACGGGAAACTGTATCGAGGGTTCGAATCCCTCTCTCTCCGCCATAAAATTTTAAACAGTTTTGATTCAATCACTTGCAGATGATGGTATCATCATGGTGTCGGTAAATTCGAGAATATCGACACCAAGGGTTACCAAGTGGCGGCCGTTAAACGAGTTCGCATCATCAAGAAGATTCGAGAGGCCAGCGGCAAGTGGCGGTTCATTTCGCTGAAGCGCTCAGGCGCTCGGTATGCGTGGGACGATCGGCCGGGCTCTTACTTTCTGGAATGGTGGGAAGGTAAGACACGGCGGCGGCAGGTTGCCGGGCAAACCCCCAGCGAGACCATGGAGGCTCAAAGGCGAAAGCGGAATGAGCTCATGGGGGAGAGGGTCCTCGGCGGTAAGAGTGTCGCGCCGGCACCTGCGGAGGTGCCGCTCACGCCGATCATGGGAGCCATTGAGATGTTCTTGCAGCATGTACGCGTGCACTCGCCCGATAAGCCCCGCACCGTCCAACGATATACGGCAGTCCTCGATCACGTGACGCGAATCTTAGGTGGCAAGACTTTCGTCGAGGCTATCACGCGCCCGGACATCGATGATTACAAAGCAACCCGGAGTCTGGAATCGAGCGAGCAGCACAAGGATCGCCGAATCACTCCCCGAACGATCAATTACGAGATCGCGGTACTCCGAACTTTTTTCTTCTTCCTGATCAGAGAGCGCAATCTACCGATCGTCAATCCCTGCGCCAACTTTAAACAGTTGAAAGACCCACGGCTGAAGGCGAAGCGCCGGCCGCCGACCTACCGTCCGGAGGAAATCGACCTCATCTTGAGCGCCTGCGATAGTCGCGAAAAGACAATTTTTGCGACGCTACTCCTCACCGGATTCCGGGAGGAGGAACTCTGCTATCTCACTTGGCCGGACGTCGAGATCAAGAATCTGGATAACGCCACCGTTCGCGTTAGTGGCGAGGGCAAAGAAGGTTTTTCTCCGAAAGATTACGAGGAGAGAATCATTCCGATACCGCGGGAGCTTGCAGAATTCTTGCAAGAGCTGCCGCGAGCATCACGGTGGGTGTTTCCCACAAAGACCGGCAATCGGCATACCCACCTGCTGCGGCGATTGAAAGACATCGCTGCTGCAGTGAACGTTCCGGATGCTACGCTCCATAAATTTAGGCATACGTATGCAACCCGCCTGCTTGAAAGCGGGTGTGACATCGTTACCGTGCAGCGATTGATGGGGCACAGCGATTTGGATACGACGCGGCAGTATCTCGACCCGGATGAGAAGTTGAAACGCAGTGCGGTCCGCAAACTTTCGATTGGCGCATCGGCTCCGAAGGAGGCGATCCAGGGGCCGCAATGACCTCCCGGCCCGTCGCGGCGTTCTCGCCTAGGTCCTGTTGAGACGGTCTCAATTCACTTGCCGGGGTGGAACAAGCAGAAGAGTGCCCGTCTAGCTTTTCCATATTGTTCTATCATCGGTTCTTGTAATGTGGCAGCGCCAAACCGTGGATATTGACATCCGTGGGCTTTTGCCCGTAACGGCTTCCATTGACCTCGTGTACAATCTAGCCCGTGAGTCACCGGTGGTCATTCATGGAGGCACTGAAATTTCGCCGCTTCACGGAACTAGGGTAGCGCATACTACTAACGTGCGTTTGTAAAGCTATATACCGCATGTAGATATAATTCTTGACTGAATACCATTAGTCGGGGGATTATGGCAGTGATCAGAACGGAGGAGACAGCTCGGTAGCGCTACTATCGAGCTGTCCAGGGATAGTATTCTGCAATTGAAACATTCAAATATTATAATTGGCCTCCTCGTTTTCAAAGCCTACTCTTGAGATCCAAAGGAAAAAACATCATGCCGAAAACTAGCGGATTGCCGCCGGGACAGCCGGCTCCCAAGTCTGGACAGTATCAGCAGATTGGGCCACGGGGCGGCAAAGGAGCAGAGATAACATTCGTCAAAGAGGAGACACTACCGCCGGCACCAGCTAAGGGAACGACGTACACCCTTGTTGATCCGACCGACAACAGTCAGGCCATTAACCCCTCGACAAAAAGGGCGGCTCGCAGTTAGCGGCTGCCCTCAACCCATTACCTTCCCAGCAGGAAGGAGCACCTTTCCTACGATGCTACGAATTGGGCGCGAAGGGGCCGGCAGGATAACGAGGCGAAGCGTTTCAGTCGGCTGTGGAGGTTTCTAATGCCAGTCGGCACGTTTCTTAAGATCTGCGTCGTCGTCTACTTGGTTGCGAGTGTCTTCGATTTCATACAGGAGCGGCGTATGGCGCGCATTCTGACAGATTTATGCGCACTCGTCGCCATGGTGATTCTGGCACTTCTCATCAACAACGCCGTCACCGGTCGAGTAGCGTTCGGTACCGGAACATCGCCGATGATAACCATACTTTGCATGTTCGTTGCTAGCGTGCTTGGGATCGCCGCTCACTACGTTTTCTACTTGAAGGGGCGGTTTTCTTGGCCAAGACTGCTTAAACCACTGTGTATCTCGCCTATCGTCCTTATACCGCTTATCGGAAGCATGCAAGGAATGACTGACTTGAAGGACATGCAATTGGTGTGGTTCGCGCTCCTGGCCTTTCAGAACGGTTTCTTCTGGCATGCGCTGCTTAACGAAGCGCGGCCAAACAGGCAGAAAGATGCGTCCAAGCCGGGTGTTGTAAAATGAGTTTCAAACTGATGAAGTTCCTCCGTTGGACGCTGTGCGTTTACACTATCCTGGGCTTCGGTCGTGCCCAGAGCGTGTATTCAGAGTACAAGCGTTTTTTCATGCACTACGAAGACAGGCGCTCGATGCCAGAGAAAGCACTTAATTTGGTGGGGCTTACTAGTCTGGAGGTAGGGCGAAGTTTCGCCCTAATCGCAGGTGTTACACGTTATCCCAGCTTGCCCTCTATTGAACGGGAGCTCCGACCGGCGGAGGCGGATCTGCAACATCTGCAGACTTACCTAAAAGACCAGGAATTTTTTGATGAGATTGTTGTGCTTAAGAACGCGGATATGACTTACAACAACCTGCGCTACTTCCTTGAGGTGTACTTTCCTGAACGCTTGAAGCAGTCACCGAGGTCACGGTTCCTGTTTGGGTATAGCGGACACGGCATTACAGAAGGCAGCGCAGGTTATTTACTGACGAGCGCTGCCGACAGCATGCAGGATAAACGTAACAGCATCAACCTCGATTCGATCCGTGTTCTGGTTGACAGCACTGTTGACGCAGGTCACCAAATTCTTGTGCTGATCAACGCCTGCTATAGCGGTGCTTTTTTACGTCGTTCATTCGGCTCTAATACGTATGTTCCAAAGTACCCGGGTGCCCACGCCATAACTGCGGGTGGAGCAAAAGAGCAATCTTGGCATGATCCCCGGCTCGGGGAGGGGAGTGTGTTCTTTGAAAAACTTTTTGCTGGGTTAGATGGCCAAGCCGATATTGCACCCGTCAATCCGGGAGGTACACGAGGCGATGGTGTGGTTACGGTTGACGAGCTAGCCACCTACCTAAAGCAAGAGATCAGTATCTCGAGCGATCAGCATCAGAATCCCATGGCGGGGGACATTTCGAAAAACGGCAGTTTGGGGGGGTTTTTCTTTCTTAATCGACAACGGCAGGTTACTCAGGGCATCGTTAAGCATTGGAATGCTAAAAAGCTTAAACCATTGGGGCTGAACCAACTTGCCGAGAGTCCGCGCGCTGCTGTCTTGGTGAATGTTCTACCTAGTCAGCATTCACAGTTGATGAAGGACGGGCGTAATGAAGAATTCGTAGCTAGGTTGTTAAAAGCGGGTTTTCAAGCCCAACTTCGAGGGTCATATACACTCAAGTTGCCTGGCGGGACATTTTCATGGGGCGCTATTAGTCACCCGGGTCGTGTCGTGTAC